>NZ_DEYV01000026.1:0-272868 GCF_002364655.1 Pseudomonas sp. UBA3149
GGGGTTTTGCTTTTGCAGCAGAAAATAAAAGAGATAGGCTGCTTTTCCTACGCGGCCTACAAGAGCTGCTTATTTGCTGCCACCTGTCTCTCCGCCTGGTTTGCGGATCAGGGATAATGCCTGGTTGGCCGAGGCGATGCACTTCTTGGTATCACCTGCTTGTTGATGCTTTACCGCCTCTTCATGAAGCTCTTTGATACGTTGCACCTGGACATTGGAGTCTGTTGCGGTAGCGGTTGCCATTGATGGTGTGGTTTTCATGGCGTCATCAATTTTTTGCAGCTGAATAGCGCAAAGATCTTCAGCAAAAACAGGTGAAGCCATTAGGGCAGCTACGGCAGCTACTAAAGCGGTGCGTTTCATAGACATCTCCTTGAACATGAATGACGTAAGCGAATTTCCAGGCTAAGTCAGAAGGACCTTGCTGGCTCCATTAAAGGACTAACCAGCCTCATACGAGTGGACTGCTATCGGCCGCTTACGTTTCATTTATCTTTTAAAGAAATACTTCAAATACCCTTACAGAAGCGCGCTCCAAACCGCTATGTAAGTTAAGCATCTTCAATTATTAGGACGACCAAATCCTTGGGACCATGTGCGCCGTACGCTAGTACTTGTTCTATGTCAGCGGTTTTGGATGGCCCGGAGATGAGCAATGCATTGGTAGGCATACTTTCCGGCCACTGGTATTTGTCGTGAAACGTATAAAGGTTGTCTTCGATCTTGCTGGCCTGTAGGAGAGCAATGTGAACGGGTGGAACCAGACTCATTAGTCGAGGTTCTTCACGGGTTGGCCAGAGCACTAGGCTACCTGTTGCTGCTATGGCTCCGAGCGTCCCCGTTAAGCTGGCTGGGGTCTCGTTGAAGAGTTCCGCTTTCCATTCCTCAATTGGGCGGTCATAGGCCTTGAGAAAAGGAAGTCCCGCTTTATCTTTCCAATAGGCCGTAAGCTGGTCGCCATGGGGTGTCTGAGGGGCTATAAGCAGGCTAGGAATTTGTTTGTCGTGAAGAAGTTGTTCGACCAGTGCGGGCCAACGTTCTTTTGTGGTGAGGTGTATCTCTGTATGAACCGCCTCCATAAGTGCTCGTAGTCGACTGATGCGCTCCTCAGGCGCATAGCTCCAGGGTTGGGTTACTAGTGATACGTCATAGTCATCTTTCACAGGCGTTGTGCCAGCCAAGCTTTTCCGAAGTTTGCCTAAAATATTGCTGCGGGCATTCATGCTTTGTCCTCCCCTAGGTGCTCACGAGCCAACTCGTGAAGTGATCTTGAGGCGGGTTTGGGCGCAGCATGGTTCTCGCTCCATGGCCCAACATTTCCGGGAGTAAGATTTCGAAAGCGTGTTGCGAGGTAGGCAAAAGATTTATAGAGCGTTGGGGATGTGTAGAGTGTCTTCCAGCCTTTCCAGGTCAGTCTTTCACGCGGAGAGAACTTGCTGCCTTGGCCGCGCATGAGATAAGGGGTAGCTTCCGGTGGCTTAACGTTTTCTTCCCTTAAGCGGCGTAACAGCGCGGGAATGGGGATTTTTACGGGGCAGACTTCTCCGCAGGCACCACACAGCGATGAAGCACTGGGGTGATCCGGCGTGTTTTCCAGCCCCAGTAAGTGTGGCGATATGATCTTCCCAATAGGGCCAGGGTATACCGTGCCGTAGGCGTGACCACCAATACGGGTATAGACCGGGCAGTGATTCATGCAGGCCCCACAGCGAATGCAGTTAAGTGTCTGTCGCAACTCTCCATCAGCAAAGGCCTGACTGCGGCCATTGTCTAGAAGAACAAGGTGCACTTCTCGTGGCCCATCCAGCTCATCGGATTTGCGTGGGCTTGAGATCATATTCACGTAGGTAGTTATCGGCTGGCCTAATGCTGAGCGTGTCAAAAGCGATAGCAACGGCACGACGTCACGCAGGTTTTCCACAACTTTTTCTATTCCAGTGACAGCGATATGTACGTTAGGAACGCTTGTGGACATGCGGCCGTTCCCTTCGTTTTCAACAAGCAGCAGAGTGCCTGTTTCAGCTACTGCGAAGTTAACGCCTGATATGCCGATATCTGCTTCGAAAAATTTTTGTCGTAATACGCGCCGGCCCGTTTGAATTAGTTCATCGACATCTGTGGTGTATTCGGTGCCAAGGGTGTTGCTGAATAGTGAGGCCACCTGGGCAGCATTCATGTGAATCGCAGGCATGATGATATGCGAAGGTTTCTGCCCGGCCAGCTGGATGATGTACTCACCCATGTCTGACTCAAGGCACTCTATACCTTGCTTTTCCAGCACATGGTTCATGTTCATCTCTTCGCTGACCATGGACTTTCCCTTGATCAGGCGTGTGGCCTTGTGTGCCTCGGCGATTGACTGAACGATAGCGTTGGCTTCGTCTGTCGTTTCTGCCCAATGAACCTGAATACCGTTGCGTGCCAGGTTGGCTTCCAGCTTTTCAAGGAGGTCAGGCAGCTTGGAAAGCGCCCTTGCACGAATGCGATTGCCCATCTCTCGTAGCCGCTCACGCTCATCAGGATCACTCATGATGGCCAGGCGTTTGGTCATCAGTGAATCCATGGCAACACGGAAATTACGGCGCAGCTGCTCATCGTTCAGCGCTTGGCGCGCTCGCGTCTTGAAGGGTGGTGTGGGAATCTCCAGCGCGGGAATTCGGGTCATCTGGTTCATACGCTATCTCCGGTTCGCTGCCAGATGAAACTGGCAAGATGCTGCCCACGCAATGTAGCGTTCTGCTTTTCCAGGGCACCATTGATGTTCATCAGGCAGCCACAGTCAGCGGTCACGATTTGAGCAGCACCCGATTCCTGAAGAGCACGTGTCTTGTCTGCCACCATGGCACCAGAGATATCTGGCATACGGACCGAGAAAGTACCGCCAAAGCCGCAGCATTCGCTTTCATGGTCATGATCCACCCGTTGGACCGCCTCTAGCTGAGCGAGTAAGGCTCTGCCATGGAGGTGTGTATTCATCTCGCGGCGTGCGCTGCAGGAGGTATGAAGTGCAACCTTGGTAGGCGCCCCGCGATCCTTGAGGTCAACTTTACAAACGTTGAGCAGGAATTCGGCCAATTCATAGGTTCGGTCGGCCAGTGCTTCGATTTGACGAAGCGTAGCAGGCTCATGTTTGAACAGTTCCGAATAGTGATGACGAATCATGCCTGCGCATGATCCCGAAACAACAACCAGCGGCCAGTCCTGACGGAACAGGCCCAGCTGTGCTCGTGCGACTTCGCGTGCTTCCTCGGTATAACCGGAAGTATAGGCAGGCTGCCCGCAGCAACTTTGACTTTGGGGAAAATGGACCGTAATACCTTCACGCTCCAGCAGACGGATACTGTCCATGCCTGCTTCTGGATAAAACAAATCGACAACACAGGTACCAAATAAATAAACGTGTTGCGGCTTCTGCGCGGGGTATTCCCGCTGCTTTGGAATGGGTGGCGCGATGCGGGTGGCATTGGGCGCTGCGTTATAAAAAAGCTCACTCATTCAGGCGTCTCCGGGTTTGCCCGGTTATCCATCCTGTGGGATGGGGTTATGGCAGTGCCGGGACGAGCCCGGCACCGGTGTCTTGGCGGCAACTTCTTAATTCGCCTTTATCTGTTAGTGAAGGATCATGCCGGTGAGTACATAGGCTTGGACCAGCGTGATAAGGCCTACAACAGTGGCGAAGATCAGGCTGTGTTTCAGGGTGAAACGGAACAGGTCAGATTCTTTCCCAACCATGCCGGTAGCAGCACAGGCAACGGCAATCGACTGTGGTGAAATCATTTTGCCTGTTACGCCGCCGCTGCTGTTAGCCGCAACCAGCAGGGTGTCCGATACTCCAATTTGATGGGCAGTGGTGGCCTGTAGAGAGCCGAAGAGAGCGTTTGAAGAGGTATCCGATCCTGTTAGAAAAACCCCGAGCCAACCGAGAAATGGTGAAAAGAATGGGAAGAGCGCTCCTGTTCCCGCCAGTACTAAAGCGAGTGTTGTCGACATGCCGGAATAGTTGGTTACGAACGCAAAGGCCAGCACCATGCCAATCGAAAGGATTGGCCATCGCAACTCCACCAGCGTTTCCTTGAATGTGAACAGTGCTACGCCAGGCTTGATCTTGAGGATTGCCATGGAGATAAAAGCCGAAATCAGGATCGCTGTACCTGTGGCAGAAATAGGATCGAATTTGAAGACCGCAGCTATTGGAGTAGGGTCTGTCGCAATCGGTGCAGTCTTGAGAACAAGCCTGTCCAGGAACGGCACCGAAATATTAATGACCAGACTGTAGAGTGAGCCACCTGCGACAAACATTGCTTTGAAGGGTTTGAGTGTCCAGACGGTAACCAGCGCGGTCAGGATCAGGAAGGGCGACCAGGCTTTGATGATCTGTCCCAGTGTATAGGGCGAAGGTGTGCGGTTGCCTGGTGCTCGGCCAAAGCCGGGGCCGCCGCCCAGGGTTGCTGCCCCGCCTGCACTGACCCCGACCACCTCTTGGGCGACGGCGTGACGGCTTTGACGCAGCTTCAAGTAGGCGGTCAGCGAAGCCATGCTGAACAGGGCCGAGGTGATGTCGGGTAGCTCAGGGCCGATGTAGTTCGAGGTAAAGTACTGGGAAACGGCAAAGCTGCTACCACATACGAGGGCTGCCTGCCAGGTTTCGCGCAGACCACGCATGCCATCCATCATGGCCATGAGCCAGAAGGGGACCAGCAGAGACAGCAGTGGAAGCTGGCGACCGGTCATGGCGCCCAGTTTGAAAGCATCAATGCCGGTTACCTGGCCCGCTACGATTGTTGGAATACCTAGAGCTCCGAATGCAACCGGGGCGGTATTGGCAATCAGGCATAGACCTGCCGCCTTGAGCGGATTATGTCCCAGACCCACCAACAGGGCTGCGGTAATGGCGACGGGTGCGCCAAAGCCTGCGGCGCCTTCAAGAAAGGCTCCAAAGCAGAACCCGATAAGCAGCACCTGCAGACGTTGGTCATCCGTAATGGAAAGGACTGAGCTGCGGATGACATCGAACTGACCGCTTTTGACGGTCAGTTTGTAGAGAAAAACCGCTGCGACGATGATCCAGGCGATTGGCCATAGGCCATAAAGGAATCCATACCCGGCCGCTGCCAGCGCTTTTTCTACCGGCATCCGGTAGACCAGAATGGCAATACCAAGGGATAGCGCCAGGGTAATGGTTCCGGCGAGATGACCCTTCATGCGAAAGACAGCCAATGCAAGAAAGAAAAACACGATAGGGACAAGTGCCGCCGTGGCGGACAAGCCCAGACTGCCAAGCGGTGTATACAGCTGTTGCCAGGTTTCCATGTAGAGCTCCCTTGATTGTTGTTGTGTAGGGGGCGGTGCTCCGATAAGCGTATCGGTTTCTTAATGTCTAAATTGGTCATACCAATTTACAATGGCTGACGGTTGAGGTTAAAAGTTGCCTGGCAAGTCTGTCAAACCTTGCTTTTTAAGACTTTAGTCTGGATGCGCGAAGGCCGTTTGGCTCAAAATCAACGCCGCCGCTCTGGCAGGCATATCAGAGGATGGAGATGGGGTTCGATCAGGTACGCCAACGTCGTTTGTCGGATGACATCGTTGAACATATTGAAGCGCTGCTTGTTGAGGGTTCACTGAAGGCCGGTGAGCGGTTGCCGGCCGAGCGGGTGCTGGCGGAGCGCTTTGGTGTGTCACGGCCCTCGCTACGCGAGGCGATTCAGAAGCTGGTTGCTCGGGGAGTATTGATCAGTCGCCAGGGCGGCGGTACTTACGTTGCTACCTCGTTCGGCTCCACGTTTAGCGATCCCTTGCTTCAGTTACTCGAAAGTCGTGAAGAAACACGGCAGGACCTGCTCGAGTTTCGCCACATGCTTGAGGGCTCTTGCGCTTATTACGCCGCCTTGCGTGCGACCGAACTCGATCATCAGCGTTTGACGCAGGCCTTCAAGGCTTTGCAGGACTGCTATGCGCAACCTGAAACGATCTCCCGCTCGGAAGAGGGGTCAGCAGACGCCAGCTTTCACCTGGCTATCGCCGAAGCCAGCCACAACGCTATCCTGCTGCATACCATTCGCGGTCTGTTCGATTTGCTCAAGCGCAATGTAGTGACCAATATCGGCGGTATGTACGCACAGCGTAGCGAGACACGGGATATGTTGATGCAGCAGCACCGGGAGCTGTATCAGGCCATCATCGAGCGGCGTGCTGACGATGCACGGGAAATTGCCAGCCGACACATTCATTATGTGCAGGAAGTGCTGGAAGAAGCACAGGAAGAAGCGCAGCGTATTGCACGCTCACAGCGCCGACAGAAGACGGAAGACTTTTCGAAGGTATAAAAAGGCGCTTGGAGCGCCTTTTATTATTTCTGATCCTTGTGCATAGCACGTTGGATCTCTCGATTCGAGTCGCGCTCTTTCTCTGTCGCACGCTTGTCGAATTCTTTTTTACCTTTCGCCAGGGCAATTTCGCATTTGATCAGGTGCTTTTTCCAGTAAATGGACAACGCAACGCAGGCGAAGCCTTTCTGTTGCACTGCACCAAACAGCTTGCCTAGCTCTCGTTTGTGTAGAAGCAGCTTGCGAGTGCGCTGAGGATCGGCAATGACGTGGGTGCTGGCTGTCTGCAGGGGGGTGATGTGGCTACCAAGCAGCCAGGCCTCGCCATCCTTGAGCAGAACATAGCTGTCTGTCAGTTGTGCCTTGCCTGCGCGCAGGCTTTTGACTTCCCAGCCGGACAGGGCAATGCCTGCCTCGAAGCGGGTTTCGATGAAGTAGTCGTGCAGCGCTTTCTTGTTCTGCACGATGGTTCCGGAAGAGATTTTCTTTTGTTTGGCCATAGACGCGCATTATAGGGGAGTCAGTGGGGCAACCGCCATGTGCTTGAGAGGGAGCGGTGAAAGTCGGACAATAGCCAACTTTTTTGAGTACCGATAACTTCAATGGCAAATGATCAGGTTTCCGTGCATGGCGGGTGGGCTAGCCGCTGGGTGTTTATATTAGCCGCGACCGGCTCCGCTGTAGGCCTGGGGAGCATCTGGAAGTTCCCTTATATGACAGGGATTTATGGTGGCGGTGCATTTGTCATTATGTTCCTTGTCTGCATCGCCTTGATTGGCTTGCCTGTCATGTTGGCGGAAACGCTGATTGGACGGCGTGCCCGGCAAAGTCCGGCCAATGCCATGCGTGATCTGGCAGTAGCCGCTGCCCGATCACCAAGATGGTCCTGGGCAGCGCTGGCCGGCATGGTTAATGCCTTGCTCATCCTATCGTTCTACAGCGTCGTTGGCGGTTGGTCGCTTGACTATATTCTTGGTGTCGGCCGTGGCGATTTTCAAGGTGTCGATGGACCTAAAGCCGGTGCACTGTTTGGTGCGTTGACCTCCGATCCCTGGCGAATGACCTTGTGGCACACCCTGTTCATGGTGTTGTCCGCCTGGGTTATTGCCAAGGGGGTGGTGAATGGCCTGGAAAAAGCCTTGCGTATCCTGATGCCGCTGTTGTTTGTGCTGTTGCTGCTTCTGCTGGGCTATAGCATGACAACGGGACATTTCATGGAAGGGCTGCACTTCATGTTCCATTTTGATACCTCGCGGCTCATGGAGGGCCTGCTTCCTGCGATGGGGCATGCGTTCTTTTCGCTGAGCGTAGGCGTAGGTTCGTTGATGATCTACGGTGCGTACATGCCGAAGTCCTCTTCTTTGGGCAAGACCGTCGTAGCGGTTGCCTTGCTGGATACATTCGTCTCGCTCCTGGCGGGGGTGGCGCTTTTTCCAATCGTCTTTGCGGCAGGCCTGAATCCTGGTGAAGGACCGGGATTGATGTTCGTGACGCTGCCGTTGGCGTTCGGCAGTGTGACCATGGGGCAGATCGTGGGGCTGGTGTTCTTTGTGCTGGTGGCGATTGCCGCCTGGACCTCGGCAATCTCTCTGCTTGAGCCGATGGTGGCCTACCTGATCGAGCGCACCCGACTGAGCCGCGTCTGGGTGACTGTCATTCTGGCTTTCATCTGCTGGCTGGTCGGGCTAGGCACAGTGTTATCGTTCAACCTGTGGGAGCAGGCCAAGTTCTTCGTAAGCGAGGCGGGGCACTTCCACTTGTATCAATGGGGCGCTGAAGGCGGGTTGAATTTCTTTGGCGTCATCGACTTTCTGACGTCGCGAATCATGTTGCCGCTCGGCGGTCTGTTCTTTGTAGTGTTCGCAGCGTGGGTAATGGGGCGTGAGCAGGTGAGGGATGAGTTGTCGGTGCGCAGCCCGGCCTTATTCGCTCTGGCGCTTTTCCTGATGCGCTACGTTGCCCCTCTAGGCATTCTCATTGTGTTTGCCGCACAGTTTTGGAATTGAGGTACCAATGACTACGCATATACAACGCTCGGCTTTATTGCCTTACCCCGCCTCGGCGCTCTATGCGCTGGTAAATGACGTGGAGCGTTACCCGGAATTTCTGCCCTGGTGTTCGTCTGCCCAGATACTGGAGCAGGGCGAAAACGAAATGCGTGCAGGATTGACGGTCGCCAAAGGTGGGCTTAGCCAGCAGTTCACGACACGCAATACGCTGACGCCGGATCAATGCATCGTCATGGATCTGGAAAAGGGGCCTTTTAGTCAGCTGCATGGCGTCTGGCAGTTCAAGGCACTGGGTGAGAAAGCCTGCAAGATCTCGCTGGACCTGTCGTTCGAGTATCAGGGCGCTTTGATTCGGGCCACCTTGGGCCCGCTATTCAATCAGGCTGCAAACACCATGGTTGATGCGTTCTGCCAACGGGCCAAGCAGCTGTATGGCTGAGCGGATAAATGTCGAGGTCGCGCTGGCCTTGCCAGACGAGCAGGCCCTGATCACGCTAGAAGTTCCGGTAGGTACCACCGTACGTGAAGCCTTGGAGCTGTCCGGAATGGCTGAGCGCTTTCCAAAGGTGCCGATCGATACCTTGGCTGTCGGGCTCTTTGGAAAGGTCATTTCTGATGCAGATACGCGCGTACTGGAGGCAGGTGATCGGGTTGAGCTTTATCGACCGTTGATTGCAGATCCCAAGGAAGCCCGCAAGCGGCGCGCCGAGTTGGCAAAGGCCAGGAAGGAAGGCGGGGCGAATTAACCGGCAAAAAGGCCTTCATATGAAGGCCTTTTTGCCGGTTACTGATTAGAACTTATAGCCCAGACCTACCATGTAGACCCAGGGATCGATATCGACATCAACCTTTACGCGACCCAGCGCCGAGTCGGCGGTCGCCTTGGTGTCGATATCGGCGTACCAGACGGCGGCGTTGAACAGCAGATAATCCGTTAGCTGATAATCCACGCCTGCCTGAAACGCATAACCCCAGGAATCGTCCAGGCTCAGATTGCTGAAGCCGCCACCGGCTGCGGATTTGCGGCTGCTGGTCAGATCCTCGTCAAAGAAGAGGGTGTAGTTGATACCGGCGCCTACGTACGGCTGAATACGGGACTGAGGGTTCAGCGGATAGTATTGAAGCGAAAGGGTAGGTGGCAGCTGCTTGACATCTGCCAGCTTGCCATCGAGCATGCCCAGGCCTTTTACACCGATCCGATGATTGAACGGCGTTGCGGCCAGCAGCTCGATGCCGACGTGGTCTGTGATCATGTAGGCCGCTGCCAGGCCAAGCTGAGTATCGGAGTCAACGGTGGCCTTGGTCCCTGCAACCTTGCCGCCCGCTGCTGCGGCCGAGATATTGCCGCTGTCTTCATGTGGATCCACGGTCGCTGCGCCAGCACGGATGATGATGTCACCGGCCTGGTGGGCAAGGGCGAGCGGAGAAACAGCGGTGAGGGCCAGCAGGGCGGCGGTTAGGGGCAGCTTGCGCATGATGCACTCCAAAGCATGTTGTTTAGTTGGCTAACGACATGTTAAGGATGAGAGATGCATCATATGTTGACTTGGCTCAACGAAACGCTGATTACAGCGAATAATGAGTTACCTGAGAGGCTTGCATCTGATAACCGACTTCAGCCATGTCCGTACTGGCTGAATCAACATGCAACGTACCTTCTACCCAGTACGGAAGATGTAGCTGGGCCAGTTCAACGCCCTTGGCGCCTTTGACATAGACGATCTGGTTGGACGGAGGCGGAGGTACATGAATGCAGGCACCGTAATAGGGTACTAGCAGGAACTCGGTGACTTCCCCTTCCTCAGTCACCATGATTGGCACGATGTAGCCTGGGAGCTTGACCTCCTGACCTTCCAGCGCTTTTACCACGGGAGCATTGGGTGATTGCTGCAAGGCGGCAGGCCCACTTTCATCCAGTGAGCCCTGATGCAAGGGTGCAGGTGGCGGAGGCGGCGGTGCGCCCTCCGGGATCAGCTCCCCCCAGGAAAGCGCGCGAGGCGCTGCCCAGACGGAGGAGGTGAACAGCAGGGCAAGCACCAACAGCACGCGATACATGGACGCTCCGGTCTTTGAGGCTATAAGCGAACGGACAGGCCGTCGGCCAGGGATTGACGGTAAGCGCGCCAGGCAGGAACACAGCCCATCAACAGCGCAGCGATCAGGATACCGCCCAGTAACGTCCACTCGTAACGTGAAGGCCATTCCAGAGGCAGATACAGGCCATAATAAGCCTGTACGGGTGCCTGCGCGATAGCAATCGCCACATAGAGAAGGGCAAGCCCGGCCACGACACCTGCCAGTGCCAGCGCGAAGGCTTCGGCTACCAGCAGGCTGAAGATATGCCACGGGCGGGCGCCCACCGAACGCAGGATAGCCATCTCTCGCCGCCGCTCATTAAGGCTGGTCAGAATAGCCGTCAGCATGCCGATCAGGCCGGTTAGAACCACAAACAGGGAGACGATGAACAGTGCCTGCTCGGCGGTGCCCATCAGGCTCCAGAGTTCCTGGAGCGCAACACCTGGCAAGATGGCCATCAGCGGCTCTCCGCGGTATTCATTGATGGCGCGCTGGAGACCAAAAGTGGCGACTTTACTATTGAGGCCGAGCAGCACGGCGGTGATGGCCTTGGGTGTCAGGTCCATCTGGCGGGCCTGGTCTGCACTGATCTTGCCTGCGCCACGCGCCGGTGCACCGTTCTGCCAGTCCACATGAAGAGCTTCCATGCCTTCAAGGGAGATATGCAGTGTTCTATCCACGGGCGTGCCCGTCCGCGCGAGGATACCCACTACCGTGAACGGTTTGTCCCCATGCTCGACCAGGCTGATTGTGCTGACTCCATGGGCCAGAACAATATGGTCGCCCAGTTTGTAATGCAGGGCTTGAGCGACTTCGGCACCAAGCACTACATCGTAGATATCCTGAAATGGCTTGCCTTCGCTGAGCGTGAGTGCCTGGTTGCGCCCATAATGGTAATGCTCGAAATAGGCCTGGCTGGTACCCAGCACCCGATAGCCACGGTGGGAGTCGCCCAGTGAAAGCGGAATGGCCCATTTGACCTTGGGGTTTTCGGCCAGCTGGGTATAGCTGTCCCAGCGAATGTTGTTGGTGGCGTTGCCAATGCGAAATACCGAATACAGGAGCAGGTTGACCGCTCCGGAGCGTGCGCCAACCACTAGGTCAGTTCCGGAAATGGTACTGGCGAAGCTGGCCTTGGCCTCGGTGCGAACACGTTCGACTGCCAGCAAAAGGCAGGCTGATAGCGCGATGGCGAATACGGTCAGGAGGGCAGTAAAGCGACGATTGGAAAGGCTGGCGAGTGCCAGGCGAAACAAGTACATCTCACACCTCTGCCGGTCGCGCCGCGCGGTTGAGTTCAAGCAGGGACAGGCTGCGGTCAAAAAGCGGGGCCAACCCCTGGTCGTGACTGACAAAGAGCAGGCTTGAGCCGGCGGCGCGGCATTCGGCGAATAACAGGTTCAAAAAGGCCTCTCGAGTATCGGCATCAAGCGCTGAAGTGGGTTCGTCTGCAATAACCAGTTCGGGTTGACCGATCAGTGCGCGCGCTGCCGCTACACGTTGCTGTTGCCCAATCGAAAGAGCTCCTGCGCGACGCTCTCCCAGGGTACGCTCGCCCAGCCCCAGAGCGGAAAGCAGGGCACGCGCCGCTTCTGCCTGGCTGCCATGGCGCTCTTTGGCGCGCTGCGAGCGCAGGGCCGAAAAATGACAGGGGAGTTCGACATTCTCCTGAACAGATAGAAAGGGCAGCAGGTTGAACTGCTGAAAGATATAGCCGGTATGGTCGACGCGGAAGTGATCACGACGCGCAGAAGACAGGCTGGAGAGGTCTTCTCCTAATAACCTGACGTGTCCACGGTTTGGCTTGTTTACACCGCCGAGCAGGCCCAGCAGGGTAGTCTTGCCACTACCTGAGGGGCCTTTTAGAAAGACGGCTTCGCCGCGCTGCAACTGAAAATGAGGGATATCCAGTAGCTCGGGCTGATCGGGCCAGGCGAAGCCCAGGTCGTTGAGTTCGATTAATGCGCTCATGGTGGCCTTGGCATAAAAAGAACGGGCAGCAAAGTAGGGAGGCTACCCGTTTTAAGGGGAACGGTTATAGCGCGAGGCGAGTTTGGGCAGGCGTCAGCTCTTCACCTTTCTGGCCTTGAGCGGTAATGGCCTGAACATTGACCTTGTGTGTGGCTGGGAATTGCTTGAACAGGCCCGCCAGGTCCAGCGCAGTCAGCGCTTTTGGATTTTCACAGACGAGGGTGTAGTCCGCGTCGATGTCGCTATGAGCGTGCTCGTGCTCGCCCTTGGCATGGCTATCATGATCGTCATGGTCATGGTCATGGTCATGGTGCTCTTCAGAACCAAATAGGGGGCTGTCCAGATCAGTCCTGCTTACTTTGCAGCCTGCGGCGGCTGGGATGCCAAACAAGGTAATCGGGTTGGCCAGCTGCTGCTTGGCCATTTCGACGGCTTTCTTGTCCTGATCGGACTGGGCCTTATGCTCAAAGCCCACCAGGTTCATGGCAGGGCTGTGTAGTTCCAGTTCCAGCGAGTTGCCATCCAGCGCGACGTTGAGTTGTGCGACGCCATGCTCATGGGCGCCCAGGCTTCCATGTGAGTGATCATGTTCATCGTGGGCAAAGGCAGCAGTAAGAGGCAATACGGCAAACGGCAGGGCAAGCAGCAACGAACGCATGGTCAGCTCCATTGATGGATTTGACTGTATGTTATGTCGTAACAAAAGATGGCCGCAATAGCCATGCTCTCACCCACTGGCACGTGGCATCATAAGACATGGTTCAAAAAAGGCGATAACGATGATCCGTATCCAGGGGAAAATAGGCGCGTGGCCGGTGGATCTGACGGTCGAATTGGAAGCAGAAGACTGGACTCGTCTTGCCGAGGGGCTTAACCATGCTCAGCCTGTGCCGTCCAATACGCCTGTTCCGGTGCCAAAGACTCGTAGCGATCCCCTGTGGGAGTCGGTGCTTGCGTTGGTCGAGCAGGAGCGGCGTATCGAGGGGCCTCATCTGCTAAGTGCGCTGGAAAAGCTGGCAGGTAACGTGGGGTCAGCCAAGCAGCTGATTGTACGGCTGCGGCATAACCCGAATATCCGGATCGAGAAAACAGACGAGGCACAGGTGTTTGTGTGGGCGGGCGCCGGCCAGGAGCCAGCGCCCGACGGGCATCAGTAAAGCGCCTGATAGAGACGACGGCGGTAGGTTGCGACCAGCGGGTGTTCGTTGCCGAGTAGATCGAACACCTGCACCATGGTCTTGCGAGGAAGGTCCTCACCATAGGTGCGGTTGCGCATGAATAGCTTGAGCAGGGCATCCAGAGCCGCTTCATATTGCTGGCGCGCCAATTGCTGGACGGCAAGCTGATAGGTGGCTTCGTCATCGGATGGATCCTGAGCCAGACGCGCCTTTAGATCGGCTGCATCAGGCAGGCTGGCAGCTTGGCGCAAGAAGGTCAGCTGTGCTTTCGCACCTGCCAGCGCCTGCTTGTGATCGTCACCAGTGACTGCACCCAGTATCGTTTCAGCCTCATCCAGTTCGCCGCGCTCGGCAAGGCAGCGCGCATAGAGAATCAGCGCGGGCGCATTGGTATTGTCTTCACCTAAGAGCTGCTTGAGTACGGCCTCCGCTTCGCCAGCACGACCTTCATCAAACAGCAACTGTGCGGCGTCCAGCGGGTTCTCGGCCTCGGGTGCAGGCGCCTGTACATGTGGCTCCAGCATGGCGCGAACGGCAGACTCAGGCTGCGCACCCGCAAAGCCGTCGACCGGTTGGCCGTCCTTGAACAGGACGACCGTCGGCAGGCTGCGAATGCCGAAACGCATTACCAGTTCCTGCTCGATATCACAGTTGACCTTGGCCAGATGCAGTGCACCGCCAAAGGACTCGGTGATGCTGGCCAGCATAGGCATCAGTACCTTGCAGGGCGCACACCACTCGGCCCAGAAATCGACCAGTACGGGCGTGTTGAACGACTGCTCCATGACCTTCTGTTCGAAGTTCTCAAGCGTCGCATCAAAAATGTAGGACGTGTCCTGGCTCATAGACAGACTCGGGTAACGAAAAGATGAACTATATGTGGAGACGCGCCTGCCGAAAACAACCTTCAGCAAGTACGTTGTGCGTGGTAGAGATTAACCCATCTGAATTCAGCCGGCTCGGCAAGGTCCGGCCAGGTGCAGGCCTCCCGGCTTGCTAGCGCTGTATACCGAGGGTGGTCAAAATTCTTGACTCGGGAATCCGCTATCAGCACGCTTTGTCCGCGACTCAGAAAATCGTCCAGCAAGGGCAGGTTCGCACGGTCGTACAGCACATCGGCCACAATGATCAAATCGAAACGGTCGGCCTCAGCAAAGAAGTCGTCGGAGTACTCCAGCGTCACCTGATTCAGGTCCGCATTCGCTCGGCTGGCGGCCAAGGCCAGCGGATCGCAGTCACAGGCTACTACTTCAGCGGCCCCCGCCTTGGCAGCAGCAATTGCGGCAACCCCTGACCCGCTGCCAAAATCGAGCACGCGCCTGCCTTGTACCCACTCCGGCTGCTCGGCCAGCCAACGGGCCAGTACCAGACCGCTGGCCCAGCAAAAACTCCAGTAGGGTGGGGACGCCAGCAGTCGTTGTGTTTCTTCGGGTGAAAAAGCACGCTCCATGTTGGCGGGATCGATCAACCAGAGCGCGATGTCGCATCCTGGCAGGGATTGAATACTCAGTTCAGCATCACCCAGCAGATCCCTTAGCGCTGCTCGCAGGGTGGCGGGTGGGGTCATGGAGTCTGATCCAGCACTAATTCGCCCAGAACCTGGGTATTAGGCTGATTGATCGTGACGGGAGACAGGTAGCAGACCAGCTGACCGGATTGACTGACGCGAGCGTGCAGTTCGACCTTGGCGTTCTGGGGAAATACCTCTGGATTAAAGGGCAGGCGGAACGCCAGGGCCTTGCCATTGCCAGTCAATGTCTCGCTGGCGAGCAGCCGCTGGGGACGGTCCTGACTGTCGATCACCAGCATGGCCACTTCAACTTGTGCACCTGGTGCGATGGCGCCGTCTGGTGTCCGTAACGTTCCAGAGACCTCCCGCAGATTTCCGGGGCGTGGCGCACCGGCCACCGGCTCGGGCTCTTTGGCAGGTTCTGCCGGTGCAACAGGCTTTTCAGAGCAGGCTGCAAGCAGGCTGATCAACAACACGGGCAACAGCGGGCGCAACGACATGGTAACGGCTCCAGGGCAGATTCGGCGGCGCATTCTTATACAACCCACGACCGGCGGGAAGAGGATTGTGTCACGGAGCCGCCAGACGTGTTCTGTCGATTCTTGAGGCCTTGCAAGGTTCCTTCTCAGGCAGGATGCGCTACCATGGCCCTCCGTTTATTTCGGCTGCTTCTGACATGCACTGTCCTTTTTGCGGTGCCCACGACACCAAGGTCATCGACTCACGCCTGGTTGCAGCAGGCGAGCAGGTGCGCCGCCGTCGTGAGTGCCTGAACTGCCAGGAACGTTTTACAACGTTCGAGACCGCTGAGCTGGTCATGCCGCGCCTGATCAAGCAGGACGGTACTCGCCAGCCTTTCGACGAGGAAAAACTCAGGGCCGGTATGCAGCGTGCGCTGGAAAAGCGCCCGGTCAGTATCGAGCGTCTGGAAGAGGCGATTGCCTATATCAAGCACAAGCTGCGCGCGACGGGCGAACGCGAGATCAAGTCCCGTGTCGTGGGTGAATTGGTGATGGAAGAGCTACGCAAGCTTGATGAGGTTGCCTTTATCCGCTTCGCGTCCGTTTATCGTCAGTTTCAGGATCTGTCCGAGTTTCGTGAGGAAATTGATCGGCTGGCCCGTGATCCGAGTAAAGCCTGACCGCTGCAGTGGGTCATTTGTCGCTAGCCCATTGCTGGCAGAGGCTCTACTTCGCTATAGTCGTTCCGGTCTTCAGGGCGGGGCGAGATTCCCCACCGGCGGTAAACCACGTGGTGGCAAGCCCGCGAGCGCTCCGATGCGTCGGAGGTCAGCAGATCTGGTGTGATTCCAGGGCCGACGGTCATAGTCCGGATGAAAGAAGATGCGTCTGTCTGCGCGTGCCGGAAAGCGTACGCGTGCAGCTTTTGCCTATTTGCCCTGAAACGTTCACTCATGTTTAGCGAGGACGTTTCATGTCTACTGTCGATTCCTCTGATCATGCTGGCGCCGCCGGCCGCGGAGGCAATCCCAACGCTTCGGAACTGGCCGATCAGTTCTACATGACCCGTGCGCTCGAGTTGGCGCGTCAGGGGCTGTACTCCACTCATCCCAATCCCCGCGTGGGCTGTGTCATCGTCAAGGATGGCCAGGTCATTGGTGAGGGCTGGCATGTGCGTGCTGGCGAACCCCATGCCGAAGTCCATGCGCTGCGTCAGACAGGCGCGCGTGCACAGGGCGCGTCCGCCTATGTCACGCTGGAACCCTGCAGTCACTTTGGCCGTACGCCGCCCTGTGCCGACGCCTTGGTCAGTGCTCGGGTCGGACGCGTGGTGGCTGCCATGCAAGATCCGAATCCACAGGTGGCCGGCCGTGGTCTCAAGCGGCTCGCAGAGGCAGGTATTCAGGTGGCCTGTGGCGTACTCGAAAATGAAGCCAGGGCGCTTAACCAGGGCTTTATCAAGCGTATGGTCACGGGCCTTCCGTTCGTACGCGTTAAGCTCGCCATGAGTCTGGATGGCCGAACAGCGATGGCCAGTGGTGAAAGCCAATGGATCACCGGCCCTGCAGCCCGCACCCAGGTACAACGCTTGCGTGCACAGTCCAGTGTAGTGTTGACCGGTGCCGATACGGTATTGATGGACAAGGCTCGGCTGACCGTGCGCGCTGAAGAGCTTGGCGAGACGGTGGAGCAGGCTGCGCTTGCCATGGGCCGCCAACCCCAGCGTGTACTAGTGGACAGCCGATATCGCGTCCCGCTGGACGCGGCGTTCTTTCAGGCAGGACATGCCTGGGTCGCGGCCCTTTCAACTGAGCGAGCAGTGCAGTACCAGTCCCAAGGGCATGAATTGCTGACGCTTCCCGAGGATCAGGGGCATATCGCCCTGCTGCCGTTATTACAGCTTCTGGCTGACCGTGGCATGAACGAGGTGCTGGTCGAGGCTGGCCCCCGGCTGGCCGGTGCGTTCGCGCGGCAGGGGTTGGTCGACGAATTCCATTTCTTCATGGCGCCCAAGCTGTTGGGCTCGACGGCGCGTCCGTTACTGGCGTGGCCGCTTGAAGTCATGAGCGAAGCGCCTGAGCTTGAAATCATCGAGATCACGCCCGTGGGCCGTGACTGGCATATCGTGGCTAAACCCGTTTCAGGTGCCCCGGCGCCCCTTATTTCTGACGTTTCGAGGTAGACATGTTCACTGGCATCATCGAAGCCATAGGCTCGATCGCCGCGCTGACGCCTAAAGGTGGCGACATGCGCGTGTATGTACAGACCGGCAAGCTGGATCTTGCCGATGTAAAGCTGGGTGACAGTATTGCCGTCAGTGGCGTATGCCTGACGGCCGTAGAGCTTCCCGGTGATGGTTTCTGGGCGGATGTCAGCCGCGAGACGCTGGCGCGTACAGCCTTTGTTGATCTGAAGATTGGCAGTCGGGTCAATCTTGAGAAGGCTCTGATGCCAACCAGCCGTCTGGGTGGTCATCTGGTTAGCGGGCATGTGGATGGCGTGGGTGAAGTGGTTTCACGCCAGGATAATGCCCGCGCCGTACAGTTCCGTATCCGCGCTCCTCGCGAGCTGGCGCGCTATATTGCCCTGAAGGGGTCGATCACCGTTGATGGCACCAGCCTGACCGTTAATGCGGTGGATGGCGCCGAGTTCGAACTGACCATCGTACCGCATACCCTGGCCGAGACCATTATGGCGGACTATCGCCCCGGCCGTAAGGTCAACCTGGAGGTAGATCTGCTGGCCCGCTACCTGGAGCGCCTGCTCATGGGTGACAAGGCTGCCGAACCGCAGAAGGGTAGCGGTATTACCGAACAATTCCTGGCCCAACACGGCTATCTCAACTCCTGAGCGTAAAGGAAGACTTCCGTGGCACTGAACAGTATCGAAGAAATTATCCAGGACATCCGTGAAGGCAAGATGGTCATCCTCATGGATGATGAGGATCGCGAGAACGAAGGCGATATCATCATGGCGTCTGAGTGCGTGCAGGCTGAGCACATCAACTTCATGGCCAAGCATGCTCGTGGTTTGATCTGCATGCCGATGAGCAAGGAGCGCTGCGAGGCGCTGAACCTGCCGTTGATGGCAGCCCGCAATGGCTCGGGTTTCGGCACCAAGTTCACCATCTCCATCGAGGCGGCCGAAGGGGTGACGACAGGTATTTCCGCTGCAGACCGCGCACGTACCGTACAGGTGGCCGCGGCTAAAAAAGCAACGGCCGCCGATATCGTCAGCCCAGGTCATATCTTCCCGCTCATGGCTCAGCCGGGCGGTGTGCTGGCCCGTGCCGGACATACCGAGGCGGCTTGCGATCTGGCGCGCATGGCAGGCTTTGAGCCGACCGGGGTGATCTGTGAGGTCATGAACGATGACGGCACCATGGCCCGTCGTCCGGAGCTCGAAGCCTTTGCCGAAGAGCATGGGCTGAAGATCGGTACGATTGCCGATTTGATCCACTATCGTCTGCTGCACGAGCATACCGTCAAGCGGATCGACGAACAGCCACTGGAAACCGAGCTGGGACGCTTTAATCTGGTCACCTACCGTGACGAGGTGGAAGGTGACGTTCATCTGGCGCTGACTATGGGTACCATCAAGAGTGATGAACCGACCCTGGTGCGCGTGCATAATATGGACCCGCTGCGCGATCTGCTGCTGGTGAATCAGGAAGGCCGTTGGAGTCTGCGCGATGCCATGACCAAGGTCGCGGAAGCTGGCACAGGCGTGGTGTTACTGCTGGGGCATTCCCTGGCAGGCGACGACTTGCTCACTCACCTGCGTGAGCCGGTCAGCAAGCCCAAGCCGCAGAGTACATACAGCACCGTAGGCGCTGGTTCGCAGATCCTGCGTGACCTGGGCATACGTAAGCTTCGTCTGCTCAGTGCACCGATGAAGTTCAATGCCATATCCGGCTTTGACCTTGAAGTTGTAGAATACCTGCCTCCCGTATAAACCGGCCTACGGATGGCCTGAACGGTGCGATGGTTGAGAACCGTCGCGCCGACGATCGGATTTATTTGCGGGGCGTACGAAAACGCCCCGGTTCTTTAACAGACGAGACCTGCTCATGACCGTGAAGACCATTGAAGGTACTTTCATTGCCCCAAAAGGCCGCTTTGCCCTAGTGGTTGGCCGCTTCAACAGCTTTGTGGTTGAAAGCCTGGTTGAAGGTGCCGTAGATGCCCTGGTACGCCATGGTATCCGCAAGGAAGACATCACCATTATCCGCGTTCCTGGCGCCTTTGAAATTCCGCTGGCTACCCTGAAGGCTGCCCAGCGTGACGAATACTCCGC
Source organism: Pseudomonas sp. UBA3149 (assembly GCF_002364655.1). Lineage (NCBI taxonomy): Bacteria > Pseudomonadati > Pseudomonadota > Gammaproteobacteria > Pseudomonadales > Pseudomonadaceae > Pseudomonas > Pseudomonas sp. UBA3149. Next base: position 19,825 of record NZ_DEYV01000026.1, read on the forward strand.
CATCATCGCGCTGGGCGCTGTGATTCGTGGTAGCACTCCGCATTTTGACTACGTTGCTGGCGAGTGCACCAAGGGCCTGGCGCAGGTTTCCATGGAGTTCGGTGTGCCGGTCTCCTTTGGCGTGTTGACGGTCGATTCCATCGAGCAGGCCATCGAGCGTTCGGGCACCAAGGCGGGTAACAAAGGTGCCGAAGCGGCGCTGTCTGCTCTTGAAATGGTAAGCCTGCTGTCGCAGCTGGAGGCCAAGTGAGCGCTGTAGACGGCCAAAAGCCCAAAGCTCCGCGCGGCAAGATTGCTGCGCGTCGTGAAGCCCGCAGCCTTTCGGTTCAGGCGTTGTATCAGTGGCATATGGCGGGGCAGGCGATCAACGAGATCGAAGCCCAGTTCCGTGTGGACAACGATTTCGCCAATGTTGATGGCGCTTATTTCCATGAGATCCTGCATGGCATTCCTGGCCTGAAAACCGAGATCGATGATCTGATCACCCCTTGCCTGGACCGCCCGCTGGAAGACGTTGATCCGGTTGAACTCGCGATCCTGCGCATGTCCTGCTACGAACTGCGCAACCGTATCGATGTTCCCTATAAGGTCGTTATCAACGAGGGTATCGAGCTGGCGAAGGTATTTGGTGCAACCGACGGGCACAAGTTCGTCAACGGTGTACTGGATAAGTTGGCGCCCAAGCTGCGCGCTGCTGAATTACGCGCCAAGCGTTGACTGTAGCCATGACCGAGTTCGAGTTGATCCGCCGTTATTTTGCTGCCGCGCGCTGCGCACAGCCACGTAAGGATATCGCGCTCGGTCTGGGCGACGATTGTGCCTTGCTTATGCCTCGCCCAGGCGAGCAACTAGCGATTTCTACCGATACGCTGACAGCCGGGGTGCATTTTCCAGAGGTCTGCGATGGCTTTCTGCTGGGGCAACGTGCCCTGGCTGTCAGCGCCAGCGATCTGGCCGCCATGGGGGCCGCACCCCTTGGTTTCACCCTGGCGCTGACGCTGCCGGAGGTCGACCCAGGCTGGCTGGAGCGGTTTGCTCAAGGACTCGATCACATGGCTGCGGCCTGTGGCCTGGCCTTGATCGGCGGTGATACAACCCGCGGGCCGCTCTCTCTGACCCTGACTGTCTTTGGCTCCGTACCCCACGTGCACGCGTTGACGCGGTCGGGTGCCCAGCCGGGCGATTTACTCTGTGTCGGCGGTGCGCCTGGAGAGGCTGGCGGAGCCTTGCCCTTTGTCTTGGGGCAACGCGAGGAGCGGGGCGCCTACGTTGATACGCTCGTGGCGCGTTACTGGTCGCCAGCGCCTCAGTTCGAGTTGGGGCTTGCGCTAAGAGGTCGGGCTACCGCAGCGCTGGATATATCCGATGGGCTCCTGGCCGACTGCGGCCATATCGCGGCCGCTTCGAACGTCAAGCTGATCATTGAGAATGAAAGGTTGCCGGTCAGCCCTGCGTTGGCGGCACTGTTTGAGCCTGAGCAGATTCGCTCACTGGCAATGTCCGCCGGTGATGATTACCTGCTTGCCTTTACATTGCCTGCACAGTATCTCAAGTCATTGCAGGCAGACTTCCCCCAGGTAGGTGTCATTGGGCGCGTTGCCTCTGGGCAGGGGGTTCAGGTACAGGACGCCATTGGCCGGGATGTCACACCCTTGCGGGGCGGTTATCAACATTTTGCGATGAAGCCATGACGTATCGTGCTGGTGATTTATCTGTCCTGGGAGCCATTTCGTGAGCAGACCTGTTAGCTCAGGGCCGGCTACACCGGCGGTGTGGCGTAATCCCTGGCATTTTCTGGCCTTTGGCTTTGGCTCAGGTACGTTGCCCAAGGCACCTGGTACCTGGGGCTCCCTGGTGGCGTTGCCCTTTGTCCCGCTTTGGCATCTGTTGCCGGACTGGGGCTATTGGCTGCTGCTGGTTGCGCTGATGATATTCGGGTTCTGGTTGTGTGGCCGTGTCGCGGATGACATGGGTGTGCACGATCACGAAGGTATCGTCTGGGACGAAATGGTAGGCATCTGGATCACTTTCTGGATGGCTCCGGCCGGCTGGGCCTGGTGGCTGGTGGGGTTTGCCGTGTTCCGGTTCATGGATATTCTGAAGCCCTGGCCGATCAGCTGGCTTGATCGTCATGTTCAAGGCGGCGTCGGTATCATGGTTGATGATGTGCTGGCCGGTGTGTTTGCCTGGGCAGTTATGCAGGGACTGGGCTGGAGCTGGGCGCATATCGGGACGCTGTCCTGATCGCAGGCGCTACAAGGAGGCGGTGTGGTGCGCAAATGGATCGGTATCGGTGTATTGAGTCTGCTGCCTGCGCTGGTAACTGCCGCGCCTCAGGTTCAAGTGGTAGGTCTGTTCAACGGCGCAGCCGTAATCAATATCGATGGTCAGCGCAAAATGCTCAAAGTCGGTCAGCGACAGGGCGAGGTCGAGCTGGTCAGCGCGACGAGCCGGGAAGCGGTGCTGCGGATTGGAGAAACCAATCAAACGTTCATGCTTTCACGTGAATACAGTGACGGCTTTGCTGCGCCGCATAAGCGCCAACTTAGCATTGCTCGCCGAAATGACGGCCACTATTGGACGTCGGGCTCTATAAATGGCCAGCCTATCGAGTTTCTGATCGACACCGGCGCCTCGACTGTTGCCATGAACGAAGAGCTGGCGAACCGTCTTGGGTTGGATTACCAGAAAGGGCGGCCGGTACAGGTCAACACGGCAGGCGGAACCCGAAGGGCCTGGCTTGTACGCCTGGATCGCGTCAAGGTTGGCACCATTGAGGTGCTGGGTGTCGAGGCCATGGTGTTGGCAGGCGGTCATCCGACAGAAACGCTACTGGGCATGAGTTTTCTCAACCGGGTTGGCTGGCGCGAGGATCAGGGCGTCCTGTATGTCGAGGCCAAGAACTGACGTGATAGCTTCAAGCGCAATAGCCTCATAGCCTTTATGACTGAGCCGTCTCTGTTCATGAATGGTATACTATAACCCTCTTTCCGATAGGAGCCTGACGGTGTCTGTCGTTTTCGTCGCCGCATCCCAATTACCTACGCCCTTTGGCATTTTTACCATGCATGGCTTTCTCGATGAGTCCGATGGTAAGGAGCACGTGGCGCTGACCCTTGGCGATATTGCCAACGGTGAGCCGGTGCTGGGGCGTCTACATTCCGAGTGTCTGACGGGGGATGCCCTGTTCAGCCTACGCTGCGACTGCGGCTTTCAGCTGGAGGCGGCAATGCGAGCCATTGCTGAAGAAGGCCGTGGCGTTATCCTGTACTTGCGCCAGGAGGGGCGTGGCATCGGTCTCTTGAACAAGATTCGCGCATATGAGCTGCAGGACGCAGGAGCTGATACGGTTGAGGCTAATGAACGCCTGGGCTTTGGTGCGGATCAGCGTAACTACAGCCTGTGCAAGCCAATGCTCAAGCATCTGGGCGTCAATGCATTGAAGCTGATGACCAATAATCCTCGCAAGGTTAAAGCCTTGGAGGACCTGGGAATTACCGTAGCACAGCGTGTACCGCTGCAGACGGGCCTCAACCCTCATAACAAGCGTTACCTAGCCACCAAGGCTGGCAAGCTGGGCCACATGCTCGGCAATATCCATCAAGGCGAAGTCCTTCCTTCCTGATGAAGGCAGGCAGGTGCTGTTCGGTTCTGACCGGCGTCTGCTTGCTGTTCTGCTGCGTTCTCTCTCAGGCCGCCGAACGCGTCATCAGTCTGGCGCCTTCGATGACCGATATCATGCTGGAGCTGGGCGTAGAGAGCCGCTTGGTAGGCGTACTGGATGCAGGCAAGCGTCCTGCTTCCTTATCCGGGCTGCCTTCCGTTGGGCGTTATGGTCAGGTCAACATCGAAAAGATTGTCTCGCTGCATCCTGACCTTATTTTGCTTTGGCCCGGCGCAGTGCCGCCCGCCCAGCGCGAGCAGCTCAAGCAGTTGGGCTACACCATTGAAACTCTGGATGTCCATCGTTTGGATGAGTTGGCTGACGGACTTGCTCGCATCGCTCAGGCGGTGGGCGCTCCCGGTGCAGGGCAGCGCTTGGTGAGCCAGTTTCGTGAGCGACTCGCCAGCGTGCGTAACCGCTACAGGCAGTTGCCGACTGTACATGTGTTCTATCAAGTCTGGGATAAACCACTGTATACCGTAGGAAGTACGCAAATTATCAGCGATGCCATACAGGTATGTGGGGGCAGGAATATATTCGCTGATCTCTCACAACCGGCGCCGCAGGTGGGTGTAGAAGCTGTGCTCACAAGAAACCCCGAGGTGATACTGGCCATGGATCAGGCTCAGCTCGAACCATGGCGACAGTGGCCAACATTAAAGGCGGTGGCACACCACCAACTCTGGGCTGTAGGTGACAAGCGGCTTGAACGGCCCAGCTATGGCATGCTGGACGCAGTGGTCAGGCTGTGTGAGCTGATAGACAAGGCCCGCTAAGCGGGCCTGTCCCAACGTGTCCCGTCAGGGATTGCGTGAAGCGAGTACAAGCGGAACGGGCTCGGAAGCTGTATTGGCTTCAAGCTGTGCTAGGCGCTGCGTAACGGCCTTTTCGATGCCAAGTGCATCCAGTCCGCATTCAGCCAACATTTCACTCGGCTTGGCATGCTCGACGTAGTAATCGGGCAGGCCCAGATTCAAGATCGGCTTGAGCAGGTTTTCTCGGGCAAGGAACTCATTCACGGCGCTGCCTGCACCGCCCATGATGCTGTTTTCCTCGATCGTAACCAGCAGGTCGTGGCTGTCTGCGAGTGCCCGGATCAGGGCTTCGTCCAATGGCTTGACGAAGCGCATGTCGGCCACGCTTGCATCAAGGCCTTCTGCTACCTGCAAGGCCTCTTTCAACTGTACGCCAAATACCAGGAAGGCAACCCTGCGACCTTGACGGCGAAGAACGCCTTTGCCGATTTCCAGTGGCTCAAGCCCTGGCTCAATGGCTGCGTTAGGGCCGCTGCCTCGTGGATAGCGGACAGCCGCGGGTCCCTTGAACCGGTAACCCGTTGTCAGCATACGGCGCATTTCGTTCTCATCGCTGGGCGCCATGATCACCATGCCAGGAATACAGCGCAGGAACGACAGATCGAAACTGCCGGCATGTGTAGGGCCGTCTTCACCCACCAGACCGGCGCGATCGATGGCAAACAGCACATCGAGGTTCTGTACGGCTACGTCATGGATCAGCTGGTCGTAGGCGCGCTGCAGGAAGGTGGAGTAGATCGCCACTACCGGCTTGGCACCATCACAGGCCAGACCAGCTGCCAGTGTCACGGCGTGCTGTTCGGCGATCGCAACATCGAAATAGCGGTCTGGATACTGCTCGCTGAAGCGGATGAGGTCGGAGCCTTCCTTCATGGCAGGTGTTATACCTACCAGTTTTGGGTCAGCTGCCGCCATGTCACATAGCCAGTCGCCGAAGATGTTCGAATATTTGGGACTACCAGGCTTCTTGGGTGCCGCATCCAAGGGCTCAAGCTTGGTGATGGCGTGATATTCGATAGGTGCTGCTTCGGCAGCGCTGAAACCCTTGCCTTTCTTGGTCACGATATGCAGGAACTGCGGACCTTTGGCGTCACGCAGGTTGCGCAGGGTAGTGATCAGCGTCGGCAGGTCATGCCCATCGACGGGGCCAATGTAGTTCCAGCCCAGCTCTTCAAACAGGGTGCCCGGAACCAGCATTCCTTTGGCAGCTTCTTCGGTACGGCGGGCGATTTCCCACGCACCAGGCAGCTTGGCCAGTACCTTTTTCCCACCCTCGCGCATGTTCTGATACGTGCGACTGGACAGGAGCTTGGCAAGGTAATTCGACAGACCTCCCACGTTATGGGAGATCGACATGTCGTTGTCATTGAGAACGACGAGCATGTCGGCTTCTACGTCGGAGGCGTGATTGAGCGCTTCGAATGCCATGCCTGCGGTCAGGGCGCCATCACCGATCACCGCAACGGACTTGCGCTTGCTGCCTTGCATGCGGGCAGCAATGGCCATGCCCAGCGCCGCGCTGATCGAGGTGCTGGAGTGGCCAACCCCAAAGGTGTCGTACTCACTTTCAGAGCGACGCGGAAAGGCAGCGACCCCGCCTTTCTGGCGCAGTGTACCCATCTGGTCACGGCGTCCGGTCAGTATTTTGTGCGGGTAAGCCTGATGGCCGACATCCCAGACAAGGCGGTCGTCGGGTGTATCGAACACATAATGCAGCGCAACGGTCAGTTCGATGACCCCGAGGCCGGCGCCAAAATGCCCGCCGGTCTGCCCGACGGTATAGAGCAGATAGTGGCGCAACTCATCGGCGAGCGTTTCCAGCTCGTGCTCGCTCAGGTGGCGCAGCGCAGCCGGGGTGTCGATGCGGTCGAGCAATGGCGTGGCGGGCCGCTCGCGTGGAATCTCGTGCAGCGTCTTGGGCATCAGGTCATCGTTATAAGGTATGAAAGATCGAAGTTTACCCGAAGCCCTCCAGTCACCCAACAGTGAACCGTCATATAGAGCTTCGAGCTGTTCTGTGTGTGACTAGTGGCGGCGTTGGACGATGTAGAGTGCTAATGCCCGCAAGGGTTCGGCAGACTCGCCAAAGTGCTGCAAGGCCTGCTGGGCTTGTTCACACAATAGCTGCGCATAATGCTTGGCTTCATCCAGGCCCAGCAGGGCCGGGTAGGTTGGCTTGTCCCGCGCAACATCTGCGCCCTGGCGCTTGCCCAAGGTGGCGGTGTCGCTTTCTACATCCAGCACATCGTCCTGTACCTGAAAGGCCAATCCTACTGCGCGGGCATAGCGGCTCAGGGCATCCAGCTGCTCGAGCGTGGCCTTGCCGCTGGCCAATGCACCCAGGCGGACACTGGCCTCGATCAGTGCGCCAGTCTTGTGACGATGCATGATTTCAAGCGCCGTCTGGTCTATCTGTCTACCAACGGACTCAAGGTCAATGGCCTGACCGCCTACCATGCCGGCAGGGCCAGAGGCCTGAGCCAGGATATTAAGCATTTCCAAACGTGTCTCGGCCGTTTGCGGTGCGTTGGTCAGTATTTCAACTGCAAATGTTTGCAGTGCATCGCCTGCCAGAATGGCACACGCTTCGTCGTAAGCCTTGTGCGTAGTCGGACGGCCACGGCGCAGGTCGTCGTCATCCATAGCCGGCAAGTCGTCATGCACAAGTGAGTACGCGTGGATCAGCTCGACGGCACACGCAGCATTGTCGGCCTGAGAGGGCTCTCCCCCAAGGGCTTCGCAGGCGGCATACACCAACAGGGGGCGCACACGCTTGCCGCCACCCATGACGCTATAACGCATTGCCTCATACAGGCGATCGAGCTCCGGACGTGGCGAAACGAACAGGGTGTCCAGCATGGCGTCGACACGTGCCTGACTGCGAGCCTGATAATCCTTGATCATGTGTCGTCGCCCTGTACGTCGAAGGGGGATTCGGTCATGACTCCGTCGCGCTCGAGCAGAATCTGGACTTTCTGCTCAGCCTGACTCAGTGCACTCTGGCATTCACGGGTCAGGCGAATACCCTGTTCGAAGGCGCCCAGTGATTCTTCGAGGGAAAGCTCACCGCTTTCCAGGTGCTCGACCAGGGTTTGCAGTTCTGCCAGGGAGTGTTCGAAATCGGGAGCTTTCTTGCGGGCCATTGGCAATCTCGGGGGTGATACACAATCGCGGGACACTAGCAGAGGCGTGGAAGCCGAGTAAATACTTGCAGCGGAAATAAGAACGGCCCTGTCCAGGAGCCGATGGGGTAAGCGCCAGGACAAGGCCGTATACGGCTGGACAGACGCCAAGGCATCGGTCCGGGAGGAAGTGCACTCTATAAGGTGTTACCAAGCGAAACTGTTTGCTCGCTGGCCAACACACATAGCAACTATCGCGCCAGGGCATGACAATTTGATTTCAGGGGCTTTCTGCCTGAAAAAATAGAAAACAGATGCGCTTTTGTGGAGCAAAAACCACTGTCTGAGTATTTCATGGCGCAGTTGAAACTATCTCCTCGCTACATCGTTACGTGAGCGTCGAGCACGCGATCCGATTTTTATTAAGCGAGGTGACGTTCCTGATATCGGCTATCGACTCAGCTCATACGCACACATGTTGACTGTTGATGCCAGGTTCAGCGATTCGATAGCGCCGCATCCGGGAATGGTAAAAGGCTGCGCATTAAGTATGGTCAATTGCTCATGGGGTACGCCGCGCGCTTCATTGCCGAACAGATAGCAATCGAATGTCTTAAACGCTGCCGATTGAACGTGATCACCACTCATGTCCAGACAGGCAATGCGGTCAAACCGTGTGCGCAGCGAATCTATTTTCACGTCCAACTCAATGGAAGCATGAAAAATGGCGCCCATGCTGGAGCGAACAACTTTAGGGTTGTACGGATCAACACTGCCAGGGCTAAGCAAGCAGCGAAAGTTACCGAACCATACCAGCGTGCGCAGGATGGTGCCGAGATTGCCCGGATCCTGAATTTCATGCAGGTAAATGGCGCGCTCGTTATCAGCAGGCGCGCAACCCGGTGCGTTAGTGGCCGGCATCGGTACCAGCGCAATAACGCCCTGCGGTGTTTTGGTATCGGATATCTGCGCCATTTGGCGGTCACTGATCACATGGGTTTCAAACGAGCTTGCCCAGTGTTCATAGGCCTCGGTTACATAGAGCTGACTGCTCTGTAGCAGCGGATTCTGTAGCGCCGCCTTTTGTAACTCCAGCAGCAGGTGTTCGCCCTCCACCAGAAAATAACCGAACTCGGCCCGGTATTTCTTCTGGTGAAGTTTTTTGACGTCATCGAATTTCATCAAGACGCCGCTCGGCTGGGCTGTATGTTCGCCATCTCAAAGTCCGATAGAAGCGATTTGGCCAAAGCCTCGGCAACTTTAATTCCATCTACGCCCGCCGACAAAATGCCCCCCGCATAACCGGCACCTTCACCAGCCGGATACAGGCCGCGCAGGTTGAGGCTTTGCAAGGTCTCGTTGTCGCGAGTAATGCGGACAGGAGAGGACGTGCGGGTTTCGATACCTGTGAGAATGGCATCATCACGATCAAAGCCACGAATCTGCTTGCCGAATGCCGGCAGTGCTTCGCGGATGGCTTCGATGGCATAGTCTGGCAGCGCGGGCGCAAGATCACCCAGGCGTACGCCGGGCTTGTAGGAGGGCTCTACCTCGCCAAGTTCGGTCGACGGCACTCCACGGATGAAGTCGCCCACCAATTGTGCTGGTGCGCAGTAATCGCTGCCGCCCAGCTCGTAGGCCCGGGACTCAAGGCGTTCTTGCAGATCCAGGCCAGCCAGCGGGTCGCCTGGGAAATCCTGCTCCGGGTTGATACCCACAACAATGCCTGAGTTTGCATTGCGCTCGTTGCGCGAGTACTGGCTCATGCCATTGGTCACGACGCGCCCCGGCTCGGAGGTGGCGGCCACTACGGTCCCGCCGGGACACATGCAGAAACTGTAGACGGCACGACCGTTTTTGGCGTGATGCACTAATTTGTAATCGGCGGCGCCCAGCTCCGGATGGCCGGCGTATTTGCCCAGGCGAGCCTGATCGATCATGCCTTGCGGATGCTCGATGCGGAAACCCACCGCAAAAGGTTTGGCTTCGATATATACGCCCTGGCGATGTAGCATGCGGAAGGTATCGCGAGAGCTGTGGCCCAGCGCGAGCACCACATGGCGGCTGCGGATTGTCTCGCCATTGGCTAACACCACACCTTCAAGCTGGCCGTTGTCGATCAGCAGATCGGTCACTTTACTCTCGAAGCGCACTTCGCCACCCAAGGCGATGATCTCCTCTCGCATCGCTGCGACCACGCCGGTGAGACGGAAGGTGCCGATATGCGGCTTGCTCACATACATGATCTCTTCCGGCGCGCCAGCGCGGACGAACTCGTGCATCACTTTGCGGGCGTAGAACTTGGGGTCCTTGATCTGGCTATAGAGTTTACCGTCCGAGAACAGGCCGGCTCCTCCCTCACCAAACTGCACGTTGGATTCCGGCGTCAGGATCTTTTTACGCCACAGCGCCCAGGTATCCTTGGTGCGTTTACGTACATCCTTGCCGCGCTCCAGTACGATGGGCTTGAATCCCATCTGTGCGAGCAGCAGCGCCGCGAACAATCCACAAGGACCAAAGCCTACGATTATCGGGCGCTCCCGCAAGTGGGCGGGCGCCTGAGCTACTGGGTAGTAGTGGGTATCCGGTGCTGGACGTACATGATTGTCATCGGCAAAGCGCGCCAGGATTGCCGCCTCGTTGCGTGCCTCTAGATCGATGATATAGATGAACAGAATGACGCTGTTTTTCTTGCGTGCATCGTAGCTGCGCTTGAATACAGTGAAGTTCAGCAAGTCGGCGTCGCTGATGCCCAGGCGTTTGACAATGGCCTTGCGCAACTCATCCGAGGAATGATCAAGAGGCAGGGACAGTTCGTTGATGCGAATCATGGCGGTAATCCTGGCCGGTGACTCCGGCAAAGGAAGCTTTAGAAAGGGTGGGGTAAGAGGTAAATTATACCTCTCTCTATCCCTCCCTGACAGTCCTGCCTAAGGGGTGCTACACGATCCCTGCCCACCAGTCTTATATTATCGGTTTATAATCGTTGCCATTGTGCGTCCAACCGCTTTCTGTTTTTCCCAGGCGTTGGTCTGCTTCTCCCATTGAATTTTTCCGTGCTTGGCTCCCTCATGAAACGATCCAAAAGCAGCCGCCGTTGGCTGGATGAACACGTCAACGATCCTTATGTTAAGCGGGCTCAGAAGGATGGCTTGCGTTCTCGTGCCAGTTACAAGCTGATCGAGCTGAACGAGAAGGACAAGCTGATACGTCCCGGCATGCTGGTCATGGACCTTGGCTCCGCACCGGGCGGTTGGTCACAGGTGGCTGGCGGTCTCGTAGGCGAGAAGGGACGGGTTCTAGCTAGTGACATTCTGCCGATGGACCCGCTGGAGAACGTCGACTTCATCCAGGGCGATTTCACCGACGACGCGGTGTTCCAGCAGATTCTCGACAAGCTCGATGGTAATCAACCTGATCTGATCATTTCTGACATCGCTCCCAATATCAGTGGCATCGCTGCTGCCGATCAGGCGTCCTCGATGTATCTGGTCGAACTCGTCCTTGATATGGCGCGTCAGGTCCTCAAGCCCAACGGCAATCTTGTAGCCAAGGTATTCCAGGGAGAGGGCTCCGACGAGTTTCTGAAAGACGTTCGCACCTCATTCGAGAAGGTGATGATACGCAAGCCAGAGGCATCGCGGCCGCGCTCAAGGGAGGTCTATCTGGTGGCAAAGGGGTTTAAAGGATAAGGCCCCGTGGTGTGCTCTTCGAGAGCTTGACGCTTCGCTGGGTTGCGCACAGTCCAGCGATGACAAAAAACCAAAAGGGCACCTTTCGCTGAGCGTTATACCCTCCCGCACTATTCGCTAGATGACCGCCTTGGATAGCGCTCAACGAGTCGATGCAGAGCCAAAGGTCTGGCTTTGTTCAGGTTTGACCGAAACCGGGTAAAACGATAGGCGTTAAAAAGCCGGCTTGTGGCCGGCTTCGTGAGGTAGTAGCGACTTATTTTTGGTAAGCCGCGACTGCCTTTAAGATCTCCGCACGGGCTTCTTCAGCATTGCCCCAGCGTTCAACTTTTACCCACTTGCCTTTTTCAAGATCCTTGTAGTTCTCGAAGAAGTGCTTGATCTGCTCCAGCAGCAGAGCCGGCAAGTCGGTGTATTCCTTTACATCATGGTACAGCACAGACAGTTTGTCATGCGGAACGGCAACTAATTTTGCATCGCCACCGGCTTCGTCGGTCATGTGCAGTACGCCAACCGGACGTGCGCGAATGACGGCGCCTGGTGTAACCGGGTAAGGCGTTACGACGAGCACGTCGAGGGGATCGCCATCATCAGCCAGCGTGTTGGGGATATAGCCATAGTTGGCCGGATAGAACATCGGGGTCGCCATGAACCGGTCGACAAACAGAGTATCGCTGTCCTTGTCGATTTCGTATTTGATGGGTGCATGGTTAGCCGGGATTTCAATCGCGACGTAGATGTCGTTCGGCACGTCTTTGCCGGCCGGAATCTTGCTATAGCTCATAGAGCGACTCACCTTTGTTGGTAGGCCAAATTGATGTGGTTTGGAGTATAGGCATATTTGACCCGCGATTCGAGCCTTGGGGTGGGATAAGGTTCAAAGCAGGAACTTTGTAACGGTAACGGACCCGAAAAAAGAGGCCTGCCTGTTAGAGGGCGGGGCAGCTTTCCTCTGAATCGGAGACAACATCGGCATGTTCCAATGGATCAATGAGGCGACAGCCATCAACCTGGCGCTTGCACTTGTCATTACTATCATCAGCTATGGCGTCATTCGCCGGCTCGTTACAGCCGTTACCAGTCGCGTTGTGAATTGGTCCTCCCGGGCAAACAGCGGTTGGGCACATTACGTAGGCGAGATCATTGGTCGAACCAGTCGCTTGCTGATTCTGCTCATGGCTATTCAGATCGGACTGTATGTCATTGATCTGAGCCCAAGCTGGGAGGCACGCGTCAGCCATATCTGGTTCCTGGTCCTGGCTCTACAGTTCGGGCTGTGGGTCGATGGCGCAATTCTGCTGTGGGCACGTTCGGCGCTGCAGAACAGGAATGGCCATCAGCGCAGCCAGCTCACCATGACCATGATTTCGCTGATGGTCCGGGTAGCCTTGTGGACGGTGGTTCTGCTTGCAGTACTCTCCAACCTGGGTGTGGATATCACGGCGTTCGTCGCCAGCCTGGGTATTGGTGGTATTGCCGTCGCGCTGGCCGTTCAGAATGTGCTGAGTGACCTGTTTGCCTCGCTGTCCATTGGTATCGACAAGCCTTTCGAGCAAGGTGATTTCGTCGTATTTGGCGATATTGCCGGCTCCATTGAATACATCGGCCTCAAGACCACGCGTATTCGCAGCCTTAGCGGTGAGCAGGTGGTCTGCTCCAACACGAAGCTGCTGCAGCAGACGATCCATAATTATAAGCGTATGTCCGAACGGCGGGTGCTGTTCCAGTTCGATATCAGTTACCGCACACCTGCCGATCAAGTTGGTGAAATTGCTCCACTCGTAAAGCAGATTGTCACGTCATTGGAGAACACCCGTTTCGATCGTGCGCATCTGCTGGCACTGGAAAGTAGCGCCTTGAAATTCGAGGTGGTGTATTACGTGTTGAGCGCGGACTACAACCAGTACATGGATATTCAACAGAACATCAATCTGGCACTGCTCAAGGAGCTGGATCAGCGTGGCATCAAGTTCGGTATGCCTGTTCGGTCGCTGGAGTTTCTGGAGGAGGTTCCCTTGGCCTATCAGGGTTCGCCGAACGCTCCTCGTGGAGGTGACTCGGCTGCGGGAATTGAAATCCGCTGAGCCAATGCCTGTAGCCGCGTCAGTGGATCCTGACGGAAAAACTGACGTAGCTGCATATAAACATCCGGGTATGCCTGATCGAGTACATCGGGTGCGGTAAAGAAGTATTCACAGCAGACGGCAAAGAACTCAGCAGGATGCTCGCTGGCATAGGGATCGATCAGTGTTTCCTTATGGGTATCAATCTGTCGGTTGAGGTCATCGTAAGCAGCCTGCATGACCTCAGCCCAGCGAGGAAGCGACATGTCCCGGTGCAGTGGGGGCAGGCCATTGGCATCGCCGTTGAGCATGTCGAGCTTATGCGCCAATTCATGAATGACCAAGTTGTAACCCGTCCAGTCGCCGCTCTCCTGAACACCCGACCACGCCAAAATCACTGGACCTTGTAGCCAAGCCTCACCGCTATGGCTTTCGCTTTCCTCATGTTCGATTCCGCTATCGTCACGGTAGCGTTGTGGGCTGACAAAGTCCGAGGGGTAGAGGATCAGCTCGTGGAAGTTGCCATACCAGTCTTCCTCAGGCAGGTATAGCAAGGGCAGTTGGGCCTGGGCAGCCAGGGCCAGGCGGTCAACGTCAGCAAGCGCAATGTCACCCAGTAGCGTCAGGCGTTTATGCGCCAGAAAAAGGATGCTGCGCTGTTGAAGCCGTTGATCAGATTCAGGCGGGAGTCCGTCGAGGAAAGGCAGGCGGGAATGAACTTCATCCCAGAGCGCCGGCGGGATAACGGTCCGTTCAAGGACACGTCGATCCCGCCAGGCGCGCAGGGACCACATGCGTTAGCCGATTTCGCTGCGGCTGGGGCTCGGCCGCAGGCGACGGCTGACCATGCTGATGACCATGGGCAGCAGCGAGATGGCAATGATGGCGATAACAAGCATGGACAGGTGCTGCTTGATGAACGGCACATTGCCAAAGAAGTAACCCAGCGTGACCAGGCCGCCTACCCAGAGGAACGTGCCCAGGACGCTGAAGCCCAGAAAACGGAGATAGTGCATGCGACCGATGCCCGCCACGAATGGCGCGAACGTTCGGATGATGGGCAGGAATCGCGCCAGGGTAATGGTCTTGCCGCCATGCAGGGCATAGAACGCCTGGGTGCGCTCCAGATAGTCACGACGGAATATCTTGGAGTTTGGTCGCGAGAAAAGCTTTTCACCCAGGGTTCGGCCAATGACATAGTTTGTACTGTCACCGGCAACGGCCGCAAAGGCAAGAAGACTACCCAGAAGCCAAGGGTCCATGCCGCCTGTTGCGCAAATGGCACCAGCAATGAACAGCAATGAGTCACCGGGCAGGAAGGGCATGACTACCAAGCCCGTTTCGCAAAAAATGACCAGGAACAGGATGAAATAGATCCATGACCCATAGTTGCTGACCAGCATTTCCAAGTAAACGTCGAGGTGGAGGATCAGATCGATCGGGTTAAAGTCCATGTACAGCCTATCTATGGCAGCGGGTCGAAGCTCCATTATAGGGCGAAGGCTCTAGGTCGCGAGTAGCCATTAGGGTAAACGGTAGGGTGGGATTTGCGATCTACCGCACGGATATCTGCTTTCTTCTCTTTCAAGGTCGGAGCTCGGCTGGGATCAGATGGAATTTCGTGATTCACGAGGCGGATGAACCCATAGAGTCCTGACGGCGCTGTGCTAACCTTCGGCTCGTTTTCAATGGGGCTGCCAGGGCCTCGCTTGTCAGGGGTTATTCATGCATATCCACATTCTCGGCATCTGCGGGACATTCATGGGCTCTCTGGCCGTGCTGGCCAAGGAGTTGGGTCATCGGGTGACCGGTTCCGATGCCAATGTCTATCCGCCCATGAGTACGCAGCTGGAGGCACAGGGTATCGAGCTGATGCAGGGATACGAGCCTGCCCACCTTGAACCGGCGCCGGATCTGGTCGTGATCGGCAACGCACTCTCCCGGGGTAATCCGGCTGTGGAGCATGTCCTGAACAAGGGGTTGCCCTATGTATCCGGACCGCAATGGCTGGCAGATCATGTATTGCAGGGACGCTGGGTTCTGGCTGTAGCGGGTACCCACGGCAAGACCACCACCACGAGCATGCTAGCCTGGGTGCTGGAGCATGCAGGCATGAGCCCGGGCTTCTTGATTGGCGGTGTACCCCAAAATTTTGGGATATCCGCCCGGCTGGGCGGAACGCCTTTCTTTGTCGTAGAGGCTGACGAGTACGATAGCGCCTTTTTCGATAAGCGCTCCAAATTCGTCCATTATCGACCGCGCACCGCTATCCTGAATAATCTTGAGTTCGATCATGCCGATATCTTTCCTGATCTGGCAGCGATCGAGCGGCAGTTTCATCATCTGGTGCGTACGATTCCAAGTGAAGGACTCATCATTCATCCAACTGCTGAAAAAGCGCTGTCTCATGTCCTGACGATGGGGTGCTGGACGCCGGTTCAGACGACAGGAGAGGGCGGGCAGTGGCAGGCCCGCTTGCTCCATGAGGACGGCTCGTGGTTTGAGGTAATCTTCGATGGGAAGACACAGGGAACGGTTGAGTGGAGTCTGACCGGCCAGCATAACGTAGCCAATGCTCTGGCCACCTTGGCCGCCGCGCGGCATGTAGGCGTCGTGCCGCCTCAAGGGATCGAGGCGTTGAATGCATTCAAGAGCGTCAAGCGCCGAATGGAAACGGTTGCCGAAATCAACGGCGTCACGATCTATGATGACTTCGCCCATCATCCCACGGCCATTGCCACTACGCTTCAAGGATTGCGGGCACGTGTAGGAGAGGAATCCATCATTGCAGTCATCGAGCCACGGTCCAACTCGATGAAGTTGGGCGCCCACCGTGACGGCCTGCCGGACAGTGTTCGACAGGCCGACTCCGTTATCTGGTATGCACCGCCGAACCTGGGGTGGGATCTGGCCGAGACAGCAGCGAATTGCCCTGTCCCGGCGGTTGTTTGCGACTCGCTTGAGGCCATTATCGCGCGCGTTAAAGAGGCGGCGAAAGGCAGGACCCATGTAGTTATCATGAGTAACGGCGGGTTTGGTGGTCTGCACGGCAAGCTGGCTGCTGCGTTGCGTGAAGGAGGCCCTGCATGAGCGGACCGGAACGTATCACCCTGGCAATGACCGGCGCTTCTGGCGCTCAATACGGATTACGGCTGCTTGACTGTCTGGTGCAGGAGGAGCGTGAGGTTCACTTTCTGATCTCCAAGGCTGCACAGCTGGTCATGGCCACTGAGACCGATGTGGCGCTACCGGCTAAACCTCAGGCCATGCAGGCGTTTTTGACAGAATACACTGGTGCTGCGCCCGGGCAGATTCGAGTCTTTGGCCAGAGCGACTGGATGGCGCCTCCGGCGTCAGGTTCCAGTGCGCCGGCAGCCATGGTGGTTTGCCCATGCTCGACCGGTACGCTGTCCGCCATTGCAACAGGTGCCTGCAATAACCTGATCGAGCGCGCTGCCGATGTGGCCATCAAGGAGCGGCGCACCTTGGTTCTAGTACCCAGAGAATCACCATTCTCCAGTATTCATCTGGAAAACATGCTCAAGCTGTCCAACCTGGGCGCGACGATTCTTCCGGCTGCGCCAGGTTTCTATCACCAGCCGCAAACGGTGGATGATCTGATCGACTTTGTCGTGGCCCGGATCCTTAATACGTTGAGTATTCCCCAAGACATGCTGCCCCGGTGGGGCGAGCATCATCTGGTGAGCGATGAGTAGGTTTCTCTGTGCGTGCCTGGTGCTTGTACTGAGTGGCTGCGCCAGCGTCAGCACGCTTAATGCGGGTAAGTCGGGCGCTCCGATCGTTTACTCGGGAACCCGGCTGGACTGGTATGCCATTCAAGGGGGCTGCTGTCCAACGGAGCGCTTTGGCGTAGAGGCTCCCGCCTATCCCGGGTTCGATCTGCCGGGCAGTCTGCTGGTGGACACGGTGTTATTCCCCCTTGCCCTGGCAAAGGTGTTGGGTATCGGGCTGAACGTTCGCGGAGGCAGTTGAGCTATCCCCAGGCATTGGCGAAGGCGGCTTCACTTCGTTATAGTCGGTCGGGTCTTCAGGGCGGGGTGAGATTCCCCACCGGCGGTAAACCACATGGTGGCAAGCCCGCGAGCGCTCCGATACGTCGGAGGTCAGCAGACCTGGTGTGATTCCAGGGCCGACGGTCATAGTCCGGATGAAAGAAGATGCGTTTGTCTGCCTATGCCGCCTGGCATAAGTAGCGTCTGCGCTTTTTGCCCTGAAACGTTCACTCACTCCAACGAGGACGTTTCATGCCTATGCTCGACCCACAACGCCATTCCCGCCTGCATGCTGCTGTAGCAGCCTACCGCGAGGGGCGCCCAGTGCTTTTGCTGGATGATGCCGACCGCGAAAACGAAGCTGATCTGGTAGCCGCTGCCGAAAACCTCACCTTGAGCACGATGGTAAAGATGATCCGGGATGGCAGCGGTATTGTCTGCCTGTGCCTGGATGATGCCAGTGTGCGGTGCCTGGACCTGCCACCCATGGTTAAGAATAACCAGGCACGTCATGGAACAGGGTTTACAGTTTCTATCGAGGCGGCGGAAGGTGTGACTACCGGTGTTTCGGCTGCTGATCGGATGATCACTATTCGGGCCGCGCTGGACTCCTGCGAAGGTCGGAGCCGAATCGTCAGCCCCGGGCATATCTTTCCCTTGCGCGCGCGTGAAGGTGGGGTGCTGACTCGGCGCGGTCATACCGAGGGCTCGGTGGAGCTGGCCATGCTGGCAGGGCTACGTCCGGCGGCCGTATTGTGCGAGCTGATGAACCCTGATGGCAGCATGGCGCGTGGTACTGATGTCGAGCACTACGCGCAGCAGCACGGGATACCTGTGCTGACCATTGAGGAGATCGTGCGTTACCGTGAGGAGGAAGCACTATTGGCATCCCAGTCGGTCAGCGTCGTCTGATGTAGCGCCAATGTCTGCCAGCTACTCGGTCGGTTCCTGGCAGACATCCACCCATTGGGCCTCGACCAGTTCGGCCAGCCGTTGCGGGGTAATGCGCACGGCGCTGTGGATTGCGCCAGCTGCCGGCAGGACCTCATCAAAAGCCTTGAGCGAGCAATCGCAATATACCGGCATGGGCGTTGCCAGTCCGAATGGGCAAACGCCGCCTACCGGATGGCTGGTCAGCAGCTGCACGCGCTCGCCATCCAGCATCTTGGCTTTGCCGCCAAACGTAGCCTTGAGCTTTTTATTGTCCAGTCGTGCATCGCCTCGTGCCACGAGCAGCACCTCAAGCTCACCAATCTTCAGTCCAAGCGTTTTGGCAATTCGCCCCGGCTCGACGCCATGTGCTTCGGCCGCCAGGGCAACGGTTGCGGTGCTGGTTTCAAGCTCAATGATGTGAATATCCGGGGCGTGGGTCGTGAAAAAGTCGCGGACTGAATCCAGGCTCATGAGGGGCTCCCATTCGGTAGAGCTTGGATTCTTGAAAAGCCGGGCGCGTGCGTCAACCCTTGATCAGCATTCAACCATGCTGACAGCGAGCCCACCCCGAGAGGTTTCCTTGTATTTGTCCTGCATGTCGGCACCGGTATCACGCATGGTACGAATGACTCGGTCCAGCGAGATGAAATGTTCTCCGTCACCGCGTAGCGCCATCTGGGCGGCATTGATGGCTTTCACGGCGGCAATGGCATTGCGCTCGATACAGGGCACCTGAACCAGTCCTCCCACCGGGTCGCATGTCAGGCCCAGGTTATGCTCAAGGCCGATTTCCGCAGCATTTTCCACCTGTTCTGGCGTTGCGCCCAGCAGCTCGGCCAGCCCGGCAGCCGCCATGGCACAGGCCGAGCCCACTTCGCCCTGACACCCCACCTCGGCGCCTGAGATCGAGGCATTCTTTTTACACAAGATGCCTACTGCGGCCGCAGCCAGCAGATAGCGCACGACATCTTCATCGTTCGCATCCGGGTTGAATTTCATGTAGTACATCAGTACCGCAGGAATGATGCCCGCCGCGCCATTGGTAGGCGCCGTTACCATGCGACCTCCCGCGGCATTTTCCTCGTTGACCGCCAAGGCGAACAGGTTGACCCACTCCATGGCTGAAAGCGTCGAGCTGATAACGCTCGGGTTGGTCATCGCCCGCAGGCTACGGTGTAGGCGAGCAGCGCGACGTGGGACTTTAAGGCCGCCCGGCAGTACACCTTCATGGGCTAGCCCATTCCGAATACATTCGCGCATGGTCTGCCAGATCTGTAAAAGGCTTGCGCGAATGTCATCCTCACTGCGCCAGGCTTTTTCATTGGCAAGCATAAGGGCGGAAATGGACAACCCATGCTCGCGGCATAAACGGAGCAGCTCCGCTGCGCTGGAGAAATCATAGGGCAGGGCAGTGGTATCCTGATCACGCTGACCGCTGGCCGCCTGTTGGCTGTCGACAACAAAACCGCCGCCCACGGAATAATAAGTCTCCTCGAACAGCTCTCCAGTCTCGCCAAATGCGGTGATGGTCATTGCATTGGGATGGTAAGGCAGGTTCTCATGGAGCAGATGCAGGTCTCGGGTCCAGACGAACTCGATAGGATGGCTACCCCCGAGCATAAGCGTGTTTTCAAGCTTGAGCGTCTGGATACAGGGCTCGATCCGGTCGGGATCAACCCGGTCTGGCCACTCTCCCATCAGCCCCATCAACGTTGCACGGTCAGTCCCGTGCCCGACACCTGTTGCGGACAGAGAGCCATACAGGCGTACTTCTACCCGGCGAGTCTGTTCCAGGCATTGTTGCTCACGTAAGGTGGAGACGAATAATGCACCGGCTCGCATGGGGCCTACCGTGTGAGAGCTGGAAGGACCCACGCCGATTTTAAACAGGTCGAATACGCTGATGGCCATGCTGAAGTCCTGGATTTGAGGTTCAATGGTGACCGTAACGTACGTAACAGTCTGAGGATCATCATGGGAAAAGCGGCCTCCCTGCACAATCGATACGTTCTAAGCGACCCTTTAGTAGAGCTAAACCCATGAGCCGGATCCTGAACGCGCAAACGCAAGCCTGGCTTCAAGTATTTGCCTGTGCGGCACGCCACCTGTCCTTTACCCGCTGCGCCGAGGAGTTGCATGTAACGCCAGGCGCCATTAGCCAGCAGATGCGACAGCTGGAAGAGCGGTTGGGGTTCAAGCTGTTTCACCGAATGGCCCGTGGGCTGGAGCTGACGGCGGAGGGGCAACGGCTGGCCTCAACAGTCAATCAGGCTTCCGGGCTTGTGGATGCGGAGCTGCGGCGGCTGAATGCCGGTCAGTTTGGCGGCGTGCTCCGGCTACGCTCGATTCCTTCCTTTCTCGGCAAATGGGTCATGCCGCGGCTACCCAAGCTGCAGGCTCGCTTTCCGGATATCCAGCTTCGGGTTGTTGCTGAGGACAGTTCATGGTCACTGCGCGAGGGCGAGTTTGACCTTGCCATTGATCTTAATGACGGTAGTTATCCTGGTCTTGCATCCACGTCGTTGCTGGACGAGCAGATATTTCCGGTGTGTGCTCCTTCGCTGTTGGAGGGGCGCCCGCCACTTGATCGTCCCGAGGCGCTGGATCATTACCCATTGCTGCATGACATCACCGCCTGGCGCGGCAGTTATGAATATGCCGAGTGGGAGTTTTACCTGGCGTCCATTGGCGCCCCTGCACTGGATGTCAGGCGAGGTCATACGTTCAATCGCAATCACCTGACTATTGAGGCGGCCATTGCCGGCATGGGGGTTGCCATCGCGCGGCGTCATTTGATCACTAACGAGCTGGAGCGGGGTGCGTTGGTTATTCCCTTCGGGGTATCCGTACCGGCGCGCAAGCGTTATGTCCTGCTTTATGCGCAAGGTGCTCTCGCTGATCCACGTGTACGTTCACTGCATGACTGGCTGGTTGAGGAGGCCCTGGCCAGTGCGTCAACGCCCCAGCCGGCGTAGCTCGTCCGACTCGACAAAACGAACACCGTCGCCTTCCTCCAACGCAAGTCGCCAGAGTGCTCGTGCCAACACGCAGACCTCAATGCCATGCCACTTGCCAGGCAGCAGCTGGGAGAGCGGGGCGGCAATCTGCTCGCCCAACCGCTGCTCGTTACGGGGGCCGAGCAACAGCGAGGGGCGTGCAAAGGTGATCTGCGGCCAGCCTTGATCCTGTAGTGCCTCTTCAAGCTCACCTTTTACCCGGTTGTAAAAGATCGAGGAGGAAGCGTCGGCACCAATGGCACTGATAACCACGAAGTGTCTGGCACCCAGTTCGCGTGCGCGACGTCCGACAGCGATGGGCAGGTCATAATCAATGGCGCGAAAGGCTTCCTGTGAGCCAGCTTTCTTGATCGTGGTGCCCAGGCAGCAAAAGGCCGTATCCAGCGGGCCGGTGAGCTGAGGCAGCACATCCAGCAATTCGCCAACCGGGTTTTCCAGGCGTGGATGAGCAGGAAGTGGTCGGCGGGTGGGCGCCAGGACACGTTGAATGGTTGGCTCATTCAGCAGGCGATCCAGTAAGTGTTCGCCGGTAAGCCCCGTGGCGCCTGTAATCAGGACATGTTGCGGAGTCAGGTGCATCGCAAAGCTCCTTTCGATGAGCATGACTGGCGGAGCAGGTAGGCGGCCCGCGCTTCTGCCCGGTCCGCTTCGTTGTAATGCCCGCCCTTATCCCATCGGACAACATTTCAGAGCGAAAGGCTCATTGCTCTGCAACGTGGCTGGTTGATCCAGCGCGA
This sequence comes from Pseudomonas sp. UBA3149, assembly GCF_002364655.1. Taxonomy (NCBI): domain Bacteria; kingdom Pseudomonadati; phylum Pseudomonadota; class Gammaproteobacteria; order Pseudomonadales; family Pseudomonadaceae; genus Pseudomonas; species Pseudomonas sp. UBA3149. The sequence goes on from NZ_DEYV01000026.1 coordinate 41,881, forward strand.
TAGGCCTGCCATTTTTTCAGAACAGCAGGCGGCGCCCAGATCTGCGGCTCCGATGGCTCGAACCCTTGTGCCGCCTCGCGCTCGGCGACACGCTTGCTGGCGATCGAAAATGCCTGCTCGGGATCGTCTGTTGCCTGGAAGGCTTCTGCAAACAAGGCCTTCCCAAAATAAGTGAAGTCCGCTTCGTCCGTGCAGCCAAAAGACGTCCGGTCCGCACGTGAGGCGGTAATGACCATGGTATGGTCATCTTGCAACGGGGGAAGGAAGCCGCCGCTGTAGCAGGCTGAAACGACAACGATCTTGTCGCGGTTCTTCAGCGGCTCAAGCAGGGACGCAAACTCAATGGCCGGCAAGCTGGCCAGTTGCAGACCCGGCTCGCTCAAGGATAAACGATGGTCGGAGGAGCCATGGCTGGTGAGGTAGACAAAGATCAAATCCTCAGGCCCTGAGCGCTCGGCCAGGGTGGCAATGGCGCGATGAAGATTTTCCCGCGTTGCCAGTGGGGTTACGCTTTTAAGATCACGCTGATTGATCAGGCGAACCACGCTACGGGCATTGAAACGATTGACCATCAGCTTGGCGACATAATCGGCTTCACGTTGAAACACGCGCTGATCGCCATCGCCTGCTAGAGTAATACCGTAAAGCTCGGTACTGGCCGTAGAGGGACGGACGTTATTGAGTTCCTGACCCAGGCGCTCGCCTTGTTCCAGTAGCGCAACTTCCATGGGGTCAGGTTGGTAAACACCGTCATCGCTGCGGATGAACTGGCCTTCGCTCCAGAGCCCGCTTTCGCGGCGCCCATCGGCATGGGTGTAGGTGCCATTGCCATCGAACTGGCCGTTCAGGAAGTCACCGATATACACGCTGCCGTCTGCCTCGGTGTATTGCCCCAGCCCATGGTACTGCCAGCTTTTGAAGCTGCCGCTGTAACGGCTGCCATCGCTGCCATGGTACTTGCCTTGGCCGGTCATTTCCCCTTTCTGGAAGGACCCTTCCCAGACATTACCATCTACGCTTTGATAGCGACCCTGGCCGGAGAAAGCACTGTCAACAAAGTTGCCTTCGTACAGATTGCCTTCCTGATCGACCCATTGACCTCTGCCGTTCAGGCGGCCATCCGTGAAAATGCCGTTATATTGACTGCCGTCGCTTTCAGTCCGCGCGCCGCGGCCCTGCATGCGGCCCTCGAAGAAATCACCTTCGTAACGCCAGCCGTCATTGGACTCCAAGACCCCTTTGCCATGGTACATCCCCCGGTGGAAGGAGCCTTCGTAACGTCCGCTGGGGGAGGTCAGCTGCCCTTGGCCCTCATAGAGGCCATGGTGAAAGCGGCCTCGATAGCGGGTGCCATCCACAAAAAACCGCTCGCCCAGGCCTTCGGCCAGGCCGTCTCTGAACGAGGCCCGCAGCCAGTTGCCATTGGCCCAATCGAGGCGCCCCTCACCTTGTAGGCGTCCGCGCTCCACATCGCCGTGGTAGACCGAGCCATCCGGCAGACGGATCTCGGCTGCCTGAGCGAAAGGGGCGGGAAGAATTACGAGGCTCATGGCGAGCCCCAGGGGAAGAAGCGCTCGGGTCGCCCGATAGGGCGGCCTTACCATCCAGAGGGAACGGCCCTGATGGATGCGGGCCGCCAGCCGGCGTGTGCCGGCTTTAACGGGATTCGAGACGAACCAGATGGCGTTCAAGGGTAGACGAATAGGGTTCAAGCAGGCGTTCGACACAGCTGGCACCTTCTGGACTCGCAATAGAGCGGATTCGGGCACGCTGGCGCAGCAGTTCATCATCGGCGATGCTGCGCTCGACCAGGAGCAGGTTGCGACTGTGCCGACTGAGTGCGATAGCGTTCCGGACCGTGTCGTTATTGAGCAGCTCGGGCAGCTTCAGGTTCACTAGACGTTCGCCCTGCGTCAGACCCAGCTGCAGTTGCAGCGTGATCCCGCTGTCGGCTACTTCGACCTGAAGGGCATGGCCCAGCGCTCGCATGATTTCACCGCAGCACAAGGCATGAGTCAGATAATCATCTTCGCCCTGGGTTTCGTGGAAAAGGATCAGGCTGCCGCCATCGATGAGGCTATGCAGTTCACCCTTGTACAGCGAGGTGGCCTGCTCCAGGCAATCCCTGTAACGCTCCAGAAGACTGACCAGACGCGCGCGGGGCAGCTTGCGTAACTGCTCTTGAGACCCGAGCTGGATCGCCAGTACCGCGCTGGAAACGATGTCGGGTTCTGACGCCATGGCCGGTGTAACGGGCTCGGCGGCTGCCGCTGTCTCTACAACTTCGTTTTCTACCTCGTCCGGCATGACATCGGCAAAGGCGTCTTCGTCGAACTCGTCGTCACCGTCTTCGGTAGTCACCGGTGCTTTGGCCGGTTTCTTAGCGGCTGCGGCAGCCTTGCGTGGTGAGGTGGAGCGAACCTTGATACCGGCGCTTTCATCGAGGAACGGGTTGTCCTCGTCGCCTTCTACCGGAGCTGCTGCCTTAGCTTTCTTGGACGGTTTAACCGGTGCCGGTTTGGGTTTTTCCGAGACCAACCGCGCCTGGAGCTGACGTGCCAAGTCACCAATTTCATCCTGACGACCAACGCTGGGAGCCGGATCATCCGGGTCACGCAGCCAGACGCGCAGCTCCAGCAGGGGCGTGGAAATGTTGCGGCCCAGGCGAAGGCTGAGAATCAGAGTCAGCATCAACAGAATAAGCGCCAACAATCCCATGTTTTGCAGGCTGATCACCATGGGTTGCTGGAACTGATTCATGTCCAGACTGATACGCAGCTGGCCAGTGGTCACGTCTTGAAACTTGATCGACGTGGAGTAGATGCCTTCCGCCTCGCCCAGAAGATTGCGCGTCGGGCGGGTGCCTGCTTCGGCCAGTACACGATTATCCGGGCTGAACACTGCCGCGTGGGCAACCAGCGGATTACGCGCCAGATTGCCCAAGAGCACGTTGAGGCTCAGCGTATCGTTGGATACCAGCAGCTCCGTCGCTGAGGCGGCCGTCTGGGTAACCAGCGTCTGACCTACGGCATCGGCCTGCTGCTGCATGGCATGCCGGAACTGCAAGGCCACGACAACGGCATAGATCACCAGGGCGGCGATGACGAGAATAAGGCTATGGGAAACAATGCGGAGCGCGATAGGAACACGGCGCTGGCGCATTGCACGAAACAGCAGAACGAAGAAATTGTCGGGCTTGACGGTCGCGTGCCGGGTCACTGGTGAATTCTTTGGGCAAAAATGTGGGGCGAAGTATAACCAGCGACCAGAGGTCGTTAAAGCGTACTAACCGAGTCCGTCAACCACTCGTCTGCGTATGGGTGGTTCTGCACCGTTTTCGGAAACAGGTAGAATCGGGTTTTTGACCCCTTGGTGGAGGCTGCGCCTTGCGAGACATTCTTCTCATTACCAGCACCGGGTATGCCGGACCCGGCTTGAGTGCTGCATTGACGAGCGTAGTGGCCGAGTCAGGCGCAGCGTTGCTGGATATTCGTCAGAGTCGTGTGCAGGGGGCCGTAACACTTGCGTTGCTCATCAAGTTGCCCGAAGGCGCTGATGCCGCTGCCTTGGGTGAAGCGCTCGAACTGCGCGCTGCGGCCTTGGGAGCGAGAGTGCATCTGGCTGCTCTGGATGCAGAGGCTTATGCCGCGTGGCAGGCCAGCGAGTTGGCTCCTCGCCATATCCTGACGCTCATGGGACGCCAGCTGGACGCCCACCAGGTTCAGCATGTGAGCGAACTTGTCGAGTCCCACGGTATGACCATTGAGCGTATCGAGCGGCTGTCGGCACCTGACGCCAGGGAGCGTGCTGCGCTGGAATTTACGCTGGCGGGTGAGCCGCAGGATCTGGAGGGGCTCAAGGCTGCCTTTTTCGCTGCGATCCAGAACCTTGAGATGGATATCGGATTTCAGGCTGACACGCTGTTCCGCCGCCATCGGCGACTGGCCGTATTCGATATGGATTCAACATTGATCCAGGCGGAAGTCATTGATGAGCTGGCCAAGGCCGCTGGTATCGGAGAGCGGGTTGCCGCCATTACCGAGCGAGCCATGCGCGGTGAGCTCGATTTCAGGGCCAGCTTCAAGGAGCGACTCGCCCTGCTCAACGGCCTGCCTGAAACGGTACTCGAAGACATCGGTGCAGGGCTGCGCCTGACCGAAGGCGCCGAGCGACTGTTTTCCGAGCTCAAGCGATTGGGATACAAGACCGCCATCCTGTCCGGCGGTTTTACTTACTTTGCCCGTCAGATCCAGGCTCGGCTGGGCATCGATTATGTCTATGCCAACGAGTTGGAAACAGTGGACGGCAAGGTGACCGGTGTGGCGGTAGAGCCCATTGTGGACGCGCAGCGCAAGGCCGATCTGCTGCGTGAACTGGCCATGAAGGAAGGGCTGAGCCTTGAACAGACCATTGCCGTAGGGGATGGGGCAAACGACTTGCCTATGCTGGGTCTGGCCGGGTTGGGCGTTGCCTTTCGCGCCAAGCCGCTTGTGCGTCAGTCGGCGCGCCAGTCAATTACAACACTGGGTTTGGATGGCGTGCTGTATCTGCTGGGTGTCAGAGACCGAGACCACGTGCTTTGATCAGGCGCTGAAAGAAAAGCCGGCTATTGCCGGCTTTTTCATGTCTGCCGCTTATTCGTCCGCGACGAATTCATAGTTCATTGCCTGGCTGGGTTCCTGCAGGTAGTAACCCTGGATGTAATTCACACCAGACTGCCAGAGCGTTGCGAGGATCGTGGCGTTTTCAACGAACGGCACGATGCACAGCTTTTTATGCTCTTGAATGCCGCTAATGAGGTTTTTCAGCGTTTCCTGGTTTTCCGGATTGCCCAGGTCGCGGACATACGAGCCGTCTACCTTAAGGAAATCGATTGGAACCTGCTTGAGAATATTGAACGGCGCCAATGCACAGCCGAATTGACCTAGAGTGACGCGATGCCCCAGCTTTTTCAGGCCGTTGGCCATGATCTTGGTCTGGTTGAGGTGAGCCAGAGCATTGGCCTCGCTGATTTGGAAGATCAGGGATTCAGCCGGTAAGCGAGCGGCCTGCAAGGCCGCCTGCAGCCAGAGCAGGAGTCTTGCGTCCTGTAGCGAGGCGGCGGACAGGTGAATGAACAGGCAGGTATCGTGCCCACGGGCGCGGTGGTCGACCAATACCTTGATGGCGTTATGGATTACCCATCGGTCTATCTTTGCACTTAATCCGCTTTCTTCCGCTACCCGGAAGAACTCGGCCGGCGGTACTTCTTCGTTCTGAGTATTGTTCAGGCGGAGCAGCACTTCATAGTGCTCGCGGCTGTCACCACGCAGGCTGATGAGTGGCTGGAAGAGCAGGCGGAAACGGCTCTGTTCCAGCGCCTGTTGCACAATGGCAATCAGGCTGCCTCGGCTGGCCGCTGCGGCCAGTTCTTCTGCCGGGTCGTATCGTTTGATGGCATTACCGCCCTGTTTGGCAATCATCAGGGCGCAGCGGTGAGCGCGGTCCATGATTTCGTGCGCATTGACGGTCTGCTCATCAAGAGCCGTCAAGCCAATGGAATAGGAGGGTTGCAAGGCCCGCTTGTTGATTTCAATGGGCTGTGACACCGCTTGACGGAGCAGTGGTTTCAGGCGGCTTTCAAGCTGCTCAGCAGTGCCGCCCTGAACCAGGACGGCAAATGCATCATCGCTGAACCGTGCAAGCACCGCCGGCGGTACAAAGTGCTCTTTCAGCTGGTTGGCCAGGGCGGCCAGCAGCGCATCAATGTCGGAAATGCCGATTTCAGCGAGGATGGCCGCGTACCGGTCCAGCTGCAGGTAGGCGAAGCTGGCTGTCTGACCGTGCTGGACCACTTTCTCCATTTCCGCTTCCAGCGCCTCCACAAGCCGGGTGCGATTCAGCAGACCGGTGACAGGGTCTACGCTGGTAGCTTCTCGCAGCTTTTCTTCCAGCTCGGCATCGTTCTGGTCGCCGTCACGGATGACAACCTGAATGCAGGGCTCATCTTCGTAGGTGGCTGGAGAGAAGCTCATGTCCGCCGTGAAGGTAGAGCCATCGGCGCGCAAGCCCTGGCAGAGGAAGCGGGCTGTGCCGTTGGCTTCGGGATCGTTGGAGTATTGCTTGAGAAAATCGCGAAACGCCTGCTGGTCATCGCTTGCCACCAGATCAATGACCGGCATCCCTTCCAGTTCTTCCACATCCGTATAGCCGAAGAGCTGCAGGTAAATGGGATTGGCATGAACATGCATCCCGTCATGGACATAGGCGATGGCATCTTCGGAGCTTTGCAAAAGCAATTGGCATCGCTTTTCTGCTTCATGCAGGGCTAGTTCGGCGGTGCGATAGGCACGCCGCACTTCCAGATTGCCAATCTCGCGCCGGGATACGAGCACGAGTCGTTCGTCTTCACCCAGCGGGACGGCATCCTGAGCCCCATTCAGTAAAGCCTGGGTAATCGCGTCGGGCTCTTCAGGGTCGACCAGCTGGATAACCGGAATATCCTTGGCCTGGCGCTTGATGGTCTTGAGCGCCTCGTGAGGAGAAAGCTCTTCACAGTTGGGCGCCGCAATGAGCAGGTCCCAACTCTGCTGAAGTGCAGTGGCCAGCTCGTCCGGCTCTGTGACGCACTGTGCCCGGGTTGCGCAGCCCGCATTTCGAAACAGACTTACCAGTCGCTCGGCTTCATTCTGTGACTCCTCAACAATGAGCAGGCGGATGGTCTTCTTTTCGATAGCCATAGGTCTACGTATGAACCCGGACAGTTAAAGCGGTTAATAATCGAAGAGGCTGGAATCTACAGAGACTTCCATAAGGAGTCAAAATCGTCCTCTGTGTTGGAGGACGGTCCCTGGCTTCCCGGCCTGGGTGTTTCTGGCGTCGGTCGCGCCTGCTCCAGCAGACGATATTCGAAGACGCTGAAGCTAACGGTAGCATTTTGACGCCTTGTCAGCATGCCTTGTTGCTCGACTCCCTTCTGATTGATCTGAACCTTGCTGCCTTCCTGGAAGGGCAGACGCGGGGCAATAAGAGAGGGAGACTGGTCTATGGCCTTGATTTCTGGAAGCAGCAGGCCCCTCAGATATTGGCTATGTTGCTCGGTCTTGCGAAGCAGCTGCAATCCACAGGGGCGAGCCGTAGGCGCCAGCAGCTCAACGCCCATCTGGGTGCCGCTGCCAGGGACCTGCCGTATCCAGCGAATGACTGCAATCCCCCAGCTGTTCTCGTTCAGGCCGCGCAGCCCCAGCACTTCACCCGCTTGCAGTTGGTCCGGCACTTCCCCAGGCCAGCTGACGCAGTAGCCGCCCGGACTGTGATTGACGATGGGCAGCGAGAAGAGGGGGTAGGTTTTATCCAGCTCAATCTGTTCGCTTTTCACATCCACAGGCGTGTCGTAGTGGATTTCCTCATGCGCGTCCAAACTTGTATTGTGCTCGGCATCGAAGGCCAGTGACCATACATCCGACGTCTTCTCGGCCGGGGCAAAGTCCGGCTTGGACTTGGGCGGTTCCGGCAGGTTGAGCGTCTGGGCAAAGGCTACGCGACCCGAAAGGTGATAGTGCAGCGCACTCATGCCAATGCAGATCTCCAGGCGTCCTTGACCCGGGGTGCGCTGAAAGGCCCGGTCGGATTCCTGCCCCCATGCCGCGCGCAGGTGTTGCAGCAGGTCCGTGCTGATGTCCGGCTGCACTGGCAGGCGTGCACGGCTGCGCTCCTCCGGTGGCAATGCCAGATAATCAGAAATCTGGCTGACCAATACCTGTGTTGACAGGCCTAGCAGGCCGCTCAGGCTGGCCTCCTTGAGGAGGGTTCGGTAACGTGGCGGCGCATCGATCTGAGGTGCGACTACAAACAGTACGCCTGGCTGGTCAGCGGGTTTTATCTGCACGAGATTTGCCCATTGATCGAGGTACTCGACCAGCTGGGCAATCTGACGCTGGCGCATCTGGTTACACCGCGCTGCCCCAAATAACAGCGGGACAGCATAGGCCTCCTGCAAACTCTGGCCGTCAGGGCGCGTCAGTAGGTCGTCCCGTACACGCTGGCCCTGCAGGTTGAGACGCAGGGCGATCTGGAAGAGCTGATGCAGCTCCAGCCAGAGATGATCGGCTGCTGGGGTATACAATTGGGCTGCGCGAATCAGCGGGCCGTAAAGGCCTTTCATGGCGCGCTGTAGGGCCAATGGCAACAGGCTGGCCCGATCACGCGAGGGCGTATTGAGTTCGTCGACCACCACCAACTTGTAGCCTGCCGCCATATGGTTCTGTAGCGCCTGACACAGGTTGGCTACCTTGCGTGAGCGCTCGTCCAGCACAATGGGCTGGTCAAGAACATGGCGTTCGAGCATGACACACGTCCGGTTCACTTCCGGTCGCAATAACTCAAGCATGCGCAGACGTTGATCGTTCGACTGGATCAGCTGGTTGATTTCCAGCATCCCCTGGTACAACAGACGCGCCACTTCCCCGAGCTTTGCTCGCGGCAATTGGTCCAGCCAGCGTTTCAATCCGGCGGGGCTGGCTTCGCAGAACGTAAGGCTCCGCTGCGTGGGCGTCGGTACCCGCAGCAACTGCTGAGGGCCTTTACTATCCATTGACTGTCGGTTCTCCAGACTGAGCGGCGATAACAGTCATTATCCCCAATATTCAACTACTGGACGCCAGCGGTATCGGGCTAGCGTCCCTGTGTCGCAGGTGTCAGACGTCTCCCAACAGAGGCTCGATAACCTCGGCGACCTTGGGCGAGCCAATCTGCTGTCCCATATTGACCGTGCTGAAGGCGCCTAGCTCCTGAGCCCAGTTCACTTGATCAGGGCCAAACAGGACGATAACCGTGGAGCCCAGCTTGAAACGGCCCATTTCTTCACCTTTTTTTAGATGAATGGGCGCACGTGCCGCTTCGTCGTAACGTGTTGTTTTCAACATGCGCTTGGGTGGTGTCACCATACCGGCCCAAACGGTCTCGATACTGGCCACGATCATGGCACCGACCAGAATCATGGCCATCGGACCGCGTTCGGTATCGAAGATGCACACGACACGCTCATTGCGGGCAAACAATTCCGGAACGTTCTCGGCGGTCAGGTGATTGACCGAAAAGATTCGCCCGGGTACATACACCATCTCTTTCAGCGTGCCGGCAATAGGCATGTGTACGCGGTGATAGTCCTTGGGCGATAAGTAGATCGTCGCGAACGATCCACCCATGAACGGTGCAGCCCGTTGGGCATCACCACCTACAAGCTCCAGCAGACTGTAGCTATGCCCCTTGGCCTGGAAAATACGGCCATGCTCGACCTGACCGATCTGGCTGACTTCGCCGTCGCTCGGGCTGACAATGGCTGTCGGATCTTCCGGTAGCGGACGTGCATCTGGCTTTAAGCTGCGGGTAAAGAATGCATTGAAGTTTTCGTATGCCGTCAGGTCTTCGACCTGAGCCTGGCGCATATCCACGTCGTAGCGACGAGCAAACCATGCCGTCAGGGCATTCTTGAACCAGGGCATCCGGCACTCGGCGAAGCCGCCAATCAACCGTGACAGGAAGTGATGAGGCAGTACGTGCTGGCTAAGAATGAACAGGCGGTCTTTCAAATTCATGGTGTGTCCTTGAGCGGCAATATATGAAGCGTGAACCCGCGGGCGAGGCCAGACAAGGCAAAACAGAAAAGGCCGGGTCAGATTGCCGTGACCCAGTTCTCGTTTCATTGTACAGCCATTCGGCTCGCTGCTGGAAACCTGCTATCAGCGTTCGACCGGTGTATCCGGATGATTTCCCCATTCTCCCCAGGAGCCGGCATAACCCTTGATTCGGGGGTAGCCCAGCGCCTTGGCGACCAGATAGGTAAATCCCGAGCGGTGGTGCGTCTGGCAATGGGTAATCACTTCCTTATCGGGCGTGATCCCCAAGGCATTAAGTGTTTCGGCCATATCGCTGCGGATACGCAGGCTATGTGCCGGGTCCATGCCGGCCGTCCACTCGAAATTGATGGCGCCCGGGATATGCCCGCCCTTGGCTGCCAGGACTTTTTCGCCTCGATATTCCTGTGGCCCGCGTGCATCCCAGATGGCCAGATCTTCCGCACCCAAGCGGCTCTGCAGATACTCACGCGTTGCAGTAGGCTCATCATGCAGCGTGAGGTTAACCGGCGTATCCACCGGCGGTGGCACATCCTGCGTCAATGGCAGGCCCGCTTCGATCCAGGCATGACGGCCGCCGTTAAGGTAATGGTAGCGGTGATGACCGATCACATCCAGCAACCAGATGAACCGTCCTGCCCAGCCACCGCCTTCGTCGTCATACACGACATAAACGGCCTCAGGGCGATGGCCCAGTTCGCTGAACAACATTTCCAGGTCGGCTTTTTCAGGGAGAAGCCCTGGCGCTGGAGGTTTGCCCAATTGTGTACGCTGGGGCGCAATGAAGTGGGCGCCGGGCACATGCCCCTCGGCATAATGCGCAGCGCTGGATAGATCGACCAGAATCAGCTCCGGCGTGTCGAGGCGGGCGGCAAGGTCGGCAGGCTCGATCACGAGCGGCAGGTCTGTAAAGGACATATCAGGTCATCCGGTCTGAAATCATGGGTTCGATTGTAGCGATCATGTGAGTCGTTGGGCGTAACTCGTCACGCCACGCTCGATGCAGGTGACAGTTTTATTGATAGCCTGCTGGTCGCGCTCGGAAAACGGCTCGCCTCCGTTGTCAATGATAGCCAGCATCGAAACGCGACCTTTGTTGCCCATCGAGCGCAGCACCATGTGTGAGTGTGGAAACAGGGCTTGCAGATTACCAGGCAGGTGAGGGCGAAACTGAGCGCTGTTCTCCGGGGTAATACGAAGTTGGGCGGGATCGCTCATCAGCTTGCGCAGCAGGGGATGATTGTTGATAGGCAGCTGAAGCCCCTTGGCTGCTTCGGGCAGGCCATGGATGCCTTGGGCCATGAGCACTGTTTGGTCCGCATCGGGTGTCAACAGGAGCAGGCGTGGCAGGCCGGTTGCCGCCAAGGCATCCCTGGCGCAAGCCGTCAGCTGGATGCCGTTGCTAAAGGAACTGGGCGTCTTTACCAGTTCGGCACAATATCGGCGCCATGCGTCCAGCCCATCGCCTGTCGTTTGGTTATTGGCCGCGGCTGATTGGGTGTCAGGCGCGGCCTTCCTGTTTGAGTGCAGGCGTCTTGCATCCCAGGGCCAGATCAGGGCTTCGGCCGGATGCCAAAGGCCTGGAATGAACTGTTGGCGAGCATGCTGCGCGGCGGCCTGATGGGTGACCTGCTGAATATGATCCAGTGACTCATGCATATAGAGGCCGACCAGCCGTTGCCAGCGGAGGATATGCGGGTTGCTCCAGCTCTGGTGGGCAGCTACGGCCAGACCATTTGCCAACAGAATCGTGTTGCCGGGCTGGGTGAGCCACCGACGTAGCGGCAAATCCTCATCCAAGCGCTGTTGCTGCTGAAGAGGATGGGCATCGTTGTGGGCAATGTGCAGCGCCTTGACCAGGCGGCGACGGTCCTTCACCAGCAGGCGATATCCGTCTACAACCCAAGCGGGCAGGCTCCAGCGCTCGGCTAGGGTCAGGCACAGGTCCAGAAGGGGTACGCCAAGCAGCTCCTGCTCGACCGTGATGGCCGGCTCGTTGTTGCCCAGTACCCGCTGCTCCCATTCTTCCCAGACTTCTGGATAAGCCTGAGCCAGTGGCCACACGGGCGCCAGGAACAGAAGCGTAGAGAGACGAACCTCCTGGCGCAGGCGGGCCAGGGTATTGCCGAAGAGGCCATTGGCCTGCGCCATGGCGTGTTCGCTGATCAACAGGAGCTGCGAGAGGGCTGGCGAGTATTTCTCTTTAGCTTCCGACGGAAGTGCCGATAACAGGTACTCAGCGGGACCCAGCCCGAGCCGGCTCAAGGCTACTTCCAGCGAAACCGCAGGATTCTCCCGGCCAAGCTGGCTTCGGTTGGACTCCCTTAGCAGCACCAGCGACAGGATCGGTGACTGAAGCGCCACCTCGGCAATTTCAGGAACGGTCTTGTTGCCATTGGCAAGAGCCCTGCGGACATCTTCCTTGACTTCCTGGGGTACGGATAAACGTACGCTTTCCAGCCTTTTCAGCCAGGCGTCGAGCGTATTTGGACGAGCGGTAGTAATGGACATAGAGAGCTCGCATGAATGGCTTACAGAAATACCTACAGTCTGGCGCAGATTATCCGATAACTAAATCAGCAGCCTCTTTGTGGGCCCTTGTTTAACTAGAAGTGTTTGAAAATCATGGTCAAGATCATCGGCATTATCGTTGTCATCGGTAGCATACTCGCAGGCTTCGTGCTGTCGGGCGGCAGTATCATGGCTCTCGTGCATCCTTACGAAGTGCTGACGATTGGTGGCGCTTCGTTGGGTGCCTTTTTACAGGCCAACTCGGGCAGCACCTTCAAGATCGTGTTTAAGAAGTCTTTGTCCATGTTTGGTCATCGCTTCACTCATGCGTACTACCTGGACGTGCTCAAGCTGCTCTACGAAATCCTCAACAAGAGCCGTCGTGAGGGCATGATGTCCATCGAGGGCGATATTGAAGAGCCTAACGAAAGCCCGATCTTCAGCAAATACCCAGCCATCCTCAAAGATGCACGGATGACAGCCTTCATCACTGATTATCTGCGTCTGATGTCGTCTGGCAATATGGCTCCGCACGAGTTGGAAGGGTTGTTCGACATGGAGCTGAATAGCACCAAGGCTGACCTTGAGCATCCTTCTCATGCCGTAGCCAAGATCGCCGATGGTATGCCAGCCATGGGTATTGTGGCAGCGGTACTGGGTATCGTAATTACCATGGGCCTGTTGGCCGAAGGGGACACCATCAAGATTGGTGCGAGCGTAGGTACCGCCCTGGTAGGTACGTTCCTGGGTATTCTGGCGTCCTACGGCTTCTTTGCACCCTTGGCGGCCTCGCTCGAGCATGACGCCAAGGAAGAACTGAACGTTCTCGAGTCCATCAAGGCCACCCTGGTTGCTTCCGCATCGGGCATGCCGCCAACCGTGGCTGTCGAGTTCGGTCGTAAAGTCCTGTATCCCGCCCATCGCCCAAGCTTCATCGAGCTTGAGCAAGCAATGCGCGGCGCGTGAGGTTAAGCCGTCATGGATAACAACCAGCCCATTATCATAAAGCGCGTCAAGAAAGTTGAAGGCGGGCACCATGGCGGCGCCTGGAAGATTGCCTTCGCCGACTTCATGACAGCCCTGATGGCGTTCTTCCTGGTGATGTGGCTGTTGATTTCGACCACTCCCGAGCAGCGGATCGCCATTTCAGGCTACTTTCAGGACCCGATCGGGTTTACGGAAAGCGGAAGTCCTTATGTGATCGACCTTGGCGGTACGCCAACACCGTCTCCCAATCAGACGCTGAACCCGACGATGGAAAATGACCCTAAGACGCCGGATTCACCTGATAGCACTGATGAGGAGCAGATCGACCAGACTACCAAGCCGAGCCCAGCCGATGCGGGCGGCATTGATGCTCAGCAGGCCGAGAACATCGCGGAGAAGATCGACAAGGAGCGCCTGCAACTGCTCCTACAGGAATTGCAGAACAAGATCAACGAGAACCCGGATCTGCAGCGTTTCAAGGACCAGATCCTGCTCGAGATCACTCAGGACGGCCTGCGTATCCAGATCGTCGATGCAGAAAACCGGCCGATGTTCGATTCGGGCAGTGCTGAACTGAAGATGTACTTCGAGAATATCCTGCTGGCCATGGCGGATACGATCAAGGAAGTTCCAAACAAGATCAGCATCAGCGGTCACACCGATGCCAAGCCGTTCGTAGGGAAGGGATACTACGGCAACTGGGAACTGTCGGCTGCTCGTGCCAATGCGGCCCGTCGAGCGCTGGTGGCAGGTAGTTACCCAGAGAACCAGGTGGCCCGTGTAGTAGGGTATGCCTCGTCGGCACTGTTCGATCGCAAGGACCCGCTCGATCCGGTCAACCGTCGTATCGACATTGTTGTTCTGACCAAGAAGGCTCAGAAGGCCATCGAGGGTGACAATGGCGGCCAAGCCGATACCCCGCCGGCCGCGACTCCGGACCAGGCTCCGGCAGGCAGTGACACGGGTGCCTCGACCGGTAACCCCGGCAGCGTGAAGGCTACGAGTAATCTGGCCAACCCGCTCAAGGGCATCGACCTGAAGAAGGAAATCAACGCCTTCGACGACGGTGCGCTGCAAATGAGCCCGCCGCCTAAGCCCTAGCGGTAAAGAGGGCCTGCCCGGACCTAGTACTCAGGTTCGGGCAGGCTGGCGATAATGTGACGGTAACTGGCCATGCGTTGAGGGTGAATTCGTCCCTCTTCCTGCGCCGCCAGAAAAGCACAGCCCGGCTCCCGGTCGTGCTTACAGTCACGGAAGCGGCAATGCCCGATAAGGTCGGCGAACTCGATAAAGCCGGCTTCCACATCCTGACGGCTTACATGACCCAGGCCGAACTCGCGGATACCGGGTGAGTCGATCAGATCGCCGCCGCCCGGGAAGTGGAACAGGCGGGCCGTGGTGGTCGTATGCGTTCCTTTGCCGGTTATCTCGGACAACGCCCCGACACGCGTGTCCACGCCCGGCAACAAGGCGTTTACCAGCGATGATTTGCCTACACCGGACTGCCCTACGAAAACACTGATGTGTCCATCGAGGGTCTCTTTCAGCTTGTCCAGGCTTAGGCCGTTCAACGCCGATACTTCGAGCAAGGGGTAGCCCAGGTTGTTGTAGATGCCCAGCAGGTTATCCATCCGCTCGGCATTACTTTCATCGATCAGATCAGCCTTGTTCAACAGTAGAATAGGCTGAATGCTGGCATGCTCGGCTGCGACCAGATAGCGGTCGATCAGGTTGCTGTGGGGCTCGGGAATCGGCGCAAATACAATGATCAATCGATCGACGTTGGCCGCAACTGGCTTCAGGACACCCCGCATGTCGGGACGACACAGCTCCGAAATTCGAGGCAGTTGGGCGACGATAACGCCAATGCCCTGATTACCCGTCCGCCAGACTACCCGGTCTCCCGTCACCAGAGCTGGCAGGTTGGCGCGCAAGTGGCAGCGCTGGAGCTGGCCGTCTTCGCCCTCCACCTCTACCTGTACACCAAAGTGGGCAATGATCCGACCCGTCAACTCCGGGCCCAGGTCGCCACCCTCAAGCTCTTCGATCAACCGGGACTCCCGACGCTCGGCGCGAGCCGCACGTTCGGTCTGAATCTTTTCAATACGCCAGCTTTGCCGGCGAGTGAGGTGGCGTTTGGCCATTAAGTAGCTCGATAAACCTGAAGTAAAGATAAAGTCTAACAGGCGGTTCGTCTGCCGGGGCAGAGATCGTCCAGCGGTCGGATCTTGGCTAGACTGCACAGCATTATCCGCTGTTATGACTTGGCCATATGCTCGACACCTTACGCCGCCGATATCCCGCTATCCTTGCATTACTGGTGCAGGTGCTTGCACTGCTTGTTACCTGGATTGTTCTACAGGTTGGTCTGGTTACGCTCCATTACCGCGCACCGTTGATCGGTGCGGCGTGCCTGCAAGGGGTCCTGGCCGCAGCGCTTGGGCAGTGGATGGGCCTGCACCGCTGGTGGCTCTTCATCAATCTGGCTTTCGTACCAGCCCTGGTTGCCTTCGCCGGTTATGCCATTCCCGGTTGGGTCTTTCTCGCAGGATTTTTCGTTATTCTGCTCTTGAACTGGAACAGCCTGACCGAACGGGTTCCGCTCTATCTGACCGGGCATGAGACACAGCGAAAGCTCAGTGAGCTGATAGCTGAACGATCAGACAAGGTGTCTTTCATCGACCTGGGAAGCGGTCTGGCCGGAACGCTCGTCTATCTGTCGCGTTTACACCCTAAGAGCCATTTTACGGGCGTCGAGACCGCGCCGATGAGTTTTCTGCTCTCCTGGCTGCGCTGCCTACCGCGGCGTAACTGTCGGATTCGTTATCAGAGCCTCTGGAAAGTCGATCTGGCTGAATACGATGTCGTCTACTGTTTTCTCTCGCCCGCCCCTATGCCTGACCTATGGAAAAAAGCGCAGGCCGAAATGCGTCCGGGTGCGCTGTTTATCAGCAACACGTTCGAGATTCCGGGTGTACCTCCCCGGCAGGTCATCGAGCTGAATGACTGGCGGCAGTCGAAAATTCTCATCTGGCAACGCTGACGGCGTGGCGCAAGGCCAGCCGAGCTGTATTTATTCCGCTAAACTGCCTGCATTGCTTAAGGAGTATTGCCATGCAGAATGACCAGAACCTGATCTGGATCGACCTCGAAATGACCGGCCTGGATCCGGATAACGATGTGATCATAGAAATGGCCACCATCGTGACGGACAGTGAGCTGAACACCTTGGCCGAAGGTCCGGTCATCGCGATTCATCAGCCGGACGAGATTCTGAACGGCATGGACGAGTGGAACACACGTCAGCACGGCCAGTCAGGCCTGACCCAGCGGGTCCGCGAAAGCACCATCAGCATGGCGGAGGCCGAGCGCCAGACCCTGGCCTTCCTCGAGCAGTGGGTGCCGGCGCGCAAGTCGCCCATTTGCGGAAACAGCATTTGCCAGGACCGTCGCTTTCTTTATCGGCACATGCCGCAGCTGGAAGCCTACTTCCACTATCGCAACCTGGATGTTTCAACCCTCAAGGAACTGGCGGCGCGGTGGGCACCTCATGTCCGTGATGGCGTGAAGAAGACCGGCAGTCATCTGGCGCTGGACGATATCCGTGACTCCATTGAGGAGCTGCGCTACTACCGCAAGCACTTCATCAAGGTCTAGGCATAGCCGTGACGCCCCAGCGCCCACTCCACATGTTCGCGCACAAGTGGAGATGGGTGTTGCTGGTGCGCCTTCAATGCTTCGACCACCGGAATGCTGGTAGGCGCGTTGCCCAGCGCCACCGCCAGGTTGCGCAGCCAGCGCTCGTAGCCTGCCCGGCGCAAGGACGAACCCTCCGTACGGCTTAGAAATTCGTCTTCCGTCCAACGAAATAGCGTCACCAGATCACTGTTGTCCAGGTTATGCCGTGGCTGGAAGTCCGGTTGCGCGGTGGGTTTGGCGAATCGGTTCCAGGGGCAGACAATCTGGCAGTCATCGCAGCCAAAGACCCGGTTGCCGATCAACGGGCGCAGTTCCTCGGGAATCGAGCCCTTGAACTCGATCGTCAGGTAGGAAATGCAGCGCCGCGCATCCAGTACATAGGGGGCAACGAACGCCTGTGTCGGACAGATATCCATGCAGGCGCTGCATCGGCCACAGTGATTGCTGGGATGAGGCTCATCGACAGGTAAGGGTAGGTCGGTAAAGAGTTCTCCCAGAAAGAAATAACTGCCTGCCTTGCGGTTGAGCACCAGCGTGTTCTTGCCGATCCAGCCCAGGCCGGCCTTTTCCGCCAGCGCTTTCTCAAGCACAGGGGCGCTGTCGACGAATGCACGGTAGCCGAACGGGCCAATCGTGGCTTGAATACGTTCGGCCAGCTGTTGCAGCCGTTTGCGGATCAGTTTGTGATAATCGCGGCCCAGGGCATAGCGAGAGATATAGGCGTGTGCAGGGTCCGCCAGTCGCTTCGCCATGTCGGTATCGCCCGGCAGATAATCCATGCGAAGCGAAACGATCCGTAGCGTGCCTGGCACCAGTTCGTCCGGGCGCGAACGTTTTTGTCCGTGTGCGGCCATATAGTCCATCTCGCCGTGATAGCCCGCGGCCAGCCAGCGCTCGAGGTACGCTTCGTGGTCGCCCAGCGCTACACCGGTAATGCCGGTCTGCTGAAAACCCAGCTCGCGACCCCATTCCTTGATGGAGGCTGCTAGCGTATCGAGATCGAGTGCGTAAGAAGACATGACGTGTTTAAGTTACTGACGAGAACCTATTTTGCCAGACCTTGGAGCTTGGTATCGCATGCACGACGAACTGCCGCTTTCCCTCTATAGCGCTGCGCAGGTACGAGCGCTCGACGCGCGTCTGATCGAATCGGGTACTTCCGGTTTCGAACTTATGCACCGTGCCGCGCGAGCCGCCTGGCGGTCCCTGCGTCAACGCTGGCCCGATGCCGGTGCACTGACTGTTTTTGCCGGGGGCGGTAATAATGGCGCAGACGGTTATCTAATCGCCTCGCTTGCTCAGCGGAGTGGCTGGCCGGTAAACGTGTATTACCTGAGCGACCCTGAAAAGCTCGAAGGCGATGCGGCCAAGGCATATATGGAGGCCAAGGGTACCGGTATCAACCCGGAGCCTTGGCGAGCGGGCGTAAAGCTGACAGGCGTTGTAGTGGACGCCATGCTGGGTACCGGCTTTTCCGGCGAAGTACGTGAGCCGTATGCCAAGGCCATCGAGCAGATCAATAGCTGCGACCTTCCGGTCGTGGCCGTCGATATTCCCTCGGGGCTCAACGCTGATACAGGCTTTGTCAGGGATCAAGCCGTCAAAGCCAATCTTACCATTACCTTCATCGGTCTCAAGCTTGGCCTGTTGACAGGCAATGGGCCGGACTACTGTGGCGATATCGAGTTTGCCGCCCTGGTCGAGGAACCACAGAACCCTGCCGATGCCATGGCGCAACGGCTGGCGCCCCGCAATCTGCCCAAGCTTAAGCCGCGTAAGCGCGGCTCGCACAAGGGCAACTTCGGCCATGTGTTGGTCATCGGAGGGGACGAAGGCACTGGCGGCGCTGCGCTCATGACCTCCGAGGCAGCGCTCCGCTGCGGCGCCGGCATGATTTCCCTGGCTACGCGACCTTCGAATGTGGCGCCTGTGCTGGCACGTCGACCTGAAGTGATGGTGGCAGGTGTCGAGTCCGCGGGTAAAGTCATTGCCCTGGCAGAAAAAGCCGATGTCCTGGCCGTCGGGCCTGGTCTGGGGCAGGGCGCCTGGAGCCGCAGTGTGATCAGCGTGGCGGCGTCCCGAGAAGTACCTCAGGTATGGGATGCCGATGCGCTCAACCTGCTGGCCAGCCAGGCGGTCACCAAGCCCAGGGGCGAGTGGATCATGACCCCTCACCCAGGTGAGGCTGCGCGCCTGTTGCGCAGCGATATTGCCACGATTCAGAGTCGACGCCCGGCCGCAGCCCGAAAGCTGGCGGAGCACTATGGCGCAGTGGTGTTGCTCAAAGGCCTCGGGACCCTTATTGCTGCACCGGATGGCCGCATGGCGCTTTGTGGGCGTGGTCACCCGGCGATGTCTACTGGTGGCGCAGGCGATGTGCTCACAGGCATTATTGCTGCCTTACTGGCACAACACCTCTCGGTGTTCGATGCTGCCTGCCTGGGCGCCTGGCTACATGGCCGTGCAGGAGAGCTGCTGGGACAGCATGGTCGAGGACTGGCTGCCAGTGATTTACCCGATACCGTTCGTCAGCTTTTAGAGAGTTACAATCCATGTCTGCAGTAACGCCTTCGTCCGAGACGATAACCCTGTTCGCGCCTGACGAGGACGCCATGACAGCCTTGGGCAGCACAATAGCCCTGGCCAGCGGCGGCCGTGGAACGCTTTATCTTCACGGAGACCTCGGAGCCGGCAAGACGACCTTGTCACGCGGCATCGTGCGGGGTCTAGGCCATACAGGTGCGGTCAAGAGCCCTACCTTTACGCTGGTCGAGCCGTACGAAATCGGTGAGATCCGGGTCTACCATTTCGATCTGTATCGTCTGGCTGATCCGGAAGAACTCGAGTTCATGGGAATCCGGGATTACTTCACCGGTGATGCCCTTTGTCTGATCGAATGGCCTGAGCGGGGCATGGGGCTTTTGCCAAAGCCAGACCTGGACATTACCATTACGCCGCATGCGGGCGGCCGTAACGTGCAGTTGGTTTTTCAAGGCTCACATGGTGATGCCTGGCGTGCCGCCCTATCCACAGGAGTTTGATGCAAATGGGGTGGGGGAAGCGTGTACGCCTGGGATGGGCAACGTTGGGAGTTATTTTGTGTTGTCTGGCCAGCCAAGTGTTGGCAGCGTCAGATATCAAGGATATGCGTGTCTGGCGTGCACCGGACAATACGCGCCTGGTATTCGATCTGTCAGGGCCGGTCAAAGCCAATGTCTTTACTCTGACGTCGCCCAACCGGATCGTCATTGATATCAGCGGAGCCAAACTGGCGACCAAGCTCAACGAGGCTCGCCTGAAGGGTACGCCGATTACCGGACTGCGCTCGGCCCAACGCTCAGCCGACGAGCTGCGCATGGTGCTCGATGTGTCTCAGCAGGTTACGCCCAAGAGCTTTACGCTTGCGCCTAATCAGCAGTACGGAAATCGTCTGGTAGTCGATCTGTTCGATCAGGGCGCGGACCTATCATCCGATATTCCCGCGACGCCTACGCCGGGTGAGCCATCTGCGCCGGTAACCCCTGCGCAGCCCAAGGTCACCGTGCCGGCTGGTCCCTCTGGCAAGCGCGACATCATTGTAGTGATCGACCCTGGTCATGGCGGTGAAGACCCTGGTGCAATTGCCAAGGGTGGCGGCCTTTATGAAAAGAACATCACGTTGGCCATCGGGCGAAAACTGCAAGCCCAGATCAACAGCATGAAGGGCTTCAAGGCCGAGCTGACTCGTACGGGTGACTATTACATCCCCTTGCGCAAGCGTACCGAGATAGCGCGTAAGAAAGGGGCTGATCTGTTTGTGTCCATTCATGCCGACGCAGCGCCCAACCGAACCGCCTCGGGTGTATCGGTATTTGCGCTTTCTCAGCGGGGCGCCACGTCTGAAACAGCGCGCTGGCTGGCAGATACTGAAAACAGCTCGGACCTTGTAGGCGGGGTGGGCAGTGCTCTGGACAACAAGGATCAGATGCTTGCCGGTGTTTTGCTGGATCTGTCCATGACCTCTACCATGTCCGCAAGTCTGGATGTCGGGCAGAAGGTTCTGGCCAACATCGGGCAACAGACCAAGCTCCTGCATAATCGCGTGGAGCAGGCTGCCTTCGTGGTGTTGAAATCGCCGGATATTCCTTCGATCCTGGTTGAAACCGGGTTCATCTCGAACCCGACCGAGTCCGTCAAGCTTGCAGCGGCCTCACATCAGGAATTGCTGGCACGGCAGATCCGCAGCGGTATTTCCACGTACTTCCAGAAGAGTCCGCCGCCAGGTACATACCTGGCCTGGCTGCGTGACCAAAAAGCACAGCAAGTGGCAACCGGCTCGCGCTAAAATAGCGAGATGCCTTCGCCATAGCGGCTCGAATCGGCCAGCTGCCACTGCCTCGGGCAGCGCGGCCGGTTTCGTTTTGGCACTGCTTTCCATTCGACTCTCAGACCAGCCTGGCTAATTCCATGACTGAACTTCGTCGTATTCAACTGCTCAGCCCACGTCTGGCCAACCAGATTGCCGCCGGCGAGGTGGTTGAGCGCCCGGCCTCGGTAGCCAAGGAACTGTTGGAAAACAGTCTGGATGCCGGGGCACGCCGTATCGACATCGATGTCGAGCAGGGCGGTGTCAAGCTGCTGCGAATCAGGGACGATGGTAGCGGTATTCCTTCTGACGACCTGCCTCTGGCGCTGGAGCGCCATGCGACCAGCAAGATTTATAACCTGGATGAACTTGAGCATGTCATTAGCCTGGGCTTTCGAGGAGAAGCGCTTGCCTCGATCAGCTCGGTCTCGCGCCTGACCCTTACATCACGCCACCAGGATGCCGATCAGGCGTGGCAGGTCGAGACCGAAGGGCGAGAAATGCACTCATCAGTCAAACCGGCCGCGCATCCGCAAGGCACCACGGTCGAAGTGCGCGACCTTTTCTTCAATACACCGGCGCGTCGTAAATTCTTGCGTTCGGAAAAAACCGAATTCGACCATCTGCAGGAGGTTATCAAGCGCCTGGCCCTGGCCCGCTTCGATGTAGGGTTCAATCTTCGCCACAACGGCAAGAGCATTCTAGCCCTGCGTGAGGCTACGGATGACCTTACCCAGGCCCGCCGTGTCGCGGCGGTCTGTGGGCCGAATTTTCTGGAGCAGGCCCTGCCTATTCAGAATGAACGCGGCGAGCTGCGCCTGTGGGGCTGGGTCGGCATGCCGACCTTCTCTCGCAGCCAGGCGGACCTGCAGTACTTCTATGTGAATGGTCGCATGGTGCGCGACAAGCTGGTCGCGCATGCTATCCGGCAGGCCTATCGTGATGTGCTCTATAACGGGCGGCACCCTGCATTCGTGTTGTTTCTCGAACTCGACCCAGGCGTGGTGGATGTGAACGTACATCCCACCAAGCATGAAGTTCGGTTCCGGGATACGCGGATGGTGCATGATTTCCTTTACGGCACCTTGCACCGTGCGCTGGCCGATGTGCGTCCGGACGATCAGGTGACGGCACCGGCATCGGCTGTTACCGTGCCGCCTCGCGCCACAGGCTCCGCTGCAGGGGAATTTGGTCCCCAAGGTGAGATGAGCCTGGCGGCGCATGCACTGGAAAGTAGCCAGCCTGCGCCTGCATCGTATCGCATCGAACCGGCCATGCCGGAAACATCGCCACGGCCAGTTGCTGGCGGTGGTTCTGGTGGAAGCTACGGCGGCTCCGGCAGCTATTCGCCCAAGCCGGCATACCCTACCCAGAGTGTGGCCGAGCTGCAGGGAGCCTACCAGACCTTTTTTGCTCCGTTGCCTTCTACAGTCAGTAGCACAGGAGCTGCGCCAGCTGCCTTGCCGGAAAGCCAGGGTGATATTCCTCCATTGGGCTATGCACTGGCTCAACTCAAGGGCATTTATATCCTGGCGGAAAATGCTCACGGTCTGGTGCTGGTCGACATGCACGCCGCCCATGAGCGTATTACCTATGAGCGTCTAAAGGTTGCCATGGCCAGCGAAGGCCTGCGTGGACAGCCACTTCTGGTGCCTGAGTCATTGGCGGTCAGCGAGCGGGAGGCCGATTGTGCAGAAGAGCATGCCCAATGGTTTTCCAAGCTGGGTTTTGAGCTGCAGCGGCTAGGGCCGGAAACCCTGGCTATCCGACAAATACCTGCGCTGCTGAAACAAGCCGAAGCAGGTGATCTGGTTCGAGATGTTCTAACAGATCTCTTAGAGTACGGCACGAGTGATCGTATCCAGGCGCATATCAACGAACTGCTGGGCACCATGGCCTGTCACGGCTCCGTCAGAGCCAACCGGCGTTTGACAGTGCCTGAAATGAACGCTTTGCTACGGGATATGGAGATCACCGAGCGAAGCGGCCAATGCAATCATGGTCGACCCACATGGACGCAGATGGGCCTTGATGATCTCGATAAATTATTCCTGCGTGGCAGGTAATCGATGTCGCATGACGCGGCGTCGACTTTCATGAGAGTTTCCATGTCTTTTCCACCTGCCATTTTTCTGATGGGACCTACAGCCTCCGGCAAGACCGATCTAGCCCTTGAGCTTGCCAAGGTTCTGCCGTGCGACTTGATCAGTGTCGACTCGGCGCTGGTGTATCGCGAGATGGATATCGGTACGGCCAAGCCCTCGAAAGCACTTCTGGAGGCTTTTCCCCATCGTCTGATCGACATCCGCGAGCCCAGCGAGACCTATTCGGCGGCTGATTTCTGTGCCGATGCCCGTCAGGCAATGGCAGACATCACGGCGGCAGGACGTATTCCTCTGCTGGTAGGCGGCACCATGCTGTATTTCAAGGCGCTCCTTGAGGGGTTAGCGGACATGCCCAGCGCCGATCCAACCATTCGTGCCGAAATCGAAGCCGTTGCGGCAGAGCAGGGGTGGGGTGAGGTTCATCGGCAACTGGCAGAGGTCGATCCTGAGTCAGCGGCGCGCATCCATCCCAATGACCCCCAGCGCCTGACCCGTGCACTGGAAGTCCATCGCGTCAGTGGAATGACGATGACCGAGCATCGGGAGCGTCAAAGACAAGGAAATGCAGATTCCGACGCGCCGCTTGTCGCACATTTCCCGTATACTGCCGTTCATCTGGCTATTGCTCCTCAAGAGCGTGCGCTATTGCATGCGCGAATAGCCCAGCGTTTCCGCCACATGCTGGAACAGGGCTTTGTCGATGAGGTCTCACGTCTACGGGCGCGAGGTGATTTGCAGCCTGAACTACCCTCCATGCGTGCCGTAGGCTACCGTCAAGTATGGGAGTATCTGGACGGCGGAATGAGTTACGACGAAATGACAGAGCGCGGCATTATCGCTACGCGTCAGCTGGCTAAACGGCAGCTTACCTGGCTACGCAGCTGGGGCCAGCTACAGTGGTTGGACAGTATGGCCCGTGACAATGTGTCGCGTGTCTTGAAAAGCCTTAAGGCGGTCTCCATATGCAGTTGAGTCTCAAGAAGAACCACGCCGGTGATGGCGAACCTTCTGACCTTGCAACAAACGAATCTTTTACCTTTGAGGAGAGCGGCACAATGTCAAAAGGGCATTCGCTACAAGACCCTTACCTGAATACTTTGCGTAAGGAACGCGTTCCAGTTTCCATTTACCTGGTCAATGGCATCAAGTTGCAAGGTCAGATCGAGTCCTTTGATCAGTTCGTCATCCTGTTGAAAAACACTGTCAGCCAGATGGTTTACAAGCACGCAATCTCAACGGTAGTTCCTAGTCGTCCTGTTCGTCTGCCTAGCAGTGATCAGCCGGCTGAACCCGGTAACATGTAAATAGGAGTCGCCTTTGTTCTTTGAACGCCCGGGTGGTGGTGAACGGGCCATTCTGGTCCATCTCGAAGGCCAAGATCCTGAATCCCGCGAGGATCCTCAGGAGTTCCAAGAACTTGCGCGCTCTGCTGGCGCTGACACGGTGGCGATGGTTACCGTGTCGCGACATCAGCCTTCTGCACGTTTTCTCATCGGTACCGGCAAGGTCGATGAACTTCATGACTTGGTGAAGGCCGATGAAGCCGAACTGGTCATCTTCAACCATACCCTTACGCCCAGTCAGGAGCGCAACCTCGAGCGCGCCCTGGAGTGCCGGGTGCTTGATCGTACTGGGTTGATTCTCGATATCTTTGCCCAGCGTGCTCGAACCCATGAAGGTAAGCTTCAGGTTGAGCTGGCACAGCTTGAGCACATGAGTACTCGTCTGGTGCGTGGCTGGACCCACCTTGAGCGACAAAAAGGTGGTATCGGTCTTCGAGGGCCGGGCGAAACACAGCTCGAGACGGACCGTCGCCTGTTGCGTGTTCGTATCCGTCAGATCAAACAGCGCCTTGAAAAGGTACGCAGTCAACGTGAGCAGGCCCGAAGAGGGCGGCGACGTGCCGAAGTTCCAGCGGTATCGCTTGTTGGCTATACCAACGCTGGCAAGTCTACGCTATTCAACACCCTGACCTCTTCCGAGGTCTATGCAGCGAATCAGTTGTTCGCGACGCTGGATCCTACATTGCGTCGTCTGGAACTGGCTGACCTGGGACCGGTGGTACTGGCTGATACTGTGGGTTTCATTCGACATCTGCCACACAAGCTGGTTGAGGCGTTTCGCGCCACGCTGGAAGAATCAAGCAACGCGGATCTGCTACTGCATGTGATCGACTCTCACGAAGAGGATCGCATGCTGCAAATCGAGCAGGTGAACGTCGTGCTGGAAGAGATCGGTGCTAACGAGATTCCCATGCTGGAGGTCTATAACAAGATCGACCTGCTTGAGAATGTCGAGCCGCACATCCAGCGCGACGAGGAAACTGGTCGTCCGATCAGAGTTTGGGCTTCTGCTCGGGAAAACCGGGGCTTGGAACTGATTCGTCAAGCTGTGGCCGAATTGTTGGGCGACGACCTGTTCGTAGGTAAATTGCGGCTGCCTCAGGCTATGGGACGTCTGCGTGCGCTATTGTTCAGTCAAGGTGCTGTACAGGAAGAATCGCATGACGAAGAAGGGTATACGGTGTTGTCAGTACGTTTGCCTCGTGCAGAACTTAATCGTCTCGTCAGTCGTGAAGGTTTCAAGCCGGATGACTTCGTGGCGCAACATACTTTGCAATAAAGCCTTTATCGACGTTTTTGGTCCGGGTGCCCGGCATCCGGTAGCATTGGTCGGCGCGCCAACCGGCGCGTTTTCGCTTTAGTCAGTAGGGAGAGCGCTATGGCTTGGAACGAGCCGGGTGGCAACTCAAATAATCAAGACCCCTGGGGCGATCGCCGTGGCGGTGGTAATGGTAATGGTGGCGGCCGTCAAGGTCCACCGGACTTGGATGAAGCGCTTCGTAAGCTGCAGAACAAGCTGAATCGCTTGTTTGGCGGTAAAAAGCGCCCGGATTCCAGCGGAGGTAACCGTCAGGCGGGCAGCAGTGCGGGTCTGATTTTAATTGGCTTGGCCTTGCTGTTTGGCTTGTGGCTATACAACGCTATTTATGTCGTTGACGAGCAGGAGCAAGCAGTTGTGCTGCGCTTCGGCAAGTATTACGAAACGGTAGGTCCTGGCCTGAATATTTATTTCCCCCCAATGGATCGCAAGTTCCAGGAAAACGTGACGCGTGAACGTGCGTATAGCAAGCAGGGGCAAATGCTGACTCAGGACGAGAATATCGTCGAGGTACCGCTGACCGTTCAGTACAAGATTACCGATTTGGAGTCTTTTGTATTAAACGTGGATCAGCCGGAACTCAGTCTTCAGCATGCTACTGATAGTGCTCTGCGTCATGTGGCTGGCTCTTCGACCATGGATCAGCTGCTGACATCTGGCCGTGAGCAGGTCGCAGGTGAGGTGCGTGAGCGCTTACAGCGTTTCCTGGATACCTACAAAACAGGTATTACGGTAACTCAGGTAAACATCCAAAGTGCTGCTGCACCTCGCGAGGTTCAGGAAGCATTTGATGATGTTATTCGTGCACGTGAAGACGAGCAGCGTGAGCGTAACCAAGCCGAAGCTTATGCTAACGGCGTGATTCCCGAGGCGCGTGGTCAGGCTCAGCGTTTGATTGAAGATGCCAATGGTTACCGTGAGGAGGTCATTGCACGCGCTCAGGGTGAAGCGGATCGCTTTAATAACTTGGTAGCCGAGTATGAGAAAGCACCTCAGGTAACGCGCGAGCGTCTGTATCTTGAGGCTATGCAAGATATGCTGAGCCAATCGAGCAAGGTTCTGATCACAGCACAGGGCGGTCAGAATAATATGCTCTATCTGCCGCTAGATAAGATGGTGCAAAACCGTCCTGCCGAATCGAGTGATTCATCGACCTCGCCTTCTTCAGGCAATAACAGCTCGAATAATCCTTCGCCATCGGTAAGGGCTTTGCCGCAGCTGCCTGAAGTACGGACAAGGGAGAGCCGCTGATGAGTAACAAGTCTATCGCCGCTCTGGTTGTAGTGGTCATTCTAGGACTATTTGCCTGGAGCAGCCTGTTTATCGTTCAGCAGACCGAACGTGCAGTTATGTTGCAGTTTGGTCGTGTAGTAGATGCTGACCTTAAGCCTGGTTTGCACTTCAAGCTGCCCTTTGTAAATAAGGTGCGTAAGTTCGATGCCCGTCTTATGACGCTAGACTCTCCAACACAGCGGTTTTTGACCTTGGAAAAGAAAGCTGTGATGGTTGATGCCTATGCCAAATGGCGTGTCTTTAATGCTGAGCGTTTCTATACGGCAACCTCAGGTATGAAGCAGATTGCCGATGAGCGTCTGATGCGTCGTTTAGAAGCCGGACTGCGTGATCAGTTTGGTAAGCGCACTTTGCATGAAGTGGTTTCTGGCGAGCGTGATGCCATGGTGGCCGAGTTAACAGGTTCACTTAACAAAATGGCTAATGCAGAGCTGGGCATCGAAGTATTGGATGTCCGAGTCAAGGCTATTGATCTGCCGAAAGAGGTGAGCCGTAGCGTCTATGAGCGTATGGGCACTGAGCGTGAGCGTGAAGCGCGTGAGCACCGTGCCAAGGGGCGTGAGCTGGCTGAAGGTATTCGTGCAGATGCGGATCGTCAGCGTCGCGTCATTCTGGCGGAAGCCTATCGCGAGGCAGAAGAAACACGAGGCGATGGTGATGCTCGTGCTGCTGCGATCTATGCCCAGGCTTATACAAAAAACCCTGAGTTCTACTCTTTTACGCGTAGCTTGCAGGCTTATCGCAACAGTTTCTCTAATAAGAGCGACATCTTAGTGATGGATCCGAAGAACGAGTTCTTCAAATACTTGGGTGATCCAACCCCGTAAAAAGGTTGGCGGGCGCTCGTCGCCCGCCGCTGACCTTTTTGTATTTCGTGGTATCATGAGTCAGCCGGGAACATCCCGGCTTTTTTGCGTCTGCATGAACCATTGCATGGCGGCGAGGTTGTATCACGGGGATGGCTTAGGCGATCTACCGTCGCTGCGCGCTTTGCTCGCTACTGTACCGTGCTCTGTGCGGCAGGTTTTGCCTGCGCGTGCATAAGGTCTTCATGACAGGCTGCTGCTCGCATGATGGAGAAAGGCTAAATGGCAACGGTAGACCGCTGGCTGCTGCCTGACGGAATTGAAGAAATCCTGCCTCCCGAGGCTGCCAGCATCGAGATCGCGCGTCGACGGGTGTTGGAGTTGTTTCAACAGTGGGGATACGAATTTGTCGTAACGCCCCATGTCGAGTTTCTGGAGTCGTTGCTGACGGCGGCGGGCCAGGATCTGGAGCTGCGCACCTTCAAGGTAACCGATCCGCTGTCGGGGCGCCTGATGGGATTCCGCGCCGATATCACACCCCAGGTCGCTCGAATGGATGCCCATGCGTTGCATAGGGAAGGCCCGAGTCGCCTGTGCTATGCCGGCAGTGTCCTGCATTCCCGTCCGCGCGCGCTGTCTACGTCGCGCAGTCCGATTCAGATCGGGGCTGAGTTATATGGTGCCAAGGACACGGCCGGTGATCTTGAAATCATCAGCCTGATGCTGGGTGTGCTTGAACTGGCTCAAATCCCGGATGTGCACATGGACCTTGGACATGTCGGAATCTATCGTGGTTTGTGCGAAGTGGCAGGCCTATCCGGCGCAGCAGAAGAGGCGCTTTTTGATGCGCTGCAGCGCAAGGCGGTAGATGAAGTTATTACCCTGACCCAAGAGCTTTCTGCGCCTTATGGCGACATGTTGCGTAGCCTGGTTGAGCTGTGCGGTGGGCGTCAGGCCCTGGAGGCTGCGCGTCAGCGCCTGGCGGAAGCGCCGCCTGCCGTTGTCTCTGCCCTGGAGGCGCTGTGCTCCCTGGCTGATACGTTAGCTCAACGGTTTCCAGATGTTCCGCTGTATTTTGATCTGGGCGAGCTGCGTGGGTATCACTATCACACCGGCGTTGTTTTCGCGGCGTTTGTCCCAGGTAGCGGTCAGGCTATTGCTCAAGGGGGGCGCTACGACAATATCGGCGCGAATTTTGGCCGGGCACGCCCGGCAACAGGCTTTTCTACCGATCTGAAAACATTGGTTATGCTGGGTCAGGCGGAAATGACCGAGCCGCTAACAGGTATCTGGGCACCTCATGGCGAGGATGCTCAGCTATGGAATGCGATTCGCCAGTTACGTTCAGGCGGTGAGCGCGTGGTGCAGGCGTTGCCTGGCCAGGCGGATTCGGATGCGCGCGAGTCGGGCTGTGACCGACAGCTGACGTGGCAGGATGGAAGTTGGCAGGTGGCGCCCCTGGCGTCGTGAGAGTTCGCCGGGTTAGCCGGCTCCAGAGATTCCTATAGGGGAAAGGTTATGGGTAAGAATGTCGTCGTCCTGGGCACCCAATGGGGTGATGAGGGCAAAGGCAAAATTGTCGATCTGTTGACTGATCAGGCGGCAGCGGTTGTTCGTTACCAAGGTGGCCACAATGCTGGGCATACATTGGTTATCGATGGTGAAAAAACCATTCTGCGATTGATTCCGTCCGGTATTTTGCGTGCCGACACGCAGTGCCTGATCGGTAACGGCGTGGTGCTGGCGCCGGACGCCTTGTTCAAGGAAGTTGCCGAGCTTGAGGCGAGAGGCGTTCCGGTTCGTGAGCGACTGCGTATCAGTTCGGCCTGCCAATTGATTCTGCCTTATCACGTGGCGCTTGATCAGGCGCGCGAAAAGGCCCGAGGTGATGCCAAGATCGGAACGACCGGTCGTGGAATCGGCCCGGCTTATGAAGACAAGATTGCCCGTCGCGGCTTGCGCGTAGGTGATCTGTTCCATCCTGAGCGCTTCGCTCAAAAGCTGCGTGAAGTGCTGGAGTATCATAACTTTGTGCTGCAGAACTTCTTCAACGAGCAGCCTGTTGATTTCCAGAAGACCTATGATGATGCAATGGAGCACGCCAAGGTACTCAAGCCGCTGATGTTGGATGTAGTGTCGCGTTTGCACGAGCTGCGTAGAGCCGGCGAGAACATCATGTTCGAAGGGGCTCAGGGTACGCTGCTGGATATCGATCACGGTACTTATCCATTTGTTACCAGTTCTAACACCACGGCAGGCGGTGTAGCGACGGGTTCTGGCGTAGGGCCTTTGTACCTGGATTACATCCTTGGAATCACCAAGGCCTATACCACGCGTGTAGGTTCCGGTCCGTTCCCAACGGAACTGTTTGACGAGACTGGCGCTTATCTGGCCAAGAAAGGTCATGAGTTTGGTTCGGTAACAGGTCGTCCGCGTCGTTGTGGTTGGTTCGATGCAGTCATCCTGCGTCGCTCTATCGAGGTAAACAGCATTTCTGGTCTATGCCTGACCAAGCTGGACGTTCTCGATGGTCTGGAAACCGTGCGTATCTGTGTAGGTTATCGTAATGCCGAAGGTGAGCTGACCGAAGCGCCGACCGATGCTGATAGCTATATCGGTTTGGAGCCTATCTATGAGGAAATGCCAGGCTGGTCCGAGTCTACCGTAGGTGCTCGCAGCATGGATGAGCTGCCTGCAAATGCGCGTGCTTATATTGCGCGTATTCAAGAGCTGGTTGGTGCGCCTATCGATATTATCTCGACAGGCCCTGACCGCAACGAAACGATTACGCTTCGTCATCCGTTTGCCTGATCTGATCGGGTAGATAGAAGGGAGGGTCGCTTAGGCGGCCCTTTTTTATAGGCGCCAGTAAAAGCAACTGAGAAGGGGAGGGAATTAAAAAGCATAACCCCAGAAACGACAAAACCGAGCTATTTAGCTCGGTTGTCTGTAAAGTGGTGCCCAGGAGAAGACTCGAACTTCCACGGTGTTGCCACCGCTAGGACCTGAACCTAGTGCGTCTACCAATTCCGCCACCTGGGCACTCTGCGATATGCGATGATCTCATCGTATTTCGCGTTAGCAACGTTGTTGCCGTTGCTGTGGCGCGAACTATACGAGGCTTTTTTAAACCTGTAAACCCTTGAAGTGGAAAATTTTTATTATTTTTCGAAGACTAACCTTTAAGGCATTTTCGAGCTTCAATATATAGAGAGCTCTTAACCAGACAAAAGGTAA
The DNA here is from genome assembly GCF_002364655.1 of Pseudomonas sp. UBA3149. Classification (NCBI taxonomy): domain Bacteria; kingdom Pseudomonadati; phylum Pseudomonadota; class Gammaproteobacteria; order Pseudomonadales; family Pseudomonadaceae; genus Pseudomonas; species Pseudomonas sp. UBA3149. The sequence continues at coordinate 73,139 of NZ_DEYV01000026.1, forward strand.
CTCTAAACTGATGGCCGATTGGCAATCCCTCGATCCCGAGGCCGCTAGAGAAGCGGAAAAATACGAAAACCCTGTTCCAAGTCGCGAGCTTATCCTGTCGCATCTGGCGCAGCGGGGCGGTCCTGCCTCGCGCACGCAGCTGATAGAAGAGTTCGGCTTGACGGAAGAGGATCAGTTTGAAGCATTGCGTCGTCGCCTTCGCGCCATGGAGCGGGACGGGCAGCTTCTTTATACGCGTCGCGGAGCTTACGCCCCCGTTGATAAGCTCGATCTTGTCTGTGGGCGAGTCAGCGGTCACCGTGACGGCTTTGGCTTTCTTATCCCGGACGACGGCAGTGATGACCTTTTCCTGAGCCCTGCGCAAATGCGGCTCGTGTTCGATGGTGACAAGGCGCTGGCGCGTGTGTCCGGTCTGGATCGTCGAGGCCGCCGTGAAGGTGCTCTGGTCGAAGTCGTACACCGTGCCCATGAGAGCGTGGTCGGCCGGTTCTTTGAAGAGAGCGGCATCGCGTATGTAGTGGCGGACAGCCCCAGGATCCAACAGCAGGTGCTGGTCCCCGCCGGCAAGCATGGCGGAGCGCAGCATGGGCAGTTTGTTCAGGTTCATATCACCGACTGGCCTACCACTCATCGCCAGGCTCAGGGCGAGGTGGTTGAGGTGCTGGGTGATTACCTCGCGCCGGGGATGGAAATCGAAGTGGCATTGCGCAGCTACGATATTCCCCATGAGTGGCCGGCCGATGTAGAGAAAGAGGCGGCCAAGCTCAAGCCTGAAGTCTCTGAGAAAGATAAGGAAAAGCGGGTCGATCTGCGCAACGTACCGTTCGTGACAATTGACGGTGAAGATGCGCGTGACTTTGATGACGCGGTCTATGCCGAGAAGAAAAAGTCCGGAGGCTGGCGGCTCTTCGTCGCGATTGCAGACGTGTCTCATTATGTGAAGGTCGGCTCTGCGCTAGACACCGAGGCCGCACGCCGGGGCAACTCGGTATATTTCCCGGGGCGCGTAGTGCCCATGCTGCCTGAGATATTGTCCAATGGGCTGTGCTCCCTGAACCCCTTGGTGGATCGCCTGGCCATGGTATGCGAGATGACCATCTCGGCTACGGGCAAGCTTACGGGCTATCAGTTCTACGAGGCGGTGATCCACTCCCATGCGCGCCTGACCTATACCCGGGTCAGTCAGTTACTGGAAACGCCGGAAAGCACTGAGGCGCAGCAGTTCCGTGAGCAGCTGCCGCAGCTGGTGCCGCATATCCAGGAACTGTATGCCTTATATAAGGTGCTCGTGATTACCCGGCAGGAGCGGGGTGCTATCGATTTCGAGACACAGGAGACGCGAATCGTCTTTGGTGCCGACAAGAAGATTTCGGAAATCCGGCCTACTCAGCGTAACGACGCCCACAAGCTGATCGAAGAATGCATGCTGTGCGCGAACGTAGCGACAGCCAAGTTTCTCGAGAAGCACAGCATTCCAGCCCTGTACCGGGTTCACGATGCGCCGCCGCTTGAGAAACAGACCAAGTTGCGGCAGTTCCTGGGTGAGATCGGCCTGACTTTGACGAAGGGCAAGGCTACACCGACGCCCAAAGACTACCAGGCGCTACTCAAAGCCGTTCATGACCGTCCCGATTACCGTCTGATCCAGACGGTAATGCTGCGCTCACTGAGCCAAGCGGTTTACAGCCCGGACAATGAGGGACATTTTGGTCTCAATTACGAAGCCTATACACACTTCACATCGCCCATTCGGCGTTATCCGGACCTATTGGTTCACCGTGCAATTCGCAGCGTCATTCGTTCCAAGCTTGAAACACGGCATGTGAAGCGTGCCGGCGCCGCTGCCATGCCCAAGTCGCGTATCTATCCGTATGATGAGGCGCAGCTGGATCAGCTGGGTGAGCAGTGCTCCATGACCGAACGCCGTGCCGACGAAGCTACGCGAGACGTTGCGAACTGGCTCAAGTGCGAGTACATGCGTGATCGGGTCGGCGAGACGTACCCGGGTGTCATCACCGCTGTGACGGGATTTGGCGTGTTTGTCGAGCTGAGCGATATCTACGTCGAGGGGCTTGTTCACGTCACGGCGCTGCCAAGCGACTATTATCATTTCGATGCCGTACACCATCGGCTTTCAGGTGAGCGTAGCGGGCGCAGTTATCGGCTGGGTGACTTGGTCGAAATCGTGGTGGCGCGTGTGGATCTGGATGAGCGCAAGATCGACTTCGAGCTGTCCGAGACGGCACAATCGGCTCCGGCAGGTCGTCGCCAGCGAGGCGATGCCAAGTCCTCAAGAGATAAGTCTCGAAAGCGCGAGAAAACCCAGGTACCTGCCCAGAATTCAGCAGTAGGGATCGAGGTCTCGCCTGAATTGCTCAAGCAGGCAGAAGTGTTGCTGGGCAATACGGATGTCAAGCGCAGTCGTGCAGTCAAGCGCGCCCTGCTGGATGAGGCCAAGACCGGTGGAGAAAAGCCCGCCAGGGCGCAACCTGCCAGACAGGAGGCCGCCCCGGCGCGCACGCCAGCAAAGAAAGGCAAAAAAGCAGACAGCGCTAAACCCGGCAAGCCAGCTAAATCGGCCAAGGCAACGAAGCCGAGCAAACATCGCAAGGGGCCTTCCAAGGCCAAGACACAGGCGGCTTCTGGTGAAGTCCGTAAACGTAAGGTCAAGTCATGAGTCAGTGGGAAATGGTCTATGGCATCCATGCCGTAGAAGCGTTGTTGCGTCATCATCCAAAGCGGGTGAAGCAACTATGGATAGCCGAAGGTCGTCAGGAACCGCGCATACAGGCAGTGGTCACATTGGCCGATGCTGCACGTGTGCCGGTGCAGACCCATAGCCGTCAATCGCTCGACGAGCAGGTGGACGGTGTGCATCAGGGGATCGTGGCGCATGTAAGTCCGAGCCAGATCTGGGGCGAGGCGATGCTTGAAGAACTTTTGGATAGAGCCGAAGGCCCGCCACTGCTTCTGATGCTGGATGGGGTGACGGATCCGCATAACCTGGGGGCCTGCCTGCGTACAGCCGACGCGGCAGGTGTTCAGGCGGTCATCATACCCAAGGACAAGTCAGCCAGTCTGAATGCTACGGTTCGTAAGGTAGCGTGTGGTGCCGCTGAGGTTATTCCATTGGTAGCGGTTACCAATCTGGCGCGTACGCTGGAAAAGCTCAAGAAGCGAGGGCTGTGGGTTGTGGGTACGGCAGGAGAAGCAGAGCAGGATGTCTATGATGTAGACATGACCGGGCCGACCGTTCTCGTCATGGGTGCAGAGGGCAAGGGAATGCGCCGATTGACACGTGAGCTGTGCGATTTTCTGGTGCGTTTGCCTATGTCCGGTAGTGTCAGCAGTTTGAACGTCTCCGTAGCGACAGGGGTTTGCCTGTTCGAAGCCGTTCGTCAACGTCGTTCTCGCTAGAGGGATCGGCTCGCCCGCTGAAAGTAGTTAGGTTACATGCTCGATTTTGAAAGCATTTTCAGGGCTTCGCCGAATTCGTATGTTCTGCTGAACAGCGCTTTGACCGTCGTGGACGCCAACGAGGCGTACCTAAGGGCCGTGGGGCGGCAGCGTCAGGAGTTGCTTGGGGTCCATTTGTTCGAGGCCTTTCCTGTCGATCCGTTGCAGGGCAATGTGCCATCGCAGCAGGCCCTGAAAGCTTCCATCGAGCGAGCTGTTACGCTCAGGCAGGAAGATGCCCTCCCTGTCATTCGTTACGCGATACCGCGTAGCAGTGCCAGGGGGGTAGTGTTTGAAGACCATGTCTGGAGTGTTACGCATACGCCACTCTTCGATGCTGAAGGTCGATTGCAGCATATCCTCCAGCACGCTACGGATATCAGTGAACTCCAGGCCATGCGTGCCGATGTAGTTCGTTCTCCCAGCCTGACATCGACGAACATTCAACTGGGGCAGCGACTGATCAATCGAGCGAAAGCCTTGCAGGATGAAGGGGCCCAGCTGAGACGGCTGTTTCAGCAGGCGCCGGGTTTCATCTGTGTCTTGAGCGGGCCTGACCATGTGTTTGAGCTGGCTAACGATGCGTTTCTGCACCTTGTAGCGCGAGGAGACGTTGTCGGTCATCCTCTTCGTACTGTCTTTCCCGAATTGGTAGAGCAAGGTGCTCTCAGGTTATTTGATGAGGCTCTGGTCTCTCTCAAAACGTTTTCCGGACGCGGCGTTCGCCTGGATATTCAACGTACCGCCTTGGGGCCTTCTAACGAAATCTATGTAGATTTCATCCTGCAGCCGATTATTGATAACGGGCAGGTGGCAGGGCTTTTTATCCAGGGTAACGATGTCACCCAGCAGAAGCGGGCGGAAACCGAGCTGGCCAATTACCGGCTGCACCTTGAAGATCTGGTGCAGGCGCGGACGCGCGAGCTCAAACGCAGTGAAGATGAGCGACAGGCCGCTATGGTTCAGGCGCAAAAGCTGGAAGCCGTTGCCAAACTGACGGGGGGCGTTGCCCATGATTTCAATAACGTCCTACAGATCATCGGAGGCAACCTGCAGTTGCTGAAAACCCGACTGGCAGGCGATGAGGTTGGCCAGCGTCGGCTACAGGCGGCCAATACAGCCGTAGAGCGGGGTGCAAGCCTTGCTTCTCAGCTCTTGTCCTTTGCGCGGCGGCAGCCCCTGCAGCCAATGTCAGTCGATACGAAGAGTCTCCTGGATGGCATGAGTGATTTGCTGCATCAGGCGTTGGGCGAGTCCATCACGCTGACTGTGCTTGCTGACCCTGATGTCTGGTCGATATTTGTCGATGCAGGTCAGCTGGAAAACGTGCTGGTCAGTCTGTTACTCAATGCCCGCGAAGCAATGGCTAATGAAGGGCATGTCACTGTTGAGCTACACAACGTGTTGCTTTCCCAGGACCAGTGGCAGGCCGCTGACGAGTTGATTCCAGGCGAGTACGTGCAGCTGATCATCACGGATACCGGGCGCGGAATGTCCGAAGAGGTCAAGGCGCAAGCCTTCGAGCCCTTTTTCTCGACCAAGCGTGAAGAGCATGGCACCGGGCTTGGCCTGTCCATGGTCTATGGTTTCGTGAAGCAGAGTGGCGGACATATCTTGATCAACAGTACCTTGGGCAAGGGAACATCGATCATTCTTTATCTGCCACGCTCGCTACCGAATACCGATACAGCCGATAGCTCTATGGTCTTGCCGTCGGTTGAGGAAGGTGGGAGCGAATGTATCCTTGTAGTGGAAGACGACCCCGATGTTCGTCACATCGTGGTGGATATGCTGAGTGAGCTAGGCTATGACGTGCTGGAAGCCGGTGATGGGCAGGCTGCCCTGACAATGCTTGAGCAGGGGGCGCCTGTAGATTTATTGTTTACAGACATTGTGATGCCGGGCCCGGTACGCAGCACCGAGCTGGCACGCAGAGCAGGGGCGCTCAGGCCTTCCTTGAAGGTACTGTTTACCTCGGGCTATACACAGGACGCTGTAATACAGGGTGGACGGCTCGAGGCAGGAGGCAACCTGCTCAGTAAACCCTATCGTCGGGATGAGTTAGCCCAAAAGGTGCGTATGATGCTCGGTATGCACAGACAGCACACCCCTACTACAGCTGTAACAGAAGAGGACATGGCGTTGGAGGAAACCGCAAGTAACAAGGTATTGAATATTCTGCTGGTCGAGGATGACCTGACGCTACGTAGCCTGACTAGCGAGGTGATGGAAGAGCTGGGCTATCAGGTTACGGCCGTGGCTTCTGCCGAAGAGGCACTGGACGCGCTGCAGAGCAGTACCTTTGATGTCCTTTTCACAGATATCGGGCTTGGAGGCATGTCAGGGCTGGACCTGAGCCGTCAGGCGCTCAAGCGTTATCCCGGATTGCATGTCGTAGTGGCTTCCGGTTATGCCTTTGACAAGGACGACGAACTCAAACACGTAAAGGCGCTGCTCAAGCCATACGATCTTTTCAAGATCCGGCAGCTGCTCGATGATCTGTCCGTCAGATAGTTGTACCGGCGAGCCGGTTAGCTCGTGATCTTCCTTGCGCCACCCGGTGCCCTTCTCTAGAATACCGCCCCTTGCCTGTAGCGGGCCTCCGCTTGCAGGCAAGTCAAAACGAAACATTCACTCCTTGTCTGACCGCATCATGTGGCAGGCTATAACCCGTAAGGAGCATTTATGCGTCATTACGAAGTTGTGTTTCTGGTTCATCCTGACCAGAGCGAACAGGTGGGCGGCATGGTTGAGCGCTACACCAAAGCGATTGAAGAAGACGGTGGCAAGGTTCATCGTCTGGAAGATTGGGGCCGTCGTCAGCTGGCTTACGCTATCGACAACGTGCACAAGGCTCACTATGTTCTGATGAACATTGAGTGCAGCGCCAAAGCACTGGCTGAACTGGAAGACAACTTCCGTTACAACGACGCCGTGATCCGTAACATGATCCTCCGTCGCGATGAAGCCGTTACCGGCCAGTCTGAAATGCTCAAGGCCGAAGAGAACCGTAGCGAGCGCCGTGAGCGTCGCGAGCGTCCTGCCGAGTCCGAGTCCGCCGATGGCAGCGACAATGCTGACGTCGATGGCGACGATAGCGCCGAGTAAGCCTGGATTATTGAGGAATCATTGTTATGGCACGTTTCTTCCGTCGTCGTAAATTCTGCCGTTTCACCGCTGAAGGCGTGAAAGAGATCGATTACAAAGATCTGAACACCCTGAAAGCCTACGTCTCCGAAACCGGCAAGATCGTTCCGAGCCGTATCACTGGCACCAAGGCCAAGTACCAGCGTCAGCTGGGTACTGCCATCAAGCGTGCTCGTTATCTGGCCCTGTTGCCCTACACCGACAGCCACGGCCGTTGAGACCGGGCATCGACACGAACTAACGGATAATTCGCATGCGAGCCCTTGCTGATTTCATCATGCGCGGTCGCATGCAAGCCACCCTTACGGTGGTGATTGCAGCGGTTGTGCCATTTCTGTACTGGCTCAGCGCTGCAGCAGGGAGTCTGGTCGTCCTGCGCCGTGGCGCAAGTGACGCTGCAGGTGTAGTGGTCTGGGCATTGCTGCCGGCCGCGTTCTGGTGGTATCTGGGGGATCCGAGCATTGCGCTCGTATTCGTCGGTACCCTGGCGCTGGCGCTGGTTTTACGCAGCAGTGTTTCCTGGCCGCGTGTCCTGCTCGCCAGCATCCTGGTCGGTCTGGCGTTTGCTGTGACCATTGGTCATGTCTACGCAGAGCCCATCAACCTCTTGGCAGAGGAAATTCAAAAGCTTCTGCCTCAGATGGCGGGTCAGTCACCGGATGCTTTGCCGGAAGCCAAGCAGGCCCAGCTGCATGACATGCTGGTGCCTGTGTTGACCGGTCTGATGGCGAGTCTTTTCCAGATTGTCTGTCTGCTGTGCCTGATGTTGGGACGTTATTGGCAAGCTGCGCTGTATAACCCAGGCGGTTTCGCGCGTGAGTTTCATGTGCTGAGATTGCCGCCCGCCCTGGCACTGGGAATGCTGTTGGTCATGCTACTGGCACCCAACATCAACCTGGGACTTGGGATGTTGACACCGCTGTGCAGTGTACCCCTGGCGATAGCTGGCGTTGCCCTGATTCACGGACTGGTAAGACAGAAGCACATGGCCACGTTCTGGCTGGTGGGGTTGTACGTGACACTGCTGATCTTTGGGCAGTTGATCTATCCGTTGTTGGTGATCGTAGCCGTGGTCGACAGTCTGTTTGATTTTCGTGGGCGCCTGGGCAATACGCCCAAGGACTCCACGAACGGTGAAGGTTAAAAGTTAAGAGGTAAGACTCAAATGGAAGTCATCCTGCTGGAAAAGATCGCCAACCTGGGCAACCTGGGCGATAAAGTGAACGTCAAGGGCGGTTACGCTCGTAACTTCCTGCTGCCGCAGGGCAAGGCAACTGCCGCTACTGCTGACAACGTTGCTGCGTTCGAAGCACGTCGTGCAGAGCTCGAGAAGCAGGCTGCCGATAAGAAGGCTTCTGCTGAAGCTCGTGCTGCCAAGCTGAACGAACTGACCGTTACCATCGCTGCCAACTCTGGCGACGAAGGCAAGCTGTTCGGCTCTATCGGTACTCGCGACATCGCCGAGGCTGTTTCTGCTGCTGGCGTTGAGCTGGACAAGAGCGAAGTTCGTCTGCCCAACGGCGCTCTGCGTAACGTTGGCGAGTTCGACGTAGATGTGCAGCTGCACACCGACGTTGAAACTACCGTCAAGGTGGTCGTGGTTGCTGAATAAGCGGTCATGACAACTGACTGGCGGGCTTGCACGAACCTGCAAGCCTGCCGACAATCGGGCACGTCATTCTCGTAATGACGTGCCCGTTTTTTTTCAGGCCATGAAGGCCTGTCTTCTCTGATCGAACTTTCGGTGCCAATCGCTACGCCATGAATGAGATCGCCATCGCTGAACAATACGATTTGCAAACTGCCGCGCTGAAGGTGCCACCGCACTCCATCGAGGCCGAGCAGGCCGTGCTGGGTGGCTTGATGCTGGATAACAATGCGTGGGAACGCGTCTCGGACCAGGTATCGGACGGCGACTTCTATCGCCATGACCATCGCCTGATCTTTCGTGCCATTGCTCGTCTGGCTGAAAGCAACCAGCCTTTCGATGTGGTTACGTTATCCGAGCAGCTCGACAAGGAAGGACAACTACCCCAGGTAGGGGGGCTGGCTTATCTGGGTGAGCTGGCAAAAAACACCCCCTCTGTTGCAAACATCAAGGCCTATGGCCAGATCGTGCGCGAGCGCGCCACGCTGCGCCAGCTGATCGGCATCAGCAATGACATTGCCGACAGTGCCTATAACCCTGAAGGTCGGGGCGCCAATGAGCTTCTTGATGAGGCGGAGCGCAAGATTTTCGAAATTGCCGAGGCCCGCCCCAAGACAGGAGGTCCGATTGGCGTTAATGACATCCTGACCAAGGCCATTGATCGAATCGATACCCTGTTCAACTCGGATAATGCCATTACGGGTGTTTCCACAGGATTCGTGGATCTGGATGATAAAACCAGCGGCCTTCAACCGTCGGACCTGGTTATCGTGGCGGGACGTCCCTCGATGGGTAAGACGACCTTTGCCATGAACCTGGTCGAAAATGCGGTACTGCGTACTGACAAGGCCGTGCTTGTATTTTCACTGGAAATGCCAGCTGATTCGATCGTGATGCGTATGTTGTCGTCCCTTGGGCGAATCGATCAGACCAAGGTCCGCTCGGGTAAGCTGGAGGACGATGACTGGCCAAGGCTGACCTCAGCGGTCAACCTCCTAAATGACCGCAAGCTGTTTATCGACGACACGGCAGGTATCAGCCCGTCGGAAATGCGTGCACGTACGCGGCGTTTGGTGCGTGAACACGGTGACTTGGCGCTGATCATGGTCGACTACCTGCAATTGATGCGGATTGGCGGGGCAGCCAGCGAAAACCGGACCAATGAGATTTCCGAAATTTCGCGCTCGCTCAAAGCGCTGGCCAAGGAGTTCAACTGTCCGGTGGTTGCGTTGTCCCAGCTTAACCGCTCGCTGGAACAGCGGCCGAACAAGCGCCCGGTGAACTCCGACTTGCGTGAATCCGGAGCGATCGAGCAGGACGCCGACGTAATCATGTTTGTGTACCGGGATGAGGTGTATCACCCTGAAACCGAGTACAAGGGTGTAGCCGAAATCATTATCGGTAAACAGCGTAACGGTCCTATCGGTACGGTGCGACTCGCCTTTATCGGCAAGTACACCCGTTTCGAGAACTTGGCGCCCGGCAGTTATAACTTCGACGACGACTAAGTTGTCGGGGGCGCAAAAAAGCCGCACACCTGTGCGGCTTTTTTATAAGCGCCTTGGCCTTGCATGTGGTAATCCAGGCGTGGATGCGCGCGTTCGGCAAGCTCAGCAGTCCAGTAACCATGCGGCTGTCAGGCGACGGATAGCGGTTCGCCTCTCTTAACTGGCTATTTTTTGTGCTATTCTTGCACCTCCTCCCGCACCACTTTTAATCCCCGGAAGCCTTCATGCTCGCTGCCAAGCCGTTGTTCGACTATCCCAAATATTGGGCTGAGTGTTTTGGACCTGCGCCTTTCCTGCCGATGAGCAGGGAGGAGATGGACCTGCTCGGCTGGGACAGTTGCGACATCATTGTCGTGACAGGCGATGCCTATGTGGATCATCCATCCTTTGGCATGGCTATCATTGGACGTCTTCTGGAAGCGCAAGGCTTTCGGGTAGGGATTATCTCCCAGCCAGACTGGCAGTCCAAAGACGACTTTATGAAGCTTGGCAAGCCGAACCTGTTTTTTGGCGTGGCGGCAGGCAACATGGATTCGATGATCAACCGCTATACAGCCGATCGCAAGATTCGCTCCGACGACGCCTATACACCAGGCGGTTTGGCCGGCAAGCGTCCCGATCGTGCCAGCATGGTCTACAGCCAGCGTTGCCGTGAAGCCTATAAGGGGGTGCCGATTGTCCTGGGCGGTATCGAGGCATCACTGCGCCGGATTGCTCACTACGACTACTGGCAGGACAAGGTACGCCATTCCATCCTGATGGATGCAAAGGCGGATATTCTGCTATACGGCAATGCCGAACGTGCAGTCGTGGAGATTGCTCACCGCTTGGCTGCGGGTGAACCCATCCAGGCGATCACCGATATTCGCGGCACTGCGTTTATCCGCAAGGACACGCCGGAAGGTTGGTTCGAGCTGGACTCGACGCGTATTGACCGTCCGGGGAAGGTCGACAAGATCATCAACCCCTACGTCAATACACAGGATTTGCAGGCGTGTGCCATTGAGCAGTCCAAGGGGCCGCAGGAAGATCCTGAGGAAGCGAAGGTTGTTCAGCTGCTGCCCAGCCCGAAGCTTACCCGTGACAAGACGGTCATTCGGCTGCCGTCGTTCGAGAAAGTAAAGGGCGATCCGGTCCTGTATGCCCACGCCAACCGCGTGCTGCACCTGGAGACCAACCCGGGCAATGCCCGCGCGCTGGTTCAGCGTCATGGCGATCAGGACGTATGGCTCAATGCGCCGCCGATTCCGCTGACCACTGAAGAGATGGACTACGTCTTCGGGCTGACCTATGCCCGTGTTCCGCATCCTGCTTATAAAGGCGAGCGGATTCCTGCGTACGAGATGATCCGCTTCTCGGTCAACATCATGCGCGGCTGTTTTGGCGGCTGCACTTTCTGCTCCATTACCGAGCACGAAGGCCGCATTATCCAGAACCGTTCGGAAGAGTCCATTATTCGAGAGATTGAGGAAATTCGCGACAAAGTGCCAGGGTTTACCGGGGTTATTTCCGACTTGGGTGGCCCGACGGCCAACATGTACCGGATTGCGTGCAAGGACCCGGAAATCGAGAAGCATTGCCGCAAGCCGTCCTGCGTGTGGCCGGGTATCTGCGAAAACCTGAATACCGACCACTCGGCGCTGATCCAGTTGTATCGCTCTGCGCGTGCCCTGCCGGGTGTGAAGAAGATCCTGATTGCGTCGGGCTTGCGATATGACCTGGCAGTAGAGTCGCCGGAGTACGTAAAGGAGCTGGTAACCCATCACGTGGGGGGCTACCTGAAGATTGCGCCGGAGCACACCGAGGAAGGTCCGCTTTCCAAGATGATGAAACCGGGCATCGGCAGTTACGATCGCTTCAAGCAGATGTTCGAGAAGTATACGAAGGAAGCCGGTAAGGAACAGTACCTGATTCCTTACTTCATCGCTGCGCATCCGGGTACGACTGATGAAGACATGATGAACCTGGCGCTCTGGCTCAAGCGTAACGGCTTCCGGGCGGATCAGGTACAGGCGTTCTATCCGTCGCCAATGGCAACCGCGACTGCGATGTACCATTCGGGCAAGAATCCGCTGCGCAAGGTAACTTACAAGAGCGATGGCGTACCGATCGTGAAGGGGGAGCGTCAGCGCCGCCTGCACAAGGCGTTCCTGCGCTATCACGACCCAAACAACTGGCCGATGCTGCGTGAAGCGCTCAAGGATATGGGGCGTGCCGACTTGATCGGTAACGGCAAGCATCACCTGATTCCCACGTTCCAGCCCGCTGTGGATGGTACTTATCAAAGTGCACGTCGTAAGAATTCGACGCCACTGGGTAGCAAAAAAGCAGGCAAGCCGCTGCTGACTCAGCATACTGGCTTACCGCCGCGGGCAGCGGATGGCAGCAAGGGATGGGACAAGAAGCAGGAAGGTCAGGCGGTGGCGTTTGCCAAAGGCAAGAAAAAGCCCCGGCGAGAACCCAATATTCCGCGTTGATGAAACGGCGAGCCTCGGGCTCGCCGTTTTGCTATCAGCGGATCGTCAACGCGCCGGTAAGATCGCCCAAGGGGGAGAGACCGTGGGTGACGCGTGCGATGTCGCGCTCCACCAGACCCTTGAGCGGCGGCAAGCCGTGAAGCCGGGTGATCAGGCGCAGGATTGAGGTGGTGTCGTACAGGTCGTGATCGACATGTCCTTTGCGTGCGAAAGGTGACACGACAAGGGCCGGAATACGTGTGCCTGGACCCCAGCGATCACCCTTGGGCGGTGCTACGTGATCCCACCAGCCGCCGTTCTCATCGAACGTAATGACGACTACGGTGTTTTCCCATTGCGGGCCTTTCTGCAGATGTTCGATAACCTTGGCAATGTGCTGATCGCCTGAAGCGACATCGGCATAACCGGCATGCAGGTTGAGGCTGCCCTGGGGCTTGTAGAAGGTTACAGGCGGCAGGCGACCGGCATCAATGTCTGCCAGAAAGCGGTTGGTGCTCGGATCATCGCCAATCCCGCCGTCGCGGATGTGCTGCTCGCGTGCTGCCGTGCCCGGAGCGAAGCGCTTGAAGTAGTTGAATGGCTGGTGGTGCGCCTGGAGCCGGGTATCGGCGCCATTGCCCTCCAGCGCTGCCTGCCAGCCTCCCGAGTACCAAGCCCAGTCCACGCCCTTGGCTGACAGCAGGTCGCCAATGGTGGCATGGGTCTGTGGTGGCAGTACGCTCGGGTTGGTCGGGTCGGACAAGGCCGGGTCGCCTCCTGCCGGCGGCGGAATCTGGCTGGGCTGATAGGGCGGCAGCATGGTGTTGATGGCATAGCCGTCAGGGCTAAGCGCGCCCGGATTGACGAATACCGGACGTCCATCCAGGGCCGAAGCAGGAGAGTTGTCCGCCAGAGCCAACTCATAGCCCAGCGGATTCTTCCCTTTAAGCACCGCCACCTTGTCCTTTGCCGGGCTGGTGGTGTGGTTGGGGTAGAACGGCGCGCGACCCGAGATCAGGAACTGATGGTTCAGGAAAGAGCCACCAAAAGCAGCCATGAAGAAGTTGTCGCAGAGGGTGAATTCCTGGGCCAGTTTCCACAAGCGCAACTTCTCGGGCTGGCTGTAGTAACCCATGACCAGTGCGCCGGAGTCACCCCAGGCGACAAAGCCGTCATTGCGTCCGCCGTTGATCTGCATCTGGTTCTGGTAGAACGCATGTACGAGATCACGAGTGATCAAGCCCGGGTTAAGCGGCTTGCCTTGAGTATCCTTCAGAGGAAAGGGTGCATTGGAAAGCCCACTGATCTGATCTTCAGTAATCAGGTATTGCTGACCGTCAATGGTCTGAGCCATAGGCACCAGGCCACCCCAGATCTTGGGTAAGTGCGGTAGCGGCTGTCCGTTACGGTCCTTCTGCTGGAAATGCTTGGCGTTGACCGCAGACAGTGGCTTCGAGACGCCAGGAAAATTGCCAAACAGGTTATTGAAGCTGCGGTTTTCCGCGTAGATCACAACGACATTTTTGATTTGCCGTTTCAGTGAATGGTCGAATGCCTTGCGCTCGGCAGCTTCAGCCATTCCCATGCGGTCAAGACCGGGCAAACCTAGCCCTAACCCGACGACACCTGCTCCGATCAGGAAGCGGCGTCTTGATTTCTCGAGGGTGGAATCGGGCTTATTACGGTCGTCATCTTTCATCGGAGGAAACCTCAGTAACGGAGCTGGCCTCTACAGTAGTAACAAAATATTTCAGATTTTCGAGCGATACGTTCTTATTAAGTCAGTTATTTGTATGCCTAGCTAACTTTTTTGCAGGCGCTGGCTGATCAGTTTTATCACTGAGAGCATGCGAGCCAGTAAGGGCAGGCGGACTACCGCTGCAGTCCGTAGATGAAGCGCCATGTTACATAGCATGGCGCTAAGAAGGGTCATATCAGCCACGCTTACAAGCGTTGAATACGTCCGGCAGGTTTAGCTTGGCCGGCCGGCTTGCCGGACGTGTCCCGTTCAACGAGATAGTGTTCAAGCGCATCGACATCAAGAATGCCGGTCTCCTGTACGTGGCGGGCGTGCTTGAGGGTCTCGAGTCCATCTCCTCCTTGGGCCATGAAGTTGTTCACTGTAATGCGGTAATCCCGGTCGAGCCGGATCGGCTGTCCGTTCAGCTTCATGCTTCCGGAAACCACTTTCTGGCCCGGTTTGCCTGCCGGATTCCAGCGGTAGCTGAAGCCTTCCGAAACCTGCATCAGACTGGCGCTGTCGTCACTGCTCCATTGCTCCTCCATGAGCTGATAGAGCTGGGCACCGCTCAAGGTCAGCAAGGTCAGGGTATTGCCGAATGGCTGATTGGCGGCCAGTTGGGCGTAGGTCAACCTGGATTGGCCAGGCTCCAGAGTCAGATTGCTGCGGATGCCGCCTGCGTTCATGAGGGCAATCTGGGCGCCCAGCTTGCGTGTCGCCTGAAGTTGGGCATCGGCAATGAGATCGCCTAGCGTCGATTCGCCATTGGCATCGGTCATGCGGGTGATCTGGGGGACAGCAATACGTGCGATAGGCCGCTGAAGCACATGCTGGCTACGCTTTTCAACTTCCTGACGCAGCGCGGCGAGCGCTGGATCGGGGGTGTAGCGATGGGCGTCCACGGTCAGGTTTTCGCTGCTGGCCGAGACGATGTCGTGGGTCTTGGGGTTAATGCCGAGCCGTACATGGCTGACGAACTGCCCGTAGGAGCCGCCCTGAAAGACAAGGCGATTGTCCACGTGACAGGTATAAGACTGATGCGTGTGGGCACTGGCAACGACATCGACTGCCGGATCAAGGCGCTTGGTAATCTCGACGATAGGGCCGCGCAGGCGGGTGCAGTCTGGCGCGTTGTAGGATTCATTCGTGCCTCCGCCCTGGTGAATCACTGCGATGATGGCCTCTACACCCTGGGCCTTGAGGGCAGGGATCTGGGCGTTGATGGCATCGGCTTCGTCCTGAGCGCTCAGTCCGTTCATGCCAGCCGGCGAGACGATCCGGGCTACGTCTTTCAGCACGGCACCCACGAATGCGATTTTTTGTCCGTGGGCTTCCAGGATCTGGTAGGCCGGAAACACGGGTTTACCCGTCTGGTTATCGATCAGGTTTGCAGCCAGGTAGGTAAAGTGCGCCCCCTGATAGTTTTTGTGCAGCTGGCAGGCTTTCTGGGGTCGGTTGGAAGCGCAGCCGCCATTGATGATACGCAGCAGTTCATCCTTTCCGTTGTCCAGCTCATGATTACCTACCGCCGAGAGTTGCAGCCCCAATAGGTTCATGGCTTCGATGGTGGGCTCGTCCGCCCAGAGCGATGAGATGGGTGGGCTGCCACCGATGAGGTCACCGCTGGCAACGACCAGTAGCTCTGGATCCTGTTGACGCAGATAGTTGATAACGCCACCCAGCACCTCTATACCACCCGCTTCGATTGTGCGTTTGCCGTCGGGTGCGGTGGAGTCAGGGTAGGTCAGTCTGGCGGGTTGCAGGTAGCCGTGAAAGTCATTGAATACGGCCAGGTTGATCTCTAACGGTTGGGTCGGGGCCGAAGAGCAGGCCGTCAGCAGGAGGGACAAGGCCACAGGGCCCAGGGCAGCATAAGAGCGAACAGGCATCATCTAGCGCTTCCAGGTGCAGAGGGATATGCATGCCAGAGAGGCATACCAAGCGGATCGCTTCATCCTTTAAGCAATAGCATGCTTTCAACGAAACGGTAGGCGCAGTATGAAGCGGAGAGATGACAGAACAGCGTAAGAGGCCGGCTGGGCCGTTAGACAGCCCAGCCGTGATCGATCAGAGCACGGGCGAGCCGCCAGTGACAGGCACCATGGCACCGGAGACGTAGCTGGATTCATCCGAGGCCAGCATTACATAGACTGGCGCCAGTTCGACAGGCTGGCCAGGACGACCCAGCGGCGCCATCTTGCCGAAGCTTTCCACCTGTTCGGCTGGCATGGTGCAGGGGATCAGCGGCGTCCAGATCGGTCCGGGTGCCACGCTGTTTGCGCGAATACCTTTTTCGGCCAGAAGTTGCGCCAGACCTGCCGTGAAGTTGGCGATTGCTCCTTTGGTGGCGGAGTAAGCCAGCAGTGAAGGAGGCGCGATGTCCGCATTGATCGAGGAGGTATTGATGATGGAGCCGCCCTTGGGCATGTGCTTCACAGCCGCCTGGGTAATGCGGAACATGGCGGTGATGTTCACATCGAACGTTTGCACCCACTCTTCATCCGGAATTTCTTCCAGCGACTGGCGGGTCATCTGGAACGCGGCGTTGTTGACCAGCACGTCGATACGGCCAAACGCTTCAACGGTTTTCTGCACGACGGCCAGGCAATTTTCACGCTTGCTTAAGTCTCCTGGAATCAGGATTGCCTTGCGGCCTGCTTCGGTCACGAGACGGGCGGTTTCACGGGCGTCCTCGTCTTCGCTCAGGTAGGAGATGGCAACGTCCGCACCTTCGCGAGCAAAGGCCAGGGCCACCGCGCGGCCGATACCGCTGTCACCGCCGGTAATGAGTGCGGCTTTGCCTTTCAGGCGGCCGGAGCCTTTGTAGCTCTGTTCGCCAAAGTCCGGACGCGGATTCATCTGGCTTTCATAGCCCGGATAGGGCTGGGTTTCGGCTGGCATGGGGGGTGTTGGATAGTCGGACATAAAGACCTCCTTTCAAGTGGTTAGAAAAAGGGTTAATGCGTGGCGCCCAGCACTGCAAAGGCTTGATCACCGTAGCCTGCAGCGCGCAAGGGCGTCCGAATGTCTTGCTCAAGGTCAGGTACGTAGCCGAACAGGACGTCAGCCGGTCCGGCTAACTGAATTTCTCCTAGCGCGGCAGGCAGCAGAAGGGTTTCGGCAGCACCCAGGACGCCAGACCAGTTACCGGCCTGAATGCGGATGGGTGTGCCGACGTTGCTGAGCAGCGTGGCCTTGTTGAAACGGTAGGTAAGGGGCTTGGCGCCCGCACCGGCTACACGCCAGCGCTCCAAGGCAAAGTAAGGGCTAGCAGTACAGATTAAGCGATCAATGTCATTGCCTTGGGGCAGCCGGAAGCCGGGTGTGAATTCGGGTTGGGGTTCGAGATAGCACTCTTCGAGCAGCTGATCGATACCAGCAATCCAGTCCTGATGGCTGAGCGGCGAGCCGTCGGACATTTGCCAGGGCATTGCCTGTTGTTGGATGTCCGAAGTCTGCTCGATCTCATAGATCAGCGTACCGGGGCCAAAGCTGTGCAGCGTGCCTCCAGGCACATAGATGGTTTCGCCTGCACGGACCGGCAGACGCCGCATGACGGCGTCGTAATCCTGGGCAATCAGGGCGCTGCGCAAGGTATCGCGATCAATTCCCGGCTTGATTCCGACCAGTGCGGTGGCACCGGGCTCGGCCCAAAGGATATGCCAAGCTTCGGTCTTGCCGTTGGGCTGGCATTCGAGACGGCGAGCGGTTTCGTCATCAGCATGCAAATGCACCGGCAACATGCCGCAGCCATCGATAAACTTGCTGAGCAGGGGGAAATAGGGACCGTCAAACCCCGGGCCCACCAGCTCGGTGGGATAACGCTTCACCAGATCACGAAGCGATTGACCGGCAAGCGAGCCCTCGGTGACATTTGCAATGCTGCCTTCGACATCGCTGACTTCCCATGTCTCGGCAATACGGCCGGCAGGCAGCCCGCGGCGACCCAGTATTTCAGCAATGGCGTGACCGCCGAACATGTGGCTACGGATAGGGGTAGATAACCGAAGAGGGTACCAGTCCATGTGTGCTCCTTAGTACAGATGAGGAACAGGCAGGCAAAACAATCCCGTACGCTCACAAGGGCGCATGAGTCATTAAGAGCATGTAGATGTTTGGGTCTGGCCACGGTCGGCCGGTTTGTAGCCGACCATGGCGCAGTAGGTTTTACAGAATCGGCTTGCCGCCAGTGACCGCAACGCGAGCGCCGGACACATAGCTGGCTTCATCAGAGGCCAGCATGACATATACAGGCGCAAGTTCAGCCGGTTGACCTGCTCGTCCCAGTGGAACCTGGCTACCGAACTGCGAGGCCTGTTCAGGCGGCATGGTGGACGGAATCAGCGGTGTCCAGATCGGGCCGGGTGCCACGCTGTTCGCGCGGATGCCTTTTTCGGCCAGGAGCTGAGCCAGACCTGCCGTGAAGTTGGCAATCGCTCCCTTCGTGGTGGCATAGGGCAGCAGAGTGGCCTTGGGCATGTCCGAATTCACAGAGGTGGTATTGATGATCGAACCACCTTTGCCCATGTGTTTGACGGCTGCCTGGGTGATACGAAACATGGCCGTGATGTTCGTATCGAACGTGTACACCCATTCTTCGTCCGGAATCTCTTCCAGCGACTCGTGGGACATCTGGAATGCGGCGTTATTGACGAGTACATCGATGCGGCCGAACTCGGACACGGTCTTCTGAACGATATCCAGGCATTGCTGGCGCTTGCTGATATCGCCTGGCAGTAGCAGAACCTTGCGTCCGGCTTCTTTCACGTAGCGCGCAGTATCCTCGGCATCTTCATGTTCGTTCAGGTAGGAAATGGCAACATCGGCACCTTCCCGAGCGAAGGCAATAGCTACTGCACGACCGATGCCGCTGTCTCCCCCGGTGATGAGCGCAACCTTACCAGCCAGACGACCAGATCCCTTGTAGCTCTGCTCGCCACAGTCCGGAACGGGTGTCATTTTGGATTGAAGTGCTGGCGGCTCTTGGGGTTGTTCGGGGAAAGGCGGGCGTGGGTAATCGGTCATGATGAATTCCTCCAAACGTGTTAGGGCGATGTAAAAATGCGACATGCCATACGTTGAGCGGGTTCACCAAAAGAGATGAATGGTGCTGAAACGATAAAACGAGGCCATACGCCTCGCTTTATCGACTGAAGTGATCTACTTGGGCGCGTTGGCGTGCCAGCGAGGCGCTACGGTGGGCGTCCATTGTTCAAGCGCATTGAGCAGTTCATCCGGCGACTGGCTCACCTGAAGCATCTCGCGATGAGGGCCGGCCACGAAGCCCTGACTTACTGCATGATCCAGGAACTGTGCAAGGGGCGCGTAGAAGTTATTTACTTCCAGAAGGCCCAGCGGCTTTGCGTGATAGCCGAGCTGACCCCAGGTCCAGACTTCAAATAGCTCTTCCAGTGTGCCCAATCCCCCCGGCAGAGCTACAAACGCATCGGCCAGTTCTGACATCCGTGCCTTACGGGCATGCATGCCATCGACTACTTCAAGACGGGTCAGTCCCTTGTGGCCGACTTCGGCATCCTGGAGGCTTTTGGGGATGATGCCTATCACCTCGCCTCCGGCTGCGAGGGTCGCGTCGGCCACGATGCCCATCAGGCCCACGGCACCGCCACCATAGACGAGCGTAAGACCGCGCTTGGCCAGGGCGCGACCCAAGGCTTCGGCAGCTTCACGGTAGATTGGGTCGGCGCCTGTCTTGGCGCCACAAAATACACAAACGGCTTTCAACGACATTGCTGATCCTTGGCTGGTAGGAGGCGTAAGCGTAATCCTCACGCCAAGGTTAACCAAGCCTTGTCATGATCAGTGCCGTAGTGCATGCGGGAGAGGTGGCCATGAAGCAATCGGCTGATCGCGGGTGCGCGCGTGCCGATTACTTCAGGCTGGAGGGAGCATCAGGCAGAGACCTGTTCAGGACAGGTGCCGCTGGCACCCAGAGCGTAGGCGATGAAAAGCTGGTTGATGTAGTCCGGGAATTTCATGGTGGGTACTCCTCAAGACGGCAAGTGACAGGGGCATCCTCTCAATATCAGGCTGGCCTTGCCGCTCAAAAGTTTCGATGGCAGCCATAGCCGTTTCGTTGCAAACCATGTTCCAGACGTTTTAGCGATTGGAACTCGCTTTCAAACATGCCAGTCTTCACTAAGTGAATACATGCGTTAGGAGATTTCATGAAACGTTCGCTTTTCGCTGTCTCTCTGCTTGCTCTGGCCAGCTCATCCGTATGGGCAGCCGACCAGTGCTCGGTCGATATTCAGGGAACTGATCAGATGACCTTCAGCACGGACAAGATCAGGGTCAATGAGGACTGCAAGCAATTCACGGTCAACCTGATCCATCCCGGCACGCTTCCCAAGAATGTGATGGGGCATAACTGGGTCTTGACCACAAAGGATGATGTCCAGGGTGTTGCCACTGACGGTATCGCGGCTGGCATGGACAAGGATTACCTCAAGGAAAACGATTCCCGCGTGATCGCCCATACCAAGGTGATTGGGGGTGGCGAAAAGACGTCCGTGACGTTTGATACCTCCAAATTGAAGAAGGGAGAGGACTATGAATATTTCTGCTCCTTCCCCGGTCATGCGGCCATCATGAAGGGCACGCTCACGATCGACGACTGAATGTCGAAAGACCGATAGAAAGCCCGGCATTGACCGGGCTTTTGCATTTCAGGCTAACGGGGCTTCAAACCGTCCAGAATCAGTGCCTGTACACTGCTCAGCACCTCTTCGAAAAACACAGGGTCATCGAGGGTCTTGCCCAGGATGGCCTGAACTTGGACACGAAAGTCGGCGTAGTGCTGGGTGGTTGCCCAGAGCGTAAAGATCAGGTGATGCGGGTCGACCGGAGCCAGTTGACCGGTGTCGATCCAGGCGCGGATTACTGCAGCTTTGGCCTCGACCGTCTCCCGCAGGGGCACTTCCAGTTCGCTCAGGAGCAGCGGCGCGCCTTGCAGGATTTCCATGCAGAACAGGCGGGATTCGGCTGGGTAGTCACGAGAGATTTCCAGCTTGTGCCTGATGTAGCCCTTGATGGCGTCGATCGGGTCCTGCTCTGTGCTAAAGGTTTTCAAGGGGGCCAGCCAGATCACCAACAGCTGGCGTAGCACGTTGAGGTAGAGGTCTTCCTTGCTGCCAAAGTAGTACAGCAGATTGGTCTTGGAAACCTCTGCCTGGGCGGCTATCTGGTCAAGACTGGTGCCATGCAGGCCGTACCGGGAAAACAAGTCCAGCGCTGCCTCAAGGATGATGCCGCGCTTTTCCTCGATCTGCCGTTGGCGGCGCTCCAGTGTCGCAGCACTGGGCTTGCGAGTGGGCTTGCTGGGTGTGGATGAACGGTCCTGACTCACAACGACTCCTGCCTCTACAGCACGAACTGCACTTTACCGCGAGCGGCCTTGAGTGAGTACCGTCAGTCGAATCTCATGCTCGCCAGAGTAGCAGGTCGCCTGCGGTTTTCGCCCCATCATCGTGCGGGCTGCACAAACCAGGTGCTCTTGTTTGGACCAAATGGTCCACGCTAAGAAGCAGGTTTTGACCTAACTCCTTGTTTGCCCAGCAGAAACCTAAAGCTGGCAGAGTTTGTGCTCTGTCCCTGGTATTCCTGGCTTGCGGTACGGGCGGGAAATCACTTCGACCCACGAGCGAATCCGAGGCTGAGCATGACTCTAGACATTGGCGTATTCATCCCGATCGGCAACAACGGCTGGCTCCTCTCCGAGAACGCACCGCAGTACAAACCTACCTTCGAGCTGAATAAGAACATTGTGCAGCGCGCCGAGCACTATGGCTTCGACTTTGCCCTGTCGATGATCAAGTTGCGTGGTTTTGGTGGCAAGACCGAGTTCTGGGATCACAACCTGGAATCCTTCACCTTGATGGCAGGCCTTGCCGCCGTTACCTCCCGCATCAGGCTGTTTGCTACTGCCGCTACATTGACCCTGCCGCCTGCCATCGTGGCGCGGATGGCCTCTACCATTGACTCTATTTCCGGTGGCCGCTTCGGCGTGAACCTTGTGACCGGTTGGCAAAAGCCTGAATACAGCCAGATGGGCCTCTGGCCGGGCGATGAGTTTTTTGCTACCCGCTACAACTACCTGGGTGAGTACGCCCAGATCCTGCGAGACTTGTGGGGAACCGGTCGCTCCGACTTCAAGGGCGAACATTTCCAGATGGAAGACTGCCGTGTCAGCCCGCAACCGCAAGCTGATATGCAGATCGTGTGTGCTGGCTCCAGCGACGCCGGCATGGCGTTCTCGGCACGGTACGCCGATTACAATTTTGTCTTTGGCAAAGGTGTGAACACGCCCAAGGCTTTTGCGCCGACCTCCGAGCGTCTTATGGCTGCCACCGCCAAGACAGGCCGCGACGTAAGCTCCATCGTGCTGTTCATGGTGATTGCCGGCGAAACCGATGAAGCGGCACGTGCCAAGTGGGAACACTACAAGGCCGGCGCCGACGAAGAGGCCATCAAATGGCTGGGGGCCCAGGCGGCAGCTGATACCAAGTCAGGCGGCGATACGAATGTACGACAGATGTCGGACCCGACGTCCGCGGTCAACATCAACATGGGTACGCTAGTGGGCTCCTACGCCAACGTGGCCCGCATGCTGGATGAGATCGCCGAGGTACCCGGGGCCAGTGGCGTATTGCTGACCTTTGACGACTTCATGCAGGGCGTCACCGAATTTGGTGAAAAAATCCAGCCCTTGATGCAAAGCCGCCGCCATGTCACTCGGCTGCAGGAGAGTGCCTGATGAACGCGCTTGAATCCGTGGCAGGGTATGCCGTGCCGACAGGCAGCCAGGACGCGGTCACGCTACCTGCACGCCCTGAGCCCCTGTGGCTGAAGGCCAGCGAGACGGCAGTCATAGTCGTCGATATGCAGAACGCCTATGCAAGCAAGGGCGGCTATCTGGACCTTGCTGGCTTTGATGTAGACGCAACCGGCCCGGTAATCGAAAACATTGCCGGGGTGGTGGAAACCGCGCGTGCGACCGGTATCCAGGTTGTCTGGTTTCAGAATGGCTGGGACCCGGCCTATCAGGAAGCCGGTGGACCTGGTTCGCCCAACTGGCACAAGTCCAACGCGCTCAAGACCATGCGTAAACGCCCGGACTTGCAAGGCAAGCTGCTTGCCAAAGGCGGTTGGGATTATGCGCTGGTGGATCAGCTTCAGCCGCGGGAGGGGGATCTGGTCGTACCCAAAACCCGCTACAGCGGTTTCTACAATACGCCTCTCGATAGCCTCCTGCGTGCCCGCGGCATTCGTAACCTCGTGTTCGTAGGGATCGCCACCAATGTCTGCGTGGAGTCCACGCTGCGAGACGGGTTCTTTCTCGAATACTTTGGCGTCTGCCTGGGTGATGCCTGCCATCAGGCCGGGCCGCGTTCGGCACATGACGCAGCATTGTTCAATATCGAGACCTTTTTTGGTTGGGTTTCGACGGTTGCCGACTTTCACGCAGCGTTCAAAAAGGACTGACCATGCCCAAGCAAAGCGTAATTCCTGCCGGAACCGGAAAACCCCTTGCGCCCTTTGTTCCAGGCTCACTGGCTGATGGAGTTCTGTATGTTTCCGGCACCCTGCCGTTTGACAAGGACAACAACGTTGTACACGTAGGCGATGCCGCTGCACAGGCGCGGCATGTGCTGGAAACCATCAAGGGGGTCGTGGAGGAGGCCGGCGGAACGATGGATGACGTGACCTTCAACATGATCATGATCACCGACTGGGCGAACTACGGGGCGATCAACGCGGTGTACGCCGAGTATTTTCCAGGCGAGAAGCCCGCGCGTTATTGCATCCAGTGCGGCCTGGTAAAGCCGGATGCGTTGATCGAGATCGCCAGTATCGCCCATGTGGGAGCGTAAGTGAGCAAGTGAAGTGGTGGGTATCGCTTCGCTCAACCCATCTTATGAGTCTGTAGGTTGGGTCGAGCCGTCAGGCGATACCTGCTACCAGGGGATTCCCCGTCACGCACCTCATGAAACAACCCATGCGCGTTATCCAACGGTATACAGGGGAGCCTTGCATGCACTACGAGATCCATGGCCGGCAGGATGCCGAGGCTGATACCATCGTACTGTCATCCGGTCTTGGCGGTGCGGGGGCATTCTGGACGCCGCAGCTCGCGGCGCTGGGCGAGTACTTCCGCGTGGTGACTTACGACCAGACCGGCACAGGCAAGAGCCC
Source organism: Pseudomonas sp. UBA3149 (assembly GCF_002364655.1). Lineage (NCBI taxonomy): Bacteria > Pseudomonadati > Pseudomonadota > Gammaproteobacteria > Pseudomonadales > Pseudomonadaceae > Pseudomonas > Pseudomonas sp. UBA3149. Next base: position 97,307 of record NZ_DEYV01000026.1, read on the forward strand.
GGCGGTTATCCCTGAGGGCTATACCATCGAGGCCATGGCGCAGGATGTACTGGATATGGTCGATGCGCTGGGTATCACGCGTTGCCATTTCATGGGGCACGCCCTGGGCGGTCTTGTAGGGCTTCAGATCGGCTTGATGCGGCCCGAACTCTTGATCAGCCAGATTCTGGTCAACGCCTGGAGCAAGCCTAATCCGCACAGCGCCCGCTGTTTTGCTGTACGACTCGCGCTGTTGAACAATACAGGTCCGGCCGCCTACATACAGGCCCAGCCCCTGTTTTTGTATCCCGCCGACTGGATGCTGCAAAACACTAAACGCCTCGAGGCCGACGAAGCCCATGCCCTGGCGTATTTTCCCGATAGCGAGAATGTGCGCCGACGTATCGCTGCATTGCAGGCATTCGATGTGGATACCCAGCTGGCGCAGATCAGAACACCCACCCTGATCGTCGCCAACCAGGACGATCTGCTAGTGCCGTGGGTGTGTTCCGAGCATCTGGCCAAACACCTGCCCGATGCGCAGTTCGAGCTGCTCAGCTACGGCGGGCATGCCTCCAGCGTGACGGACCCCGATACCTTTAACGCTTTAATGCTCGACTACCTGACCTGAATCCGATGACAGGAGCGTCGCTCCTGCAGTGAGGCTATGCCATGTCACTTGCCAACCTGAATATCGTTTCGCCCGTACAACCTCTGCGTGTACCCAAGCAGGACTATCGCGATGCCATGGCCCGGCTGGGCGCGGCGGTCAATATCGTGACGACTGATGGTCCCCAAGGCCGTGCCGGCTTCACGGCAACAGCCGTGTGCAGCGTGACCGACGAGCCGCCTACCTTGCTGGTCTGCCTGAACCGTTCAGCCTCGGTCTATCCGATTTTCAAGGCCAACGGCACTTTGTGCGTGAATACTCTGAGCAGTGAGCACAAGGCACTCTCCAATCTGTTTGGCGGTAAAACCGGTATGCAGGATCGATTTGCCGCGGCGTGCTGGAATACCCTGATCACCGGCTCGCCAGCGCTGGAAGGAGCGGTAGTCTCATTTGATTGTCGAATCGTTTCGATCAATACCGTAGGCACTCACGACGTACTCCTGTGCGAAGTGGTCGCTATCGAGCGCCAGGACGATGTAGATGGGCTGGTCTACTTCAACCGGAGTTATCAGGACCTGCTGACATCCGCTCCCTGCGGATAACGATGGTAGGGATGTGCTGAGCCGCTTATTCCTCGTAGAGTATGGGCTGATACATGGGTCGATTAGGCTGTGTCGGTTCGTACAAGAAAGGGTCGAGGATAAGAGTCCATGAGAGGTATCGTTTCTGTGCTGCAGTGCTGTGGCGTGGCACTGTTGCTGGCTGCCGGTTCGGCCATGGCAGAGCCGGAGCTGCTGCAGGGCACTGTCGGGCAGGCCAAGGTGCTGGTTGAACTGGATCTGGCTAAACCCGACGAGGTGACCGGGCGCTATTTCTACCAGAAGTACCACACCGATATTGCGCTCGACGGAGCGTTGGACAAGCAGCATACCCTGCGTCTGAGTGAGAATCGTCCTTTTTTCAGCACGAAAAGCGTGCCCATGCAGTGGACGCTCAAACAGGGCGCCAATGGTCGCTGGACCGGCCGCTGGGCCAGCAAAGGCAAGACGCTCGATATCAGTCTTTCCCCTGTAGCGCTGCCGCCGGCACGTCCTGACGATTTACCCGCTCTGGACGAGCTGCGGCGTACATCACCCTATGAGTATCTGCGCCTGAAAGGGCTGAGCCTGAAGAAAGACAGGCAGGACACCTTTATGGGGTATGGTTTGCAGTGGTGGGTGGAGCCCGTTTCCCGCATTCGCCTGTTCCAGCTGGTTTCATCCCCTACAGCGATGGATCTTAGCGCTGCCAACAGGACGCTGCAGAATCGGCAGTGGCAGGAGGTGAACAGCTATTTTGGATGTCTGTCCGGGGCACGTGATCGTGAGACAGAGTTCGATCAGACGGTCAAACCGGTATTTATCAATGACTCTGTACTGAGCGTCAGTCTGTTCACCAGCTACGACTGCGGCGGTGCGCATCCAGACTTTGGTGATGCGCCGCTCAACATGGAGTTGGCCACCGGCAAGATTCTAGAGTTGGAAGATGTGTTCTGGCTGGGTAAGGGGCCGTCCATCCATTACGAGCGGGGCATGGATAATCTGGAGGCGTACTCCAACTACCGCGAGCAGTTGTTTGCCCCGTGGGTGGTTGACCAGTTCAAGCGTCTGTATCCCGAGCTGATGAACGACGACCCGAACGAATGCAATTACCAGGACCCTTCTGTCTGGCAGTTTTCGGTGTGGTATTTCGAGCCTCGTGGAATTTACCTGGGGCCTACTTTTGCCCGGGCAGCCAGAAGCTGCGATGAGCCAGGCGATACGGTGATTCCCTACAAGACCATCAAGGCGCATCCGGGGCCGGTCAAGGTCACGCTACCGGAGTGATCGGATCAGACTAGAGGCAGCCGGAGCGGCCTCTAGTCTACTCACTCAATGAGCCTGTGAAGGTGCGCCCACGGTACGAACAGGGGCAGACAGTTTGAGCAGAAGCACCGTAGCCGCTGCCAGTACAAACACCACGGCGTAGCCCTGATACAGCTGAGCCGGACCCCATTGCAGGTCAATCAGCCCACCGGCCACCAGTGGCGAGAGAATAGCCCCGAAGCGGCCAATGCCAATACCCCAGCCCATACCCGTTGCGCGTACCGAGGCGTCATATGCCATGGAGGCCAAGGCATACAACCCGGCAATGCAGCCGTTACTGAAGAGGCCAATGAGCAGACCCAGGGTAAAGGCCGTGGTCAGTGAGGAGGTGGAGGAAACGAACAGGCTGAGCAGCACGGCTGTGCAGGCCATGAAAACGGCCAGCAGGTGGCTGATCTTAAAGCGTGCAGCGAGCATACCGATCAAGGCTGCACCAAAGATGCCGCCAATGCTCAGCAATACTCCACCCGTCACGCCCTGCTGTGCAGAAAGACCGGCCGACACCAGCAGCTTGGGCGTCCAGCTCATGATGAAGTAGAAACCGAACATCGTCAGGAAGAATGAGCCCCAGATCAACAGGGTGGTGCGTAGCAGCGCGGGTGAAAATAGCTGTTTGAAGCTGCTGCCCTTGTGCGCTTCGCGCATGGGCTGCGGAGGCAACTCGGTAAGCGGTGCATAGCCCAATTTCTGGGCCAGGCGATTGACCCGCACCAGGGCATTGTCCGGGCGCTTGGCCAGTAGAAAATCCAACGATTCGGGCAGACGCCACAGTACGAAGGGAATGATAGCGAACGTCACCAGACCACCAAAGACGAAGACCGAGCGCCAGCCCCAGGCAGACAGCAATGCCACGGCAATAAGCCCGCCAATGGTGGCCCCGAGGGCATAGCCGGTGGATTGCAGGGTCACTGCAAGCCCACGCCACCGCTTGGATGAGTACTCGCTGGCAATCACATTACTGCTGGCCAGGATGCCACCAATGCCAAGCCCAGTGATGGCCCGCAATACAGCCAGCTGAGTAGCTGACTGACTGAATGCAGACAGCAACATGCCAAGGCCTGCAACGGTTACGCACGCCAGAATGAGCGGGCGACGGCCAAAGCGATCCGCCCAGGGAGCAATAAATAGCGAGCCCGCAGCCATGCCAAACAGTCCCGCGCTGAGCAGTACGCCCAGCTGAGCGCCAGAGAGCTTCCATTCAGCGGAAACGGACGCGGCGGTAAAGGCCATGACCAGTACGTCGAAGCCGTCGATCATGTTTAACGCGATACAAATGATAATGGCGGTCCATTGAAAACCATTCATGCGGCCTTCATCGACAGCCCGGCGAAGGTCGTTATGCATGGCCCGCCTCCCGAATAGTGGTGGCGCGCAAGTGACGTGCATAACAGAGCAGAGATAGCGGTGTCATGAGCATGGGGGTGCCTCTTGTTATTGTTGTAGTACTGAAAGTCTGCTCGAAGCGTTCAAGCCTTGATCGCGATATTCGAGGCAGACCGGATGCAGTACTTATACGACACCGCGGCCCTCTCGACGTAGAAGAGTGGCCGCTTAACGAACAGCTTTTGATGGCGATCTGATGACCTGACGGGCGTCCATCAGGCCTATCAGATATCCAGGACCAGCACAGCGCTCTTGGCGCGTGAGCAACAGGGCGTGAATTGATCGTTCGCGGCCTGTTCATCCTCTGTCATGAACATGTCCCGGTGTTCTGGCGTACCGTCCAGCACGCGGGTCAGACAGGTGCCGCAGATACCTTGCTCACAGGACATCGGAATGTCGAACCCCGCCTCCAGCAGAACGTCGAGTGCGGTACGTTCAGCGGGAACATGCAGGGTCTGTCCGGTGCTGGCAATCCTGAGGTCGAAGCTGCCATCGTTGGAGGTATCGGTGGGTGCTGCCGCAAAATATTCACGATGCAGTTGCTCCTCCGGCCAACCGTTGGCTTTGGCTGTGCTGAGAACGTACTCCATGAAGCCTGTCGGGCCGCACACGTACACGTGTACATCCGGCTCCGGCTGGCCCAGCACTTGAGTGGCGTCCAGCTTCTGCTGCGCGGGGCCATCGTCATGGTGAAAATGTACCTGACCGGCAAACGGTGAGGTGCTGATTCGCTCGACGAATGCCGTGCGATCGGCGGAGCGGGTGCAGTAATGCATCTCGAAGTCTGCGGCCATATTCGACAGACGCTCGGCCATGCACAGAATGGGCGTCACGCCGATACCGCCAGCAAACAGCAGGCTGCGTTTGGCGCCATGCGCCAGGGGAAACAGATTGCGCGGCTCGCTGATAGTGAGGTGTGTACCTTCCTTGAGCTGATGAACACCGAGCGAGCCGCCACGGGAGGCGGGGTCCTTGAGAACGGCAATCTGATAGCGATGGCGCTCGCTTGGCGGGTTGCAGAGCGAATATTGCCGAACGATGCCATCCGGCAAGTGCACATCGATATGCGAGCCGGCACTGAATTCCGGCAAGGGTGAGCCATCGACACTGGCCAGCTCGAGGCTGCAGATGTCCGTGGCTTCGGTTTTCTTCGAAACGATCAGAACGTCGATCACGATAAAGTCCTCGGCTGAGTGGCCTGCCATGCAAGCCACCTCAATAGCAGGCGCCTCTGTACGAAGGAGGCGCCAGGGGCATCAGGCGGTAGCAATCATGCCCAGCGGGGCAGCTGCGCTACGCTCGCTTTCGATGAGGCGATCCAGAATCCGGCGCGACTGTACGCCGCCCGCGTCGATGTTCAGCTTCAGCAGTTGCCGTTCGGGATAGGCCAGCAGGTTCTGTTGCTGACGTTCCAGCATTTCCAGGTCTTCGGAGAAGATCTTGCCCTGGCCTTCACGGATGGTCGCCGTCAGCGCCTCGTCTTCAGGTCTGAAATTGCGCGCCATGCCCCAGAAGTACCAGATAGAGGTCTCGGTCTCCGGTGTAATGAAGTCGACCACAATGCTGGAGGCCTTGTATTTGGGATCGGCCTCGTAACCGCCATGCCCGGCATGGGCCACACCCACTTCAATCAGAACATGGCTTGGTGGCGTGAAGCGGCAGATCTGCCAGCGATCCACGGGGACGTCATCCGCCAGGTTGTTGCCGCGCAAGGCCATGCGCCAGAAGGGCGGGGCCATGATGTTTTCCATATGGCGGCTAGTGATGACGGTATCGCCTTCCACTTTCGTGATGGGTGCGGCTTCATCGATCTCCTTCTGCCCGATGCTGCTGGCATGGACATAGGTCTCATGGGTCAGGTCCATGAGGTTGTCGATCATCAAGCGATAGTCACAGTTGATGTGATACAGGCCGCCGCCATATGCCCACTCGGGGTTGTCGGCCCATTCCAGATGATGAATCAGGGCAGGATCGGCTTTTTCGGCCTCGCCGGTCCAGACCCAGATGAAGCCGTAGCGCTCTTCGACCGGATATTGACGGATACAGGGGAAACCACGAACGCGTTGGCCTGGCATGGCAACGGTCTTGCCATCGCAGCCCATCTCCAGGCCGTGATAGCCGCATACAAGGGCGCCGTCACGTACAAAGCCCAGCGAGAGGGGGGCGCCACGGTGAGGGCAGAAATCCTCCAGGGCCGCGACCTTGCCTTCCGGACCACGGTAGAAAACGATCTTTTCACCACAAATCTGACGGCCGAGCGGTTTATCGGCGATCTCGTCAGGCGTACAGGCTACATACCACGTATTTTTCGGGAACATGGTGGGCTCCTCGCAGGGCTGTTTTGTTTTTATTGGATCCAATACTTCGCGCTATACAGATCCTGAGTCAATCTATAAGTCACTATTGGATCCATTTTTGGTGCGATTAACGGCCATTGGGTTCGACGAACGCCGGGTTGCTCCCTGACGATAGCTGCCGCAGGTGTCGTGCCCAGCCGGAAGCTGCCTGCGCTAAGATGAATTGATTACAGCGCCGAGAGGACCTCATGAGCAAGCCAGGACAACGGGTGTTGGTCACATTACGGAAAATGATCGTGTCCGGTGAATTACCGGCCGGTGAGCGGCTGGTGGAAATTCCTACCGCCGAGCGGCTGGGGGTTTCGCGCATGCCGGTGCGTATGGCCTTTCGGACGCTGGAGCAGGAAGGATTGCTGTCCAAGAACGAAGGCCGTGGTTATACCGTGCGGACGGTGACTGGCGAAGAGATTGCAGGTGCGGTGGAAGTCCGGGGTGTATTGGAGGGGCTGGCGGCGCGACAGGCGGCAGAACGCGGTTTGGATCCAACGACTCAGGAAGCCTTGCAGCAGTGCCTTGCCACGGGAGATGTCCTGTTTGCCAAAGGTTATGTCACCGAGGAAGACATGGAGGTTTACCATGATTTCAACCGGCGCTTTCATCAGGTCATTATTGAGGCCAGCGGTAATCCTGCGATCAGTCATGCCTTGGCGCGTAACGATCACTTGCCGTTTGCCTCGGTCAGCTCGCTGGCAGTGGATCGCAACGACATGGCCCGAGAATATCGGCGCTTCAACTTTGCGCACATGCAGCACCATGCCATCGTCGATGCCCTGGTAAACAGACAGGGCGCGCGTGCAGAAGCTCTCATGCGCGAGCATGCCAACGCGACAATGCGCTATGCCGACCTGTTTGGCTCCCCGCACACCGATCACGAGGGGCTCAAGGTCATTCGCGATATGTAACAGCACCTGTCCTATTCGCCTTGCCGCTCGCACCCTCACCAATTCCTGCCTAAGCTGAGCGGACTTTCCGAATAAGAGAGGCCTCCATGAGCAAGATTATTCTGATTACCGGCGCCAGCCGGGGTATCGGTCGTGAAGCAGCGCGACTGGCCGGTGCACGCGGCTGGCGTGTGGGTGTGAACTACACGGCTGACGAGACGGCGGCTAATGAATGTGTGGCGCTGGTAGAGCAGGCTGGTGGCGAGGCGATTGCCATTCGTGGCGATGTGTCCGTCGAGGCGGACGTTCTGGCCATGTTCGATACCATTCAACACAAGTTTGGCGGGCTGGACGGGTTGGTCAACAACGCCGGTATCACGGCGCAGTCCCTGCAGCTTGCCGATATGCCCATCGACCGTATGCGGCGCATGTTCGAGGTGAACATCCTGGGCGCCTTCCTGTGCGCGCGTGAGGCTGCACGGCGCATGTCTACCGAGCGAGGCGGCCGAGGCGGGGTGATCGTAAATGTGTCTTCGGTTGCCTCGCGGCTGGGTTCACCCAATGAATACGTCGATTATGCTGCATCCAAGGGCGCAATCGACACCATGACGCTAGGGCTTTCCAAAGAGCTGGGATCGCAGGGCGTGCGCGTCAACGCGGTACGTCCTGGTCTGACCCTGACCGAGATTCATGCCAGTGGCGGCGATCCTGACCGCGGTTTGCGGCTTGGTGTCACGACGCCCATGGGCCGGGCAGGTGAGCCGCAAGAGATTGCCGCCGGAATCATCTGGTTGCTGTCGGATGAGGCCTCTTATGCCAGCGGTGCGATACTCGACATTTCTGGAGGTCGCTGAGCGAGCGGTTGAACCACTGCCGTTCGTCGTTGACGTAGTAGGTACATGGCATAACGCCGTGACCTTCTGATGGCTGGCGAAACGGAGAAAAGGCGTGACACGGACCCGGAAAATCATCGTCTGGACGCTAGGCATCCTGGTGGCGTTAATCGTCGTAATGATCGTCTTCGTCTCGACGTTCGACTGGAACCGGCTCAAGCCTACCATCAACGACAAAGCGTCAGCCGCGCTCAACCGTTCGTTTGCCATCAATGGCAACCTGGGTGTGGACTGGCGCCGCGAAACGGATCAGGGCGGCTGGCGGGCCTGGGTCCCGTGGCCGCACATCTCGGCGGAAAACATCGAGATCGGCAATCCTTCCTGGGCAAGCAATCCACGCTTCGTACACCTGGACCGGGTACAGTTGCGGATCTCGCCTCTGGCGCTTTTGAGCAAGCAGGTCTATATCCCACGTATCGACGTGACCAAGCCGGAAGCCAACCTGCAACGCCTGGCCGATGGCCGTAATACCTGGACCTTTGACCAAGGCGACAAACAGGAAAAGAATCCGAACGAAGCATCCTCAGCCTGGACCGTGGACATCGGCACCATTGGTTTTGATGCAGGCCAGGTCGCCTATGACGATGACATCGTACAGGCCCACGTCAAAACCATGATCACCTCACTGGATGCTCCCATTGCCTATGCCGACATCGTTGGGCAGGCCGGGACTCAGCGGCAGCGGGCCAATGTCAAACAGACCCAGGCACTGCAATTTGGCTGGACCGTGAAGGGCCGGTACAAGGAGCAAGCCGTGGAGGGCAGCGGCAAGATCGGTGGGCTACTGGCATTGCATGATCCGGACGCACCCTTTCCCATTCAGGCCGATGTCCGCGCGGGTGCCACGCACCTGAATGTCTTCGGAACGCTGACCGAACCGCTCAAGTTGGGGGCTCTGGATCTGCGGCTCAAACTGTCCGGACAGAGCCTGGGGCAGCTCTATCGCCTGACGGGCGTAACGCTCCCGGAAACGGCGCCGTACTCGACTGATGGACACCTTACCGTTGTCCTCAACGACCCGGCGGGGCCACGTTTCCAATACGAGGACTTTTCTGGAAAGGTAGGGCAGAGCGATCTTCATGGAGATCTGCAATATACAGGGGGCAAGCCACGGCCAAAACTGACCGGCGAACTGACCTCAAATCAGCTGCTTTTTGCTGATCTGGCGCCTCTTATCGGCGCCGACTCTGCCGAGCAGAAGCAGGCCCGCGGTGAAGAGAATAAGCAGCCCGCAAACAAGGCGCTACCTGTTTCCGAGTTTCGTACCGAACGGTGGCGCGCCATGGATGCCGACGTGAAGTTTACCGGCCAGCGCATCGTTCAGAATGCCTCATTGCCGCTGTCTGATCTGTATCTGCATCTGAAGCTGACCGATGGCGTCCTGCTCATCGATCCACTGCGCTTTGGCGCCGCAGGCGGTGCGCTGAATAGCACGGTTCGCCTGGAAGGAGACAAGAGCCCCATGCCCGCCCGGATGGATCTGCACATACGGGGCGTCAAACTCAAGCAGCTGTTCCCTACGGTTGAAGCTATGCGTGACAGCTTTGGCGAACTCAACGGTGATGCCACCCTGACGGGAACGGGTAACTCGGTCGCAGCACTGCTGGGCAGCAGCAATGGTGAACTCAAGGTGCTGATGAATGATGGCTCCATCAGTCGTAGTCTGATGGAAATCGCTGGCCTTAATGTGGGCAACTATCTGGTCAGCCGCCTGTTTGGTGACGATGAGGTGGCGATCAATTGCGCTGCGTCGGATCTGCAGGTCACGAATGGACTGATGAAGACGCGTGTCTTCGTATTCGATACGGAAAACGCTTTGATCAACATCGACGGCACCGTCAACTTTGCTAACGAGCAGATTGACCTGTCCATTGAGCCGCACAGCAAGGGCTATCGCATCTTCTCGCTCCGCTCGCCTTTGTATGTGCGGGGAACATTGAAGAATCCTTCGCCAGGCGTCAAACCCTTGCCCTTGGCTGCACGGGGCGCCGCTGCCGCACTGCTTGCCACATTTGCCGCCCCGGCTGCGGGCCTGCTGGCACTTGTGGCCCCGAGCAATAACAGTCAGGACAACCAGTGCAAAGCTCTGCTTCAGCAGATGAGAAGAGGGAACTAATCAGGCTTTACCGTTTATCTGTCAGGCCGCAACGAAGCGACCGTTCAGCGGGCGTGACAGAACAAGTGAAGGGTTATACCTCTCAAAACAGGTGTATCTCACTCAGGGAGACCGAAGCCATGAGCGATATGGGCCAGGAGTATGAAATTCACTACAAATTGCTGGGCGAGCCCCACACCGACCGCATTGCCGACCTGAACGTACCGGTCACCGATGTGGTTCGTGAGCTGGCCGTCAAGCATCTGATTGCTGTCAACGATGCACAGTACCTGCTGTTCGATCTCGAACCGGGCTTGCCTATCGTGGGCATCAGTGATGTTTCGATCCACCGACTGGATGATGGAGTAGCGCAATGATTCGCGCATTCAGGGAAAACCTGACACAGAGTTTTGCGGGTGTATTACTGCTGTTGAGCGCTGTTGTTTTGGGCGGTTGTTCCACCGCCACGGTTGTGACCCTGCAGGATGGTACCGAGTACATCACCCAGGACAAACCCAACACTAAAACTGCCGATGGTTTCTATGAATTCAAAGACGTTTCCGGCCGCCAGATTCGCGTCCGGGCTGATGACGTAGCAACGATCAAAGCCGAAGACTGATCCGTCTGAATAGGAGGCACCTATGCCACGCGGCGACAAGTCAACCTACAGCGATAAACAAAAGCGCAAGGCCGAGCACATTGAGGAAAGCTACGAAGCCAAGGGCATGTCGGAAGATCAGGCGGAGGCGCGTGCCTGGGCTACCGTCAACAAGCAGTCTGGTGGCGGCAACAAGAGTGGCTCCGGCAAACAGAAAAGCGAGACGGCCAAGCGCGCCGATCGTAAGGACTCTGCTCGCCGTGCGGTCGCAACCAAGCATGGGCATTCGCCGAATTCAGGACGCTCACCCAGTCGTAGCGCGTCGACGCGCGGACGTCGCGGCAGTACATCGCTGAGTGACATGACACGTGATGAACTAATGAAGAAAGCCGCAGAGCAAGGCGTTACCGGTCGCTCGCGCATGAAGAAAGACGAGTTGATCAAGGCCCTGAGCTGACCAACCCGATTTCGAGTTACACAGACCTCTTCTGCATACCGTAGGTATGTGGTCTGTGCGGGAGCAGCTGGCGCATTAGGTGACCCTGCCCCACTTTGAGCGTATAAAAAGCCCCAGCGCCTAATAGACGCTGGGGCTTTTTCGTCAGGGCAGAATCAATCCTGTGCCTGATTGGCTTCCGGGCGGAACATGCTACCCGTCACCAGATAGCGCTCATGCCAGGAGAGGGCTTCCGGCAACAGGTGAGGCGTATGTTTGCCATAGCTGCCACTGTTGGCCCGATCGATGTAGTCCGCCAGCATGTCGCGGTAGCTGGGGTGAACGCATTTTTCCAGGATGACCTTGGCCCGCTGCTTAGGACTGAGCATGCGCAGATCAGCCAGACCCTGATCGGTCACGATGACACTGACATCGTGCTCAGTGTGATCGACGTGACTCACCATCGGCACAATCGTGGAGATCAGGCCATTCTTTGCCGTGCTCGGCGCCATAAAGACAGACAGGTAGGCATTACGGGCAAAGTCGCCCGAGCCACCGATGCCGTTCATCATCTGGGTGCCCATGAGGTGCGTGGAGTTCACGTTGCCGTAAATGTCGGCCTCGATCATTCCGTTGAGTGCGATACAGCCCAGGCGACGCACCAGCTCGGGGTGGTTGCTCACGCCTTGCTGGCGCAGGATGATTTTCTTGCGCAGCATCTCCGAGTGTTCGAGGAAGCGGTCGATACCGGCGGGGCTCAGGGAGAACGAGGTAGCGGCCGCCAGGTCCATCTTGCCGCTGATCAGGAGTTCGAGCATGCCGTCCTGGATTACTTCGGTAAAGGCGGTCAGGCCCGCGAATTCGCTTTCGCCCAGCCCCTGCATGAAGGCATTGGCGATGTTGCCGACCCCGGACTGGATCGGTAGCAGGTTGGCCGGAATACGACCCTGACGCACTTCGAAGCGCAGGAAATCGATCATATGCTCGGCAATGGCTTTGGAGGCAGCATCCGGTGCCTTGAACGGGCTGTTGCGGTCTGGCGCGTCGGTCTCGACCACGGCCACTACTTTCTCCAACGGCACCTGCAAATAAGGCTCACCTACACGCTCACCCGGATGGGTCAGTGGGATAGGGGTACGGTTGGGCGGCAAGGCGGTGTCATAGAAGATGTCGTGCATACCGTCGAGCGCATCCGGCTGCCAGCGGTTCACCTCCAGAATCACGGCATCGGCCATGTCCAGCCAGGTCTTGTTGTTGCCGACCGAGGAGGAGGGCACCAGGCTGCCGTCTTCACGAATGGCGGTTACTTCCACCACGGCAATGTCAACCTTGCCGAAAAAGCCGTAGCGAACCTTTTCGGCCAGTTGCCCCAGATGAATATCCATGTAATCCAGCTGGCCGGCATTGATGCGGCTGCGCAGCTCGGGGTCGGACTGGAACGGTACACGCAACTCGATACCGTCGACGCGGGCCAGCGCACCGTCCAGTTCAGGTGCAGTGGATGCGCCCGTCAGGACACGAATACGAAACGGCTCGCCTCGGCCATGGACTTCGGTAATGTGCTGGGCCAGGGCACCAGGAACGGCCTTGGGGTAACCTGCGCCGGTAAAACCGCTCATGCCAACGGTCATGCCATGGCGAATATGGCGAGCTGCCTGCTCGGCAGACATGCGTAGGGCAGCGAACGCGGGGTGGCGGATGCGATCACTCATCAGTGGAACCTCACAGCAAGGATAGAAGCATGCCCGCTTTCCAGTCTTATCATTGTCATGACGGGGCGGAGCTGCGGGCACCGTAGACCAAAACTAACGTTAGCGCCCTAATCAATAGGTCGTATTCTGCCCCATTGATAAGCGCGCTAGAGCGGCCAATTGTCGCAGATTAGTCGATCAGTTGCCGCTGATAATCTTCCCTGAACTGCATCAGTGAGCTACGCACGACTGTTACTGCGCCGTCGATCAAGCCGCAGCGCCCGCTGCCGGGCAGTAACTCGCACAAGCTTTCCAGGGCACGCAGATCACTGTGCAGGCCGCCACCGGTATCGATCCGTCGCAGCAGGCGAGACAGCTGATAAGTACCTGTTTTACAAGGTGGACATTGCCCGCAGGAACCTGCAGCAAAGAAGTCCACATACTCGGCCACCTTGCGTACGATGCTGGTGCCTTCGGAGATCACAATCATGGCCCCGGTCCCCAGGCTGGACCCGCGTGCCTTCACAGAATCGAAATCCAGCGCTACATCAAGGTGCTGTTCGGTTAACAGTGTATTAGATGGGCCGCCGGTAAAGACGGCCTTGAAGGCGCGGCCCTGCAGCATGCCGCCGCCGTGCTCGAAAATGAGCGCGCGCAGCGACGTACCCATCGGCAGTTCGTACAGCCCCGGCTTGAGCACATCGCCGGAAAGCGAGTAGAGCTTGGTACCTGCAGCGCTGCCCATACCCAGATGGCGATACCAGTCTGCACCGTGCCGCAGGATATGCGAGACGTTGGCCAGCGTCTCGGTGTTGTTGATAAGGGTAGGCTTGTTATCCATCCCGCACTCGGCCGGGTAAGGCGGCTTGCGATGGGGGAAGGGAAAGCCTCCGTCGAGGGTGGCAATAACGGCTGTTTCTTCGCCCCCAATGTACAGCCCCGAGCTTTCCACTACGCGCAGGTCAATTGGTCGACCCTGCAGAGCTGCCAGCTCCTGAAAGAGCGGCTCTGTCTGCCATTGCTGTACGGCCTGTCCCAATGACACGACGGACGCGTGCTGATGGGGATTCACATAGAGCAGTACATGGTTGGCCCCAATGGCCGTGGCGGCAATCAGTGCACCTTCGATGACCTGATGTGGGGATTTTTCCAGCAGTACGCGATCCTTGAAGGTACCGGGTTCATCTTCATTGCCGTTGCAGACGACGTATTTATCCAGGTATGACGGTTGCGCAGCCGCAGGTGCCCATTTGCGATGGGTAGGAAAGCCGGCACCTCCCATACCCCTTAGGCCGGCTTCCTCCAGAAGGGGGATGATGGCGTGCGGCGCGGCCAGTGCCTGACGTAATCCCTGGCCGCCGCCCTGAGCGAACCAGGCTTGCAGATTGGCTCCGACCTGGGCTGAGGGTGAGAGCAGAACAGGTGTGAAACTCATGACGGTACTCCTCAGGACGGCGTCATGCCGGCCAGCATGGCCTGAACGGCACCGGGTGCGCTGGCACGCAGGGCCACATCGCGGCGCAGATCGAAATTGCCGTAATCAGGAAACAGACAGGGGCCGCAGACATGGGTGGGCAGCCCTGCCAATGTGATTTGCCGCTGCCAGTCGTACAGGTGATAAAGACCTACCTTGGGGGCGGGTTTCGGACTGGCTGTCGCGCCTGCATGCTGCCCCGCCCGGCGGCCGAACGCGATGATTTCCAGCAAGGCATTGCCCATCATGCGGTTACGGCCGTGGATGCCACCGCTGATTTCGCCTGCGCAATACAGGCCGGGTATGGCTGTCGCGCCGTGTTCGTCGATTTCCACACCGCCGTTCTGGTAGTGCAGGGTAGGCCGTACCATCATGGGCTTGACCTTGGGATCGATTCCGCAGCGATGGGCCAGATGCCCCAGACTGACCAGTCGCTCTTCCAGGATGCCCGGATGCCTGCGCTCAAGACCGGGGGTATCCAGGAAGACGCCCAGATTACCGTCACGCTCCACCCCACGGCCCTCTGCGCACTCCTTGAGAATGGCAGCGGCCACTACATCGCGTGGTTGCAGCTCATCAACAAAGCGCCTGCCTTCACCATTGATCAGCCAGGCGCCAGCAGAGCGCGCCGCCTCGGAAATCAAGCCGCCAACCAGGTGCGAAGGCCAGGCTAGGCCGGTCGGGTGGTACTGGAACGAATCCAGCTCCCGCAGTCGAGCACCCATCCGATACGCGAGCACCAGTCCGTCTGCGGTTGCACCGTAGTGGTTGGATGTTGGGAAGTCGTTCAGGTGCAGCCGTCCCGCGCCGCCTGTCGCCAGGATTACCCGGCTGGCGCGTACCAGAATGAACCCATGCCAGTCGAGGTTGTACAGCACGGCTCCTACGCATTGGCCGCTCTCGTCGGAGAGCAGCTCTACCAGCGGGCAGCGATTCCACAGCGAGATACGGTCATCCAGCTCCACGGCCTCACGCAGGACGCGCATCAGCTCAAGGCCGGTATAGTCGCGGTAGGAAAGGATGCGGGCGCATGTTGCACCGCCGGGTTTCTTGCGCAAGAGTTTGCCACCTACCGGGCTGCCTTCGGCCAGGTCGAACAGCATGCCGCGGCTAATCAGCCAACGAATGCAATCAGGTCCCGACTCTGCCAGGCGAGCCACCAGCGTACGGTCGGCACACAGGTGGCCGGCGCGTAGAGTATCCTCGAAGTGACGCTGCAGGCTGTCCTCTTCACCGACAGCGGCCTGGATCCCGCCTTCCGCCATGACGGTATTGCTGTCACCCAGGCGTAGCTTGGTCGCCAGGATGACGCGTCGCCCCTGTTCGGCGGCTGTCAGCGCGGCCGCACAGCCTGCACCGCCGCCTCCGATGACCAGTACTTCGGTATTGATGACCGGTGCACCTGCCAGATCGGCATCACTGATCTGCGCATTGCTCTGCAGTAGAGCGGCCAGCCGGGAGGGGCATTCATCACCGCGGTTGGCCCCGATGCTCAGGCGAATACGAGTGCCCTCCTGGTAGTCCGGGTGATAGCGTTGCAACAATGGTGTTTTGTCCACTGCCGGGGGCGCCATGCCGTCGCACCGGCTCAGGTTCGCCAGGGCAAGTTCGTAGGCAATTCCGCTCATGGCCAAATCCTCAGGTGAGCTCGACGTTTGGATCGACCGGCATGACGCCCAGGTCGATCTGACGTAGTCGCAGCAGTAGGTCGGAAGGACGCAACATCACGGATGCCGTCATCCGGCGAATGTACAGCCCCAGGTGGTTGGGCGAGATGTGTTCCGGGCAGGCAATGGTGCAGAGGTTGCACATGATGCATTCATCGAACACCTTGGCTGCGCTCAAATCGCCCGACGCGGCCAGGTTTACGCCTTTCTGGACCTCAAGGTGCTTGGGACAGGCACGGTCGCATCCGCCGCAGTGCCGACAGTGGCTGGCTTCGGGAAAGGCGCTGTTGATGCGATCCAGCAGGTTCCAGGTATCGTCCCAGTCGTTGGTGGTGTAGGTGTGATGGCGGTTCATCGGCAGATGATCCAGAAAGCTGACCTGCATGCCGTCCTCCACGGCGGTTTCACAAGCCAGGGCCGTCGTGACTTCACGTGAATCCTTGCGGCGCAGCAGCACGCGGCAGGAGCCGCATACACCTTGGCCCATGCAGCCGACACCATCGGTGAGCGGCTGTCCGGAGTCGATCACCGCCTCTAGAAGCGAGCGGCTGATTGAAGTCTCAATACTGTGGCCGTTGATGGTCACGCGGGCGCTGAGGTCTGTCATAACACCTCCCTGACAGTCAGTGCGGGCGCGGAGTACGCCTTGATTAGCGCAAGGATAGACAGGTAGCCGTCAGTGCATACTGACCTGGCTCAATAGGCGGGAGGAATGGCTGGGTGACCGACGAAAGGCCACCCGGGCGGTGCTACGGTCAGGACGGCCGTAGCACCGGTAACGCTTAGTGCCCGTGCTGATCAGGCTCCGAGGGAGCGTTACCCGTCACGCGACGTACGACTCGGCCGATGGTCAGGCCCTGCATGAGGATGGAGAACAACACCAGTATATAGGTGATGGTCAGGATCAGGTCCCGTTCCGGCCCTACCGGTAGCGACAGGGCCAGCGCCACTGAAATCCCGCCCCGCAGTGCGCCCCAGGTCAGAATGCCCATGGTGCCCCTGGCCATGTGTCGCCAGTGCGGCGTCAGCATCACGACCGGTGTCACGCTGATCCAGCGGATAAGCAGGATGGCCAGGGTAAAGGCCACAGCGGCGGCCACGTGCAGTCCTGTCACAGGCAGCAGCAAAAGCTCCATGCCGATGAGCACGAACAGCATGGCATTGAGGATCTCGTCGATCAGCTCCCAGAAGCCGTCCACATAGCGGCGTGTGGTATCGGACATCGCTTTTTCACGGCCACGATTGCCGATGAACAGGCCGGCCACGACCATTGCAATCGGACCGGATACATGCAGGTGGGGAGCCACGGCAGCGCCGCCAATAACCAGCGCAAGCGTCAGGAGCACCTCGATCTGGTACTGATCGATGCTTTTGAGCATCCGGTAGGTGACATAGCCGATCACCGAGCCGAACAGGATGCCGCCCAAGGCTTCCTCGACAAACAGCATGACAGCGTGCCCGGCGGAGGGTGTCTCGCCGGAGGCGAGAATGCCGAGCAGCACGGTAAACACCACAACAGCAACGCCGTCATTGAACAGGGACTCACCCACGATGGTGATTTCCAGTGATTTTGGCGCCTTGGCTGAACGCAGTATTCCAAGAACGGCAATCGGGTCGGTTGGAGAAATCAGCGCGCCAAACAGCAGGCAATACACCAGGTCTACATGCCAGCCCAGCAAGGGAAAGACGTAATAGGCCGTTCCGCCGATCAGGGCGGTAGAAACGAGAACGCCCAGGGTAGCCAGAAGGCCGATCGGCCAGCGGTAGCTGCGAAGATCCTGAACATTGACGTGCAAGGCGCCGGCAAATAACAGGAATGACAACATCCAGTTCATCAACAATTCGTTGAAGTCGATTCGCTGGATCAGCCTTTCAATGGTTTCCTCCAGCATGGGAAACCCCAGCGCCGACGCAATTTGCAGCAGCACACTGAACACCAGTGCAATCACCATGACGCCGATCGTGGGCGGCAGACCGACGAACCGGTAGTTCACATAAGTGAGCAGCGCAGTAAAACAGATAAAGGCAGCGGCGAGTTCAAGCATTGAACATCCTTTCAGTACAGCGGATAGAAAGTAGAGGCCATGATGGCCATTAGGTAATTCTCATTAAGAACACCTATAGACGCGGAAAGTTACAGTTTTTTAGGGCACCGGCTGCGGACAAAAGTCACAACGGTAGCCAAGGCCATGAGGGTGCCTGGATCATCTTGTTGATATGTCCGTCTCGCTGGAAAGCGGATATCAAGCGTGCAGAGTCTGGAAAAGCCCTAACCTTTGGCTTATAAACAGGTCACTATCAGGTCTGCCAATTCAAGGAATTCCCATGACGTTCGGCTACTGGTGCATCCTATTCGCCTACCTCATTCCCTATGGCGCCGCGGCGTACGCAAAATTTACCGGCAGTGGCTTTACGCCGGATAACAACCGGCATCCACGTGATTTCCTTGCCAAGCTGGAAGGGCCTCAGGCACGTGCTAACGCAGCGCAGCAGAATGCGTTTGAAATTACACCGCTGTTTGCCGCTGCCGTGATCGTGGCGCATGTCACCGGAGGTGCGGCTCAGGGAACGATCAATTTCCTGGCGCTCCTGTTCGTGGTCAGCCGTATCATTTATACCTGGCTGTATATCAAGGACCGTGCAACCCAGCGCTCCAAGGTATGGGCCCTCGGCATGCTGTGTATTGTTTTTCTTTTCTTCGCTGCGGTCTGATTTGCGTCGACTGATCAATCGCCAAAACAAAAGGCCGGCATGTTTCCATGCCGGCCTTTTGGTCAGTGATCGCCGCCTGCAGGAGCGGGGCCCTTGGCGCCGAAAGGTGGCTTGGCCAGCCAGATGATCAGGAACAGGCCCATGAACATCCAGCCGAGCAACGTGAAATAATCAATGGTGGACAGCATATAGGCCTGACTTTCGACCACGCGATCGAGCTGGGCGTACGTGGCGTGAGAAGGACCCCCCAGCATCGAAATGTAGTCCCGTGTCGCTGGGTCATACACCGTTACCTGCTCGGTCAGCTGAGCATGGTGGAACGTGGCGCGGCGTGCCCAGATCCAGGTCGTCAGTGACGACGCGAAACTACCGCCCAGCACCCGTAAAAATGTCGCAAGCCCGGAGCCGTCCGCAATGTCTTTAGGCGGCAGGCTGGACAACAGAATGCTGGTTGTAGGCATGAAAAACAGCGCAATTCCCAGCCCCATGAACATCTGCACTTCAGCGATATGGCGATAATCAACCTCGGTATTGAACGTGGCACGCATGAAGCACGAGGCACCGATCACCAGGAAGGAGCCACCGGCAAGCAGGCGCAGGTCTGTCTTATGGGCGAACCGGCCAACCAGCGGCGACAGGAACACAGGCAAAAATCCCATTGGCGCAGCGGCAAGACCCGCCCAGACCGGCGTATAACCCAACTGAGTTTGCAGCCACTGGGGCAGAAGCAGGTTGATGCCAAAGAAGCCTGAATAGCCCAGTACCAGGGCCAGCGTTCCGAATGTGAAGTTACGGTATTTGAATAGCCGAAGATTCACGATGGGATGCTTATCGGTCAGCTCCCAGATTACACAGGCTATCAACGCGATGACGGCAATCAAGCTGCCAATGACAATGAAGTTTGATTCGAACCAGTCCAGGTCGTTGCCTTTATCCAGTACAACCTGCAGGGCACCGACACCGATTACCAGAAGCGTCAGGCCCACATAGTCGATCGGCTGCCGAATGATCTGCTCCGGCTTTTTGCCCAGCTGTGCCCAAACCACCAGGGTGGCAAAGATACCGATGGGAACGTTGATAAAGAAAATCCAGGGCCAGGTGTAGTTATCCGTGATCCAGCCACCGGCAATCGGGCCGATGATGGGAGCCACCACCGTGACCATGGCCAGGAGCGCCAGGGCCATCCCTCGCTTGGCAGCCGGAAAGATTGATAGCAGCAGCGTCTGGGCCATGGGATATAGCGGCCCGGCCACGAACCCTTGCAGCGCCCGGAAAAATACCAGTTGTGGCATCGATTGCGCGATGCCACACAGGAACGAAGTGATGACGAATAGCACCACCGCAGCAAGGAACAGCTTTACCTCACCGAAGCGACGTGCCATCCAGCCGGTCAGGGGCAGGGCAATCGCGTTGCTGACAGCAAACGATGTGATTACCCATGTACCCTGCTCGGAGCTTACGCCCAGATTGCCTGAAATCGTGGTCAGGGCCACGTTGGCAATGGTGGTATCCAGCACCTGCATGAAGGTGGCCAGCGACAGGCCGACCGTGGCGAGCACCAGGCTCGCCGGGCGGAATGCAGAATCGCTCATGTGATCTCCGATTAGCGCTTGGCTACATCACGGGAGGCCGGGCCGTTCTCGTGGATCAGACGCTCGATCAGGCGATCGGCATCCTCCAGCTGGCGGGTATAGACGTCGGTAGCATAACGGGGCTGGGCCAGCGGCTTTTGCGCCAGGACCGGGCCGTCCAGATCATGCAGGTCGACGTCGACGTTCATCGACAGGCCAATGCGCAGCGGGTGCTTTTCCAGCGCATCCTGATCCAGGCGAATCCGCACAGGTAGGCGCTGCACGATCTTGATCCAGTTGCCGCTGGCATTCTGGGCGGGCAGCAGGGAAAACGCGCTGCCGGTGCCGACCCCCAGGCTCTCTACCGTACCGTGATACTTCACATCTTCACCGTACAGGTCGGAATGAATTTCAACCGGCTGACCGATGCGCATGTCGCTGAGCTGGGTTTCCTTGAAGTTGGCGTCGATCCAGATCTGATCCAGTGGCACCACGGCCATCAGCGCTGTACCCGGCTGTACGCGGCTGCCAACCTGTACCGAGCGCTGGGCTACATAGCCTGTCACCGGTGCGATGATGGTGCTGCGGGCATTGTTCAGATAGGCCTGACGCAGCTGGGCGGCGGCGGCTTTCACATCGGGATGGGACGCGATCACCGTATCGTCTACCAGCGCGCGGCTGGTGCTGAGTTGTTGCTCGGCGCTGGTCAGTGCATTTTCGGCTGCGTTCAGCGTATCACGGGCGTGGGACAGTTCTTCCTGCGAGATCGCACCGCCGCGTGCCAGATCCTGACGACGCTTGTAGTCGGATCGTGCACGTTCCAGCTCGACCTTGCGTGAAGCTACCTGGGCCTTGTAGCTGTCCACATTGCTGTACAGGCCGCGGACCTGACGAACCGTCTTGGCCAGATTGGCCTCAGCGCTCTGCAGCGCGACTTCGGTGTCGCTCGGGTCGAACTTCACCAGGACCTGACCCTCATGCACCAAGTCACCATCGTCAGCGGTAATGCTGACAACCGTACCGGTCACCTGCGGCATGATCTGGACAACGTTGCCGCTCACATAGGCATCATCGGTGCCCTCATGAAAACGGCCATAGAGTGTGTGATAGAAGTAAGCGCCCACTGCTCCCAGGATGACGAGCAGAAGCAGGAGCAAAAGAAAGAACTTGCGCTTGCCGGATTTGGGCTTGCTGTTCTCGTTAGTGGCGGTTTGTGCGTTTGATTCAGCCATGTCTTACGTCTCAGCGATCCGAAGTTACACGTGGGCCCGGTTGCAGAGCCGGTGTGTCAGAAGAGGGTTCAAAGCCACCACCTAGCGCCTGCATCAGCAGGACGGAGGTATCAATACGCTCCGTCGCGAGGCTGGCCAGTTGGCGGTCTGCCTGAAGCAGTTGTTGCTCGACACTCAGCGCATCGAGATAACTGCCGATACCGGCGCCGTAACGCTGCATCGCGATGTCGAAAGACGCCTGAGCAATGTCGCGGGCACGCTGCTGTTCCTGAATCTGCTGATTCAGCGAGCGCAGCCGGGAAATACTGTCGCCGATATCACCAAGAGCATTGACCAGCGTCTGGTTGTACTGGGCGACGGCCAGGTCGTAATCGGCGTTGCGGCTGGCCAGATCAGCCCGGCGGCGACCACCGTCAAAGATCGGCAGCGACAGGGCCGGACCGATATTGAAGAAGCGGCTGGGTGCTCCAAACAGGGCGTCGCCCAGCAGGGCATCGGTACCGGCCGCGGCGACCAGGTTGAGGTTTGGATAGAAATTGGTCCGGCTTGAATCAATGTCCTGCGAAGCGGCCTCCACACGCCAGCGTGCGGCTACCAGGTCGGGACGACGACCGATCAGCTCGGCAGGCAGTTGGCTGGGCAGTGCGATTGTCTTGGGTGCAATCAGTTGTGGACGACCAATGCTGGCACCCCGGTCAGGACCTTTACCCAACAGGACGGCCAGACGGATCTGCGCACTTTCTACAGACTGCTTGGCAGCAGTGAGCTGCGCCTCCGAGGCGGCTTCCAGGCTCTGGGTCTGTTGCAGCTGGAACTCACTGTCCAGGCCCGCCGAGACACGCCGCTGGGCAAGATCGAGCATGCCGCGGGTACGCTTGAGGTCTTGCTCGGCCAGGTCGAGCATGACGTAAGCCTGACCCAGTTGGTTGTAGGCGCGTGTAACGTTGGCGGCCACGGTCAGCTCAGCGGCCTTGCGGTCTACCTCGCTGGCGCGGGCGCGGCCCAAAGCGGCTTCCCAGGCGGCACGTTGGCCACCCCAGAGGTCGAAGGTATAACTGCCATTAACGGATAGCTCGCGCAGCGTGCTATAGCGCCCGCCCTGGCCGGTCGGATCATCGCGACGTGACAGCCGGGAGCGGGTTATCGAGGCGTTGCCATCGAGCGTCGGCTGGCGATCGGCGTTTGCAGCAATCACCGCTGCATTGGCCTGACGGGAGCGGGCATCGGCCACCTGGAGGTCCGGGCTCGATTGCAGCGCCTCACGGATGAGGCTGTCGAGTTGGCGATCTCCCAAGGTGTTCCACCAGTCGCTTTTCGGCCAGGCAGCCGGTGACAGGGCAGAACCCGCAACGGTCTGCTCGCTGTGCAGGCTCGCTGCGTCAAGCGCCCGGCCTTCTGTATGCAGGCCTATGGGTGACGCGCAACCCGACAGCACCAGGGCAATGGCCAGGGCTGAGAGAGGGTATTTAAGGCACATGGCGTTATTGTTCTCCTTCATTGGCCGGGACCAGGCCGGCCGGAACCAATATCTTCTTGAGCAGGCGCTCCAGTTCATCGATCTCGGAATGGGTCAGCTCGCCGGTCAGGTCGTTCATGGCGTCAGCTGCAATCTGCGGAATCTGTTTGCTCAAGCTGTGGCCTTGCTCGGTGAGCTCGAGGCGAACCTGCCGTCTATCGGTGGTGCTGCGCACCCGAGCAATCAGGTCCTTGCTTTCCAGCCGGTCGATCATGCGGGTCATGGCGCCACTGTCGAGGGACAGGCAACGGCACAGCTCTGCAGGCGTATCCGCCGTATTGCGTGCCAGCATCAGCAACACCTTGAACTGGGCAGCCGTGATGTCATAAGTGACAAGGTGCTTGTCCAGCAGGCGATCCTTGAGCGAATTAACCAAGTGGATCAGATGGCCGAGCGAGTAACGCAGCGAAAAATTATCTGGTTTGAAACGTGTCATGGCAGTATCTGCCCAGGCAGCTAAGTCTGAGTAGAATACTGCCTAGGCAGCTATCTGTTTAGCAACATTTTGCAAAAGTCTATGTTGCTAAGAGCGCAACAATGATTAGAAGTGCCTGAGAGGAAGAACAGTGAAAACGAAAAGGCCGGGCAGTCGATGCGATGCCCGGCCTTTGGCGTTACTAGAAAAGGGTCAGCCCTGCCAGTTGCAATAGCAGCCTACCGACAAGGTATTGGTCGACCGTACGCTGCGCCCTGACACGAGCGCTTCGAGAATAGGCTCGATAAAGCTGTTACCAGCTGTACAGATCATGCCCTCGCTATAGGGGCCGACATAAGCCAGCTTGCCAGCATTATCCCAGATGGCCACGGCCGGGCTGGCGGGCAGCGTATCGGCTCCAGGAATCGTCGATAGGGCCTTCAGACGTCCATCCAGCATGGACGGCAGCTTTCCTTCGCTCCCTGGTTTCTGCACGCTGTAGAACTCGACGCCCCGATCACCAAAGCGCGCCGTCAGGTTACGCAGGTGCGCCTGGTTGCCTTCGTTGCATGGGCAGTCCGGGTCCCAGAAGTGCACCAGCCGGATCGGTCCCGGGCCCGCAAGCTCGGGCGGGAGTTGTAGATGACTGCCATCAAAAAAAGCGGTCTGCTCGGCAAACGACCGTAGATAGCGCAGCTCGAACCACCAGTAGGCAGCACCCGAACCAGCAATGACAAGGATGGTGAACAGGCAGAGCAGAATAGTGAATCGACGAGAGGGCATGGCATGACTGTTAATGCAAAAGAAGACATAGCTTGCCACGCCAGGGCGTGAAGCAGAACATGATTAAGTGTCCAAGCTTTACATGGGCAGGCCTCTCTTTTTAGTGTGACGACCATGACCACGCCGTTTCATCCAGAACAACTGCGACCGCTATTGGCGGAACTGTCCCTCGATCCTGGCGAGTCTGGCCCGGCCATTCTGGCGTATCAGTCCTTTTATGGACTCGACATGAGCCAGCAGCACCCAGGCGTCCAGGCTCGCCTGGGCCGCATGCGCGTGGCTGATTACGAGATCGCCGTGCAAGGGTGGTGGCATGACCAGCCGCGGGCCACGCTTCTGGTACTCCATGGCTATTACGACCACATGGGGTTGTATCGCCATGCAATCGACTGGGCGCTGTCGATGAATTTCGCCGTGCTGTCTTGCGACCTGCCGGGGCACGGGTTATCCAGCGGTCCGCGCGCAAGTATCGATGATTTTGCCGAGTATCAAGCGGTATTAAAGGCTCTGCTCGATCAGGCCAGACGCCTTGACCTGCCGCAGCCCTGGCATCTGCTGGGGCAGAGCACGGGAGGTGCGATTGTACTGGACCATTTGTTGAACGGGCAGCCCGGTGCGGAGATAGGCGAAGCGATCCTGCTGGCGCCGCTGGTTCGCCCCTGCAGCTGGAAGATGTCTCATCTGACCTACCGGCTGGTTGGCCCCTTTGTCCGGGCATTGCCCAGGCGGTTTTCGGCCAACTCCGGTGACGAAGCGTTTCTTACCTTTCTACAGCATCATGACCTGCTGCAACCGCGCGAGCTGCCCAGTCGCTGGGTAGGAGCGCTAGCCCGCTGGATTCCACGTATTGAAAAGGCTTCGCCCAGTCTGCATCGGCCCATCATCATCCAGGGTGAGCAGGACTTCACTGTGGATTGGCGACACAATCTGCAGGTGCTGGAACAGAAGTTCGACAAGCCAGAGGTGCTGCGCCTGCCTGAAGCGCGGCACCATCTGGTCAACGAAACCGAAGCGTTACGCCAGCGCTACTTTGATTTTCTAAGGGAGCGGCTGGCGTAGAGGAAGGGTTTAGTTGCTGCCTGAGCCAAGGCCTGCTCGCAGCGCGGCCAGGGCGGCCTGGTAATAGCGATGGCCCTCAGGCGAGCTGGCAAAGTCGGCAAACTGGGTCAGCTCGTTGTCGGAAAGGGTGCGATAAACGTAGAGCAACGTGTTTTCCAGGTCGCCATTGTTCATCTGCTGCATGATGCGCTCGCGTTGCTGGCCAATCATGCCCTGAGCCTGACCCATCAGACCAGGGAGCATCTGGCTCAGGCTGTCAGCCGCCAGACCTGCCAACGCCATGCTGACTTCCGCGCCGGCTTCACGAGCTGGAATCACGGCAGCGATTCGTTTGATTTGTGTCTGACGGGCGGCGCTGGCCTGGATCTTGGGCAGGCCACCCGAGCTGCGGGCGATTTGATCGCTACGGGTGGCGTTGACCTCCGCCGCGACGACCTTCTGGCCTACAGGCGATTGGAAAAACTGCAAGGCAGGATTGGTCTCCGGCAGCGACTGGCGCAGTTGACCAATGGCACGCTGGTCGATGGCATCGGCCGAGAAGCGGCGGTTACTGTTATCCACCAGCGTCTGGTACAACGCTGGCGGTAGGCTGTTCTGGTAGCGCTGCTGTGCCGCTTGCAGCGCATCGCGGAAGTGGCTGCGCTGTTCGGGCCAGCCCGCGGTCTGGTAAAGGGTTTGATAATTATCGGCCAGCGCGGGAAGACCGATGGCGAGTAGCAGACCAGCAATAAAAACGCGCATGAACTCTCCTGCAAGGGCATGCCTTGAGCTGCAGCATGCCAGAAAAAAGACAGTATTCTGGGTAGGTATCACGTTGCTGTCGAGGTTGGAAAGGGCCGATTCGTCGGAGCGTATAAATTTGAGCAGAAGCGTTGACGACTTATTACAATGCCGACGCCGCCAGCCGCTCTTGTCTATGCTGGTTATCTCGTTGCGATGTCTCGCAGGAATTCGATATGCCCATTCGCCCTGATCATCCCTTGTTGCAGCGTATCGTCGATGATCTGGCCGATGTCGGCTGGTCCCATCAGACGGTGTTTCTACCCGATGATCTGACCCGTGCGCTGGCGCAAGAGTGCCACAAACGTGCGCAGCACGGACTGTTGGCTCCAGCCGCTATCGGGCGTGGCGACAGCCAGGTCATTCGCGAAGGTGTCCGTGGTGATCAGATTGCCTGGTTAGAGGGCGATGAGTCTTCGCCTGCTATTGCCCGCTATCTGGCGCTTATGGATGCGCTCCGGCTGGCCTTCAATCAGAGCCTCTTCATGGGTCTCGAAGACTATGAAAGCCATTTTGCAATGTATCCGCCAGGGGCTTTTTATGCCACTCACCTGGATCGCTTCAAGGATGACGACAGGCGTATGGTATCTCTGGTGTTGTACCTGAATGAGGCGTGGCTGCCCGAGCATGGGGGCGCACTGCGCATGCACCTGCCTGACGGACAGACCCGCGATGTATTGCCTGCTGGTGGCAGCCTGGTCTGCTTCATATCTGGCGATTTGCCCCATGAAGTCCTGCCTGCGACGCGTGAGCGTATGTCATTAACGGGCTGGTTTCGCCGGCGGGGTGAAAACGTACTGGAAAACGTTTTGTAAATGGAAAAGATACTGATCAGCCGCTGCCTGCTGGGCCACCGGGTCCGCTATGACGGGGGCGCTCATGGCCCCTATGATCAGTTGAGTTCCTGGCTGGCGGAAGGACGTGTCGTCGCCGTGTGTCCAGAGGTTGCTGGTGGCCTGCCTACACCTCGGCCGCCGGCTGAAATCCCTGGCGGACAAGGCGCTGCCGTACTGGACGGCTACCAGCCCGTGATGACCGATACCGGTGAGGACGTCAGTGCGGAATTTCTAGCTGGAGCCTGTCAGGCTGTTGAGCTGGTCAGGCAGCATCGTATCCAGATGGCGGTGCTCAAGGCGCGTAGCCCCTCGTGCGGCAATCATGAGAATTACGATGGCACCTTTTCCGGACACCGAGTCCCGGGTGAGGGCGTAACAGCTGCAGCCTTGCGGCGTGCCGGTGTAAAGGTCTTCAATGAAAGCGAGCTGAACGAGGCTGTAGCCTACCTGCAGGCGCTCGAAGCGAAATAGTATTCATGTACAAAACAAAAAGGAGGCCAAAGCCTCCTTTTTGTTGGATGAACGCTTAGAACAACACGCGGCAGCGAATGGTGCCCTTGACGTTCTGCAGCTTCTCCTGAGCCATGTCAGAGTAGGCGGCATCTACGTCGACTACCACATAACCGACTTTTTCGTCCGTTTGCAGGTACTGACCGGAAATGTTGATGCCGTTTTCGGACAGCACACGGTTGATCTCAGACAGTACGCCCGGCACATTCTGGTGAATGTGCAGCAGACGATGTTTGCCCGGATGGGAGGGCAACGCCACTTCCGGGAAGTTGACGGAAGACACGGACGTACCGTTGTCGCTGTACTTCACCAGCTTCTCGGCCACTTCCAGACCGATGTTGGCCTGGGCTTCCATGGTGGAGCCGCCTACATGCGGGGTCAGGATGACATTGTCCAGGCCGCGTAGCGGACTGACGAACTCGTCATTGTTGGAGCGCGGCTCGACTGGGAACACGTCGATGGCAGCACCCAGCAGATGTTCGTCTTTGATGGCTGCTGCCAGCGCTTCAAGATCAACTACAGTGCCACGTGCAGCGTTAAGCAGGATGCTGCCTTTTTTCATGGCGCGGATTTCACGTTCGCCAATCATCAGTTTGGTCGAGGGCGTTTCCGGTACGTGAAGCGTTACGATGTCGGCCATGCCGAGCAGCTCGGTGATGGAAGCAACCTGTTGTGCATTACCCAGCGGCAGCTTGGTAACTACATCGTAGAAGTAGACCTGCATACCCAGGCCTTCGGCCAGGACGGACAGCTGCGTACCGATGGAACCGTAGCCGATGATGCCCAGCTTCTTACCGCGAATCTCAAAGGAATTGTTGGCGCTCTTGAGCCAGCCGCCACGGTGGCAGGAAGCGTTCTTGGCAGGAATGCCACGCAGCAGCAGAATGGCTTCAGCCAATACCAGTTCAGCGACCGAACGGGTATTGGAGTAGGGCGCATTGAACACGACGATACCGCGTTCACGGGCGGCGTTCAGGTCCACCTGGTTGGTACCGATGCAGAAGCAGCCAACGGCGATCAGCTTCTTGGCGCAGTCGAACACTTCTTCGGTCAGTTGAGTACGGGAGCGAATGCCCACAAAGTGCGCATCGGCGATCTTCTCTTTAAGCTCAGCCTCGGGCAGCGCTTTGGAGATGTACTCGATGTTGGAGTAGCCAGCCGCTTTCAGCGTGTCTACTGCCGATTGGTGTACGCCTTCGAGAAGAAGAAATCTGATCTTGCTCTTGTCGAGTGAGGTCTTGCTCATCTGCGTTGAACCCGTAGTCCCGAGGAAGTGTGAATCGGCTGCCGGCTGGCGTCGCCGAAGGGTAGGCATATGCTAGCATGTTCTCCCTTTTCCTTGCCCGGATACGACCTGAGCGGTTCTCAGGACGACCATGAATGCCACGAGAGTTTCAACATGATTGACGCTGCTTTGATCGAATCGCTGAAAACCCTGGTCGAGCCCGGAAAGGTGCTCACGGATGCGGCCTCGCTGGAGTCTTACGGCAAGGACTGGACCAAGCACTTTGCCCCGGCACCGTCTGCCATTGTCTTTCCCAAGACGATAGAAGAGGTGCAGGCCATCGTGCGATGGGCCAATGAACATCGGGTGGCCCTGGTGCCTTCTGGTGGCCGTACCGGTCTTTCGGCGGCAGCGGTCGCAGCTAATGGCGAAGTCGTCGTGGCATTCGATTACATGAACCGGATTCTCGACTTCAACACATTCGATCGTACCGTGGTCTGCCAGCCGGGCGTGATCACCGAGCAGTTGCAGGCCTTTGCTGAAGACAAAGGTCTCTATTACCCCGTCGACTTTGCCTCGGCCGGTTCCAGTCAGCTGGGTGGCAACATCGGTACCAATGCGGGTGGCATCAAGGTGATCCGCTACGGCATGACCCGTAACTGGGTAGCCGGCCTCAAGGTCGTGACCGGTACGGGCGAGCTGCTCGAGCTGAACAAGGGCCTGATGAAAAACGCGACCGGCTATGATTTCCGTCATCTTTTCATTGGTGCCGAAGGCACGCTGGGTTTCGTGGTCGAGGCTACGATGCGGCTGGAGCGTCAGCCAACTAATCTGACCGCCTTGGTACTGGGTACGCCGGATTTTGATTCGATCATGCCGGTACTGCATGCCTTCCAGGACAAGCTGGACCTGACGGCCTTCGAGTTCTTTTCCGACAAGGCCATGGACAAGGTCCTGGCCCGTGGTGACGTGCCTGCGCCGTTCGATACCCGCTGCCCGTTCTATGCACTGCTGGAGTTTGAAGCAACAACGGACGAGCGCGCCGATCAGGCTCTAGCTACCTTCGAGCATTGTGTCAATGAAGGCTGGGTGCTCGATGGCGTCATGAGCCAGAGCGATCAGCAGTTGCAAAACCTGTGGCGTCTGCGAGAAGACATCTCCGAGACGATTTCCCACTGGACGCCCTACAAGAATGACATCTCTGTAACGGTTTCGAACGTACCATCCTTCCTGCGTGATATCGACGACATCGTGGGCGAGCACTATCCGGATTTCGAGATCATCTGGTTCGGCCATATCGGTGACGGCAACCTGCACCTGAACATTCTCAAGCCTGATGATCTCTCCAAGGATGAGTTCTTTGACAAGTGCAAGGTCGTGAATAAGTGGGTATTCGAGACCGTTGCGAAATACAACGGCTCCATTTCGGCCGAGCATGGCGTGGGCATGACCAAGCGGGATTACCTGACCTATTCCCGCTCAGAAGCCGAAATCGCCTACATGAAGGCTGTCAAGGCAGTCTTCGACCCCAATAACATCATGAATCCGGGCAAGGTCATCGCCTGATAGCCCTTGAGAATCAGGCGATGAATCGACCGTTCCGCTAACGTTCAGGTTCGTGTCGTTATGCTTGGCCGCCTGCCTTGGTAATGCGGCCAAGCTGTTGGTTATAAAGGATTAAACGGGACTTTTCCTCTTTCGGAGTCGGTTCACCATGAGCTACCAACACCAGTACGTCGATGGTACGAAGATCCACTTCCCGCTGGGCAAGGTGGTCTGTATTGGCCGCAACTATGCTGAGCATGCCAAGGAACTGAACAACCCTGTACCCACCGAGCCGCTCATCTTTATCAAACCGGCCAGTTCGGTCGTGCCGATTGAAGGTGGCTTTAGTATTCCTGAAGACCGCGGTACGGTGCATTACGAGGCGGAAATCGCCGTATTGATCGGCAAGCCCCTGTCACGCACGCCAAGCGAAGAAGAGGTCCGGGATGCCATTTCGGGTTTCGCGCCGGCGCTGGACCTGACCTTGCGTGATGTGCAAGCCCGCTTGAAGGAAAAGGGTTATCCCTGGGAAATCGCCAAGGGGTTCGACGGCGCCTGTGTCCTGGCGCCTTTCGTGCCGGGTGATGCCTACAGCGATCTGGCTGATATCGATGTTCGCCTCACCATCAATGGCGAGGTACGCCAGGACGGTAACAGCCGTGACATGCTCAACCCGATCATCCCGTTGATCCAGCACCTGTGCACACACTTCTCCCTGCAACCCGGCGATGTGGTACTGACCGGTACGCCCAAGGGAGTCGGCGCGTTGAACAAAGGTGAGGAACTGGTCCTGGAGTTGCCTGGCAAAAGCCGCTTTACGAGTCGTGTTCTCTAACATCCACCCTTGAGTAATCCGGAAGCATCAGGCGACGGATCCAAACCGCTAAGCAGTCGAAACCGTCGTCATGGCAAAAGTATTACAACGTCGATCCCTCAAATGGTGGCTGGCCGGCTTCGTGCTGGTCGTCGCCGCCACGCTCACATACCTGTTTCACTGGGACCAGCGTGCCCGGCTCTGGTGGCAGGAACGTAACACGCCTGCCAACCAGCATGCGGACAATATCTGGCTTCCAGGCTATACCGCGGTCATTCAGGCCAAGCCCTTGCCCGGCATGGAAAAGGCCGAGGCATCGGACATCGCCTATAACCCGGCGACCGGCACCCTGTTCATTGTTATGGGCAAGGAGCCTTTGCTGGTGGAAACCAACCTGAGCGGTGATATTCTCAGGCAGATTCCCATAACCGGGCTTTCCAACCCTGAGGGCCTAGTGGTCCTGGATGGAAATCGCATGGGTATTGTCGATGAGCGTCAGCGTACGCTGGCCCTGTTCAATCTGACCCCCGAGACCCGCCAGCTGCAGCCCGCAGATTTCCAGTTTTTCGACCTGGGCTTTGCCGATGCCGGCAACAAGGGGTTCGAAGGCGTTGCCTGGGATGCACGACAGCAACGTCTACTGCTCAGCAAGGAGCGAGATCCTGCAGCACTGTTCAGCCTGTCCAGCGATGGTGATCAGATCCTGGGTGAGATGACGGATCTTCCCGATCAGCCCGACCTGATGAATGATTATTCTGCGCTAAGCATCGATCCCCGTACCGGCCATACACTGGTGCTCTCGGATGAGTCGCACCTGTTGCTTGAACTGGACGAAAGCGGAAAGCCGGTCAGTTTCATCAGTCTGATCGGGGGGCTCAATGGACTCAGTAAAAACATCCCTCAGGCTGAAGGTGTTGCGATTGATGAAGAAGGAACCGTTTACATCGTGAGCGAGCCTAACCTGTTCTATGTCTTCCGGAAATCTGACTGACATAAAATATCCGTAGGCTTGTCGTCGAGCGCGGGCATGCAGGTCGCCCGGATGATCGATCCCTCGACGGCAACGGGCCTACCCATGCAGCGTATCTATCCTTACCGCATTCCTCTGGCTGGCCTGCTGATGGCAGTGCTCATCGCAACCATAGCCAGCCAGCAGACCCCGCTCCTGGCGCGTCTCTGGTATGGCGTTCAGCAGCACTGGCATGCCGATGAGCGCCGTGAGGTCTCGGTTTGGCTTCCTGATTATCATGTCGATATCGAGGCCAAGCCTGTGCCAGGGCACGCGGATTTGTCGGCACTGACCTATGACCCGAGCCGGGGCACGCTTGCGAGCCTAACCAACAAGTCATCCCATTTCATCGAGCTATCACTCGACGGTGAAATTCTTCGGCAAATCCCTATGCAGGGATTCGATGACCCCGAGGCGATTGAGTACATTCGCCCGGGCGTTTTCGTCGTGGCAGAAGAGGGCCGGCAACGGTTGGTTCAGATTCATGTCGATGACACAACGCGCGTCATCGATGCGAATGACCCTCGCAATCAGACACGTCTCTCTCTGGAATTGGCTGCGTTCGATAATCGGGGTTTCGAAGGGCTCGCCTATGACAGTCGACACAAGCGACTCTATGTAGCTAAAGAAAAGGACCCTGTGCAGATCTACGAGATCGATGGTTTTGCCGACCCTGAGCCCGGCGCACCGGCCAATATTACGGTTAGGTCCAATGTGCTGCGTGACAGGGGCCTGTTTGTCGACGATCTGTCGAGCCTCCACTTTAGTGCCAGCACGAATCACCTGCTGGCGCTCTCGGATGAGTCGAGGCTGGTTATTGAGCTGGATAGCGAGGGGAAGCCCTTGAGCACCCTGCCGCTCGATGCCGGGCGGCAGGGTCTGACGAAAAGCGTGCCGCAGGCCGAGGGCCTGGCCATGGACGACCAGGGCACGCTGTATATCGTGAGCGAACCGAACCTCTTTTATCGATTCAAGCGTAACTAAACTGCGTTATACGGATCAGAACCGCCACTGGGCACCCAGGCTGTATCCGGTCTGGCTGCCCTCGGAATGGCCCAGGCGACTGTTGACCTCAGCATAGACGCCAATCTCCGGTGTGATCGCCCACTGAGCCCCGATCTGAGCGCGGGCAAAGTGCTTGTCTACCGAATCCAGCGCTGCCGTACGCAGCCGACCATCTCCACGGCTGATAACATCCAGCCGACTCTCGCGGCCATCACCCAGTTCTTCGACCCAGGCGACATGAGCATAGGGTTGTAGGGCCATGCCACGGCTCATGGGGAGATCGCCATAGACCCGCCAACCCAGGCTTGCCTGAATGGAGTCATAGGTCTGATCATCAAATGACATGGCGGTCCGGCGGCTGTCGTCTTCATCGAAGCTATCGATGTGGTAACGGGTATAGTCCAGTCCCAGCTGAGGACCGGTTCGCAGCTGACCGACCGTCATGTCGTAGCCCCCGGTCAGGCGAGCACCGAAGAAGCGGGCCCTGGTATCGCCAGATAACGTCTGGCTCAGAAGAACCGGCCCGCCACTGGCCTGAAGGAACACGGAGCGATCTGTATCGAAGCGGGTGTGACCCGCGCTCAGCTCACCTGCAGCCCAAAGCGGCCCGCCGTTGCTGACCAGACCATACAGCCCGGCCTGCCATGTCTCGTTACGAACCTTGCCAGAATGCTCCAGGTCATCCTTGCCACGCTGAATGCTCAGGCTACCGCCTACGGTCAGCCATTCACTGGCCCGATAATCGCCAATGGCATAGGCGGTGGCCCGCTTGGAGCGCTGGCTCGGATCTACATCAAACCCATGCTCAGGCTGGTACTCGCCCTCGACTCCCACGCTGCCAGTGAATTGGTTGGGTGCAAGTGGAGCAAGCTGAAGGCCTAGCCAACGGCGATCATGCAGGCGGGTCAGGGTTTCATGCTGGCTGCGCAGGTTGTCCTCCATGGCTCGTGCCAGCGCACCGCTGGAGGCGGTGGAGGCGAGCAGGTCGGCATTTGTCAGCTCCAGGAGGAGACGCGTCAGTAGACGTGAATAATCACGAAGGCGCTGCTGGATGTGCTCTGCACCCAAGGCGCCGGTCAGCACCGTCTCGTTGTCCAGTGATGGTGTATGCCAGGTGGCGCCGCCAGGAATGGCTGGATTGGTGGTCTGCTCGTAGCCGTCCAACTCGCCGATTTCCCAGTTGGTCGCTTCGACGAACAGCACCGGAATACCGAGCGCCTCGAAGCTTGCTGCATCACTGCAACAGCCGGTGCCGGCAGGGTATTCCGAATTCAGCCCGGGATTCGTGCGCAGATCGATCCCCAGTTCCTGTGCGATACGAAGCGTCTGCTCGCGTATGGACGCCAGGGCGGGATTATCGACGCTGTTGGCACCGGCATGGGCATACATCAGGTCGCCCGTGATCAGGCTGTCGAGGTTGATCATGCCCAGCAGGCTGGCCCGCTCGCTATCGCTCAAGCCGGCTACATAGGCGCGTGAGCCGCGCAGGCCTTCCTCTTCAGCTCCGAAGGCAACCACATTGATACCATTTTCCAGCGCGATCCCGCTGAGGTTGCGCGTGATCTCCGTAAGGACGGCGGCACCGGAACCGTTGTCATCCAGGCCTTGGAGTGTCGGGCGGCCAAAGTAGGTATCAAAGTGTGCCCCTAGTACAAGGGTGTTGCCGCTGGTGCCTGCCAGCTGAGCCACTACGTTCTGTGAGTTCCGGTTTCCGTTCCAGGTGAAGGACTGGAGAGTGGCGTTGTTACCTATACGCTGCTGCATCCAGGCCGAGGCGCCCTCAAAACTCGTAGTGCCTCGATAACGACCCGGATACTCATTAATCAGAACGTCCAGTGTCTCGTCGGCGTATTCACCAAAGTCATAGGCACCCGCGGTACCCCCTATCAAAATACAGCCGACTGCAAGCGCTAGTTTGGAAAAGGAATGCACAGGCGATCCTCATTGTTATGGTTTGTTGTGTTGTAGTTATGGGTAGTGCGGAGCTGCATGGAGCAGATAGCGTGCCGACTTGAAAAGCGGACAGGCAGGCGACGCTTGGCAGACTGACAGCGCTGCCAGAGCGTAACTATAGATGGGGATGGAAAAAATGCGGGGCAGGCTGTGCACTGTGTTCGTGCACCGCCTGAAGTGCGTGTCTCGTCGTGGGACGTAGGTGCTTAACGCTTGAGCGTCTGAACGCCTTCGGCGGTTCCCAGCAGCAGGACATCCGCCGAGCGAGCCGCGAACAGGCCAACCGTGACTACGCCGACGATGTTATTGATCTTGGACTCCAGATCGACCGGGTCAAGGATATGCATGTTATGCACGTCCAGGATCACGTTGCCGTTGTCGGTTTTAACACCTTCACGGTAGACCGGATCGCCGCCCAGCTTGACCAACTCGCGGGCTACGTAGCTGCGTGCCATGGGGATGACCTCGACGGGGAGCGGAAACTCGCCCAGCACATCCACGCGTTTACTGCCGTCGGCAATGCAGATAAAGGTCTGTGCCACGGCCGCTACGATTTTTTCACGCGTCAATGCTGCACCGCCCCCTTTGATCAGTTGCAGGTGCTCGTTGGCCTCGTCGGCGCCATCGATGTAGAACTCAAGATAGTTGACGCCATTGAGGTCATACACCGGAATGCCATGTTTCTTGAGTCGCTCGGCCGTTGCCTCGGAGCTGGCTACTGCGCCGTCGAATTCCATTTTGTGTTGGGCCAGCAGGTCGATGAAGAAGTTGGCGGTGGAGCCGGTGCCGACCCCAATGACGCTGTCACGCGAGAGGTGCGGGAGAATATAGTCCACCGCGGCCTGCGCCACGGCTTGCTTGAGCTGATCCTGGTTCATGATCGATTCCGGCAAAGGAGAAGTAGAGGTTCGATTATAGCCGGGCTGACCCTATCAGCGGTGAACAGGGTGGTTGACGCATTGTGGGTGGCTTGTCGTGCTGCTTGCGCAGTAGACTGGCTGTTCCCCGCAAAAGCCCTGCCGAGAAAAGTCGATGCTCGAACAGTACGTCAAGAAAATGCTGACCTCGCCCGTCTACGACGTGGCCGTCGAAACACCCCTGCATCCCGCACACAGCCTGTCGGGGCGTCTGGGTAACCGGATTCTGCTCAAGCGCGAAGACCTGCAGCCCGTCTTCTCGTTTAAGATCCGGGGCGCCTACAACAAGGTGGCCCAGCTCACCGACGAGGAAAAGGCTCGCGGCGTGATCGCGGCATCCGCCGGCAACCATGCCCAAGGCCTGGCCTTAGCTGCTCAGAAGCTGGGTATCAAAGCCGTGATCGTCATGCCCAAGACGACGCCAGAAATCAAGATCAAGGCGGTACGTGCCCGTGGTGCCAAGGCTGTCCTGCACGGCGATGCCTTTCCTGAGGCGCTGGCTCATGCGCTGAAACTGGTAGAGGAAAGGGGATACACCTTTATTCACCCGTACGATGATCCGGATACGATTGCCGGGCAGGGTACTGTCGCCATGGAAATCCTGCGCCAGCAGCCAGGTCAGCTGGACGCCATTTTCGTGCCGGTAGGCGGTGGAGGGCTGATCGCGGGGATCGCTGCCTACGTCAAGTACCTGCGTCCTGACATTAAGATTATTGGTGTTGAACCAGACGACTCCAATTGCCTCCAGGCCGCCATGCAGGCAGGCGACCGGGTGGTACTGAGTCAAGTAGGTATCTTTGCCGATGGCGTGGCGGTCGGGCAGATCGGTCATCACACCTTCGAGATCTGCCGACACTATGTGGATGACGTGATTACCGTCAGCTCCGATGAGATCTGCGCAGCTATCAAGGATATCTACGACGATACGCGCTCTATCACCGAACCGGCTGGTGCCCTTGGCGTGGCGGGGATCAAGAAGTATGTTTCCACCCGCGGCGTGAAAGGTGAGACCCTGGTTGCCATCGACTCGGGTGCCAACGTCAACTTCGACCGCCTGCGTCACGTGGCAGAGCGTGCCGAGCTGGGGGAACAGCGTGAGGCTATCATCGCCGTGACCATTCCTGAGCGTCCCGGCAGTTTCAAAGCGTTCTGCGAGGCACTGGGCAAGCGCCAGATCACCGAATTCAACTATCGCTATAACACGGATAGGGAAGCCCATATCTTTGTCGGCGTACAGACTCATCCGGAAACCGATCCACGCGGCAAGCTCATCGAAAGCCTGCGTGAGCAAGGGTTTCCCGTATTGGATCTGACCGACAATGAGCTGGCCAAGCTGCACATACGGCACACTGTAGGTGGACATGCGGCCCATGTGGATACCGAGCAGGTCTTCCGTTTCGAGTTTCCCGAGCGGCCTGGCGCATTGTTCAACTTCCTCAATCGCCTGGGTGGGCGGTGGAATATCACCATGTTCCACTATCGCAATCACGGCTCGGCTGATGGCCGCGTATTGGCGGCGCTTGAGGTTCCGGAAGAGGAGCGGCACCGTGTGCCCGAAGCGCTGGCAGAGATCGGTTATCGCTATTGGGATGAGACCAATAACCCTGCGTATAAACTGTTTCTGAGTTAACGCTTAGGGTGGCGGCGGGCGTCTGGTCGGGAACCAAGCGCCCGGGCCGTGTTCGATGAAAGGCTGGCCACGTTTACTGGCCAGCTGATACCAGTCATCGAACCGAGTCGGAATGTCTTCACCTACGTTTCCACATCACCGTGGCCTGCTGATGCTCAGCATCACGCTGATGGTCACCGTCTATTTTCTCGACAGCCTCTCCATCGCGCTGGCCAACCGCTATGTATCCGGCGGCCTGGGTGCTGATCAGCGCAGCTATGTGTATGCCACGGCAGCCTATAGCGTCGCGGTCATCGTCTTCACGGCGCCTCACCAGTGGTTTGTGCAGCATCTGGGGTATCGGCACCTGATGATGGCGGCGACAGTTGTCCATACCATAGGTCAGCTGCTCTGCCTGGCCGGCGACCACCTGTGGGTCTTTGCCACGGGCAGAGT
This sequence comes from Pseudomonas sp. UBA3149, assembly GCF_002364655.1. NCBI lineage: Bacteria > Pseudomonadati > Pseudomonadota > Gammaproteobacteria > Pseudomonadales > Pseudomonadaceae > Pseudomonas > Pseudomonas sp. UBA3149. The sequence goes on from NZ_DEYV01000026.1 coordinate 135,222, forward strand.
CTTCATGGGGGCGGCCGCCGCGACCTTTTTTGCCGGTGCGCGGGTGCTGGTGCTCATGTTCTTCCCGGGGCCGCAAACCCCCACAGGCATACGAGCCTTTGCCAGCGGCGTGCCGCTTGGCGCGGCGATGGCTTCTTTTTGTACGGCGCAACTGCTGGCGCATGAGGAGTGGCGCGGTATCTTTGCCGTGCCGCTGGTAGTCTGTCTGGTCATGGCCGTGTGCATCTGGATGGCCATTCCCTCGCGCGTCATACCCGAAAAGTTGTCGGCCAGACCAGCACTGCTGCCCACGGCTATCCTGCTGGTTGGAAGCATCATTGTCGAAACCACTATCCAGCGGATGAGTTTTGATTTCTATAGCGATACCTGGGAGCTGCTCGGACTCTTTCTGCTGGGTATCTGCCTCATGGCCGTCTTCATCTATTGTGAGCGGCAGCGGGAGCGGCCAACCCTCGACTTTCGTAACGCCATCAATCCGGCCTTTCTGCTCGGCATGCTGTTCATGATGCTGAACTACTTCATGCTTGGTGCCTACAACTACGTCATTCCCCAATATGTCCTGAACGCCCTGCAGGTACCGATCTACACTGCTGGAACGGTCATGGCTATCGGCTGGCTGTGTGGGATAGTGCCGCTCATGGCCATTACCTCTGGCACGCTCAAGCGGTATTTCCCGTGGGGTGGCTTCAAGAAGTTTCTGGTGCTCGGCTATTCGCTGCTGGCCGGCTATGGCTTCTGGATGTCCAGCCAGAATGGCGAGGTGCCGCTTGTGCAGCAGCTTCAGCCTGCGCTCATGATGCATGGTGTGTTCCTGATCTCGACCTTTGCCGTGATCATCATGTACACCTTCATGACTATTCCTCCGCGTTATTTCAGCCAGGCATATCAGGTCAAGAACATGACGCAGCAGATCGTCATGCCGCTGGGAATCGTCATGGCCAACGTCTTTCTGCAATGGCGCGATGCGTTCCACGCCAATGTCCTGCGCAGTCACATCACCTCATTCAATCCACTCTATCAGCAGTATAGGGAACAGCTGAACGAGGCGATGGGGCATGCCTCCATGAGCCAGATGGCCTCGCTGGTCAATCGTCAGGCTGCGATCCTGGGCTTCCTGGACTATTTCTACCTGATCGGCTGGGTAGGCGTGATTCTGGCTATCTACATGCTTCTGCAGCGGCACTTTCGCTGATAGGAGTGGGAAACGGGTCATGCTTTACCCGTCAGAATCCATTGATTGCTTGGCTATGTAAGCTTTTGTTCAGCAAGGGCTGAGGATACTGCTCGCGGATTTTCAGGCGCTCCGGCGGGATTACCCCAATGTAATGTCCATATGGACAAGCAGGCAGGAGTGGCACTTGCCAGCGTATTGCCACAGACGGCAAAAATACAGGCAGGGAGCTGCGTTGCCGCTCCAACAAGCTTTATGGAACAATGCAAGTCTATTGACTTTCCAGGGGTGTCAGCCGTGATCGATTCTGATGGTTTTCGCCCGAATGTCGGCATCATCCTCGCGAATGACGCTGGCCAAGTGCTGTGGGCTCGGCGCATCAACCAGGACGCCTGGCAGTTTCCACAGGGAGGTATCGATGATCGTGAAACGCCGGAAGAAGCGCTTTATCGCGAATTGAACGAAGAAGTGGGTCTGAGTCCGGATGATGTCCGGATTTTGGCCTGTACGCGGGGTTGGTTGCGTTATCGCTTGCCCCAACGCATGGTGCGTACGCATAGTAGGCCCCTGTGCATCGGTCAAAAGCAGAAATGGTTTCTGCTCCGGCTGATGTCTGAGGATCAGAGGGTACGCATGGATGTAACAGGCAAGCCGGAGTTCGACGGTTGGCGCTGGGTCAGCTACTGGTACCCATTAGGGCAGGTGGTGACGTTCAAGCGGGAAGTGTATCGTCGAGCCCTCAAGGAGTTGGCCCCGCGCCTGCTCGCCTGATCGATATGTTAAGCCTGTACCATACGTGTACGTATGGAAGACGGAAGAGGCACCGTTTACATTGCCTCACCGGCCCGCCCGGTTATGCCGGGCCTGCCGTGGACGGAGGAAATGCTGTGGCCATGCTGGATGAACGATTTGTGACGTTGAGTGGCAATACGCTGTCAGATAGGCGTTGCTGTCCACCTTCATCGATCGTGGCTATCAGGTCGGTGACCGGAACTCAATTTGCTCGCGCCTCGAAATCCTTTACCAGGATGTCGTCCAACGTCACCAGAGCCCAGGGCTTCTAGCATGCTGAATACGCTGCGTAAGGTCGTTCAAGAAGTAAACGGCGCCAAGGATCTCAAGACAGCGTTATCGATCATCGTTCAGCGCGTTCGGGCGGCCATGGGCACTCAGGTGTGCTCGGTCTATCTGCTGGACCCTGAAACCAATCGATTTGTTCTCATGTCGACAGAGGGCCTGAACAAGCGCTCCATCGGGCGTGTCAGCATGGCGCCCAATGAAGGCCTGGTCGGCCTGGTCGGCACGCGCGAAGAGCCGCTCAACCTTGAGGATGCCTCCAGTCATCCGCGTTTTCGCTATTTCGCCGAAACGGGCGAGGAGCGCTATGCCTCTTTCCTGGGGGCGCCAATCATTCACCATCGTCGTGTGATGGGGGTTCTGGTTGTTCAGCAAAAGGAGCGGCGCCAGTTCGACGAAGGTGAAGAAGCCTTCCTTGTGACCATGAGCGCCCAATTGGCCGGCGTTATCGCACATGCTGAAGCCACGGGTACCATTCGTGGGCTCGGACGGCAGGGTAAGGGTATCCAGGAGGCTCGTTTCGTAGGTATTCCCGGTGCTCCCGGTGTTGGTGTGGGTACGGCTGTAGTCGTGCTGCCTCCAGCTGATCTGGAAGTCGTTCCTGACAAGACCGTTACGGACATCGAGGCAGAATTGGCCTTGTTCCAGCACGCGCTGGAGTCTGTACGTGAGGACATGCGCCAGCTGTCAGAGCGTCTTTCGACCCAGCTGCGCAAGGAAGAGCGCGCCCTGTTCGACGTCTATTTGATGATGCTCGACGACGCGGCATTGGGTAACGAGGTTACTCAAATCATCAAGAAAGGGCAGTGGGCACAGGGGGCACTGCGTCAGGTCGTGACCGAGCATGTTCGTCGTTTCGAGATGATGGACGATGCCTATCTGAGCGAACGTGCCGCTGATGTGAAGGACCTTGGCCGTCGATTGCTGGCTTATCTGCAGCAGGCACGGCAACAATGTCTGGTCTATCCCGACCAGACCATCCTGGTCAGTGAAGAGCTGTCACCCGCCATGCTGGGCGAGGTGCCTGAAGGCAAGCTGGCCGGCATGATTTCCGTGCTCGGCTCTGGCAACTCCCACGTTGCCATCCTGGCGCGCGCGATGGGTATTCCCACCGTCATGGGCGCGGTAGACCTGCCTTATTCAAAAGTCGATGGCATTTCGTTGATTGTCGACGGCTATCACGGCGAAGTCTTTACCAACCCATCACCTCAGCTGCTCAAGCAGTACAGCGCTGTGGTCGAGGAGGAGCGTCAGCTGACCCAGGGGCTGGAAGCCCTGCGCAGCCTGCCGTGCGAAACCCTGGATGGCCATCGTATGCCGCTCTGGGTGAACACGGGGCTGCTGGCCGATGTTGCCCGGGCGCAGCAGCGTGGCGCGGAAGGCGTGGGGCTGTATCGGACTGAGGTCCCGTTCATGATCAACGACCGCTTCCCCAGTGAGAAGGAGCAGCTGTCCATCTACCGGGAGCAACTGGCGGCGTTCCATCCCCAGCCAGTCACCATGCGCATGCTGGATATCGGCGGAGATAAATCCCTGTCCTATTTCCCCATCAAGGAAGACAACCCCTTCCTGGGATGGCGCGGGATTCGTGTCACGCTGGACCATCCGGAAATCTTCCTGGTACAGGCGCGAGCCATGCTCAAGGCTAGTGAAGGTCTGGATAACCTGAGAATTATGCTACCCATGATCTCGGGGGTACACGAGCTGGACGAGGCTCAGCATCTCCTGCATCGCGCTTGGTGCGAAGTGCGTGATGAAGGGGTCAATATCCCCATGCCGCCTGTCGGTGTGATGGTAGAGGTGCCTTCGGCGGTCTATCAGGCCCGGGATCTGGCCCGTGAGGTGGACTTTATCTCGGTGGGCTCCAACGATCTGACCCAGTATCTGCTGGCGGTAGATCGTAATAACCCACGCGTGGCTGACCTGTATGACTACTTCCATCCAGCCGTGCTGCAAGCACTCAAGAGCGTGGTGGAGGATGCTCATGCGGAAAACGTTCCGGTGAGTATCTGTGGCGAGATGGCAGGCGATCCGGCCGCAGCGGTATTGCTCATGGCCATGGGATACGACTCCCTTTCCATGAATGCAACCAACCTCCCTAAGGTGAAGTGGTTGCTGCGTCAGATGAGCCTATCCAAGGCAAAGGAGCTCCTGGATCAGCTGCTCAAGATTGACAATCCGCAAGTGGTGCACAGTGCGCTGCATCTGGCCTTGCGTAACCTGGGGCTAGGGCGCGTCATCAACCCGGCTTCCACCGTCCAGAGCTGACAGCACGCCGGACTACAGCGTCCGGCGGCTTTCTCCAAGCGACTTGCCGTAGGCTCCAAAGCGACGTTCCGTAATGACGGTCTGTCCGTCTACCTGTTGCCGCAGCACAGTGCTGGCCCGTGTGCCGTAGTGTTCGCTGGAGATGAAAACGCTGGACAAGAGCATTTCCAGTTCATGGCTGATGCCGGTATGCGGAAGCGTTACGGGATCAGGTCGCCAGGTGTCGGCCAATAGTGCAAATAAAGCCTCGTCCGAAGGGGTTTCCAGGGCCTGTTCGAGACTTGCTCTGGCTCTGAGCAACTTGGGCCATGGCGTGTTCAAATCGGCATTGGATACGCCGTAAACGCCAGGCGGCAGTCGATGCGGTTTTCGGCTGCGAGCATTCAAATGCCATAACGACTGGCGATCGCCTAGAAGCAGGTTGAACCCTGTGTATTCATCGCTACGTTGAGCCACTTCATGTACATACTCTTCGGCCGAGATATCACGTTCCAGAAAGCGTACAGGCAGTTCGCCCCGTGAGCGGTCGGATACCGGCTGACCAGGATCCCTGATATTGGTCACGGTGGCAAAGCGACCATCCCTTCCTACCGCGAGCCAGGTCCCACCTGCGGTCAGGTCTCTTCCTCCAATAATGTCTGGTTGATCGTCCCATGTATCCAACGGAGCGCTGGGGCGTGCATAGAACTCGTCACGGTTGGCGGCCAGGATAAGTGACTCGTTATCTTCAGGGCGCCACGCAAAGACAATCAGACACATCAGTTGGGCTCCGTAAGGCCTTGATCATTGAGGGTTCGCTCGTTTGCGTTGGCCGATTGGGCTACCATTGCCGTTTTGTTCGGCAGGATTCGATATGGAATTCGTGCTCTATCTGATTCTTGGCGCATGTGCAGGTGTTCTGGCGGGTCTGTTCGGCGTCGGGGGCGGATTGATCATCGTACCGGTTCTGGTGTTCAGCTTCACTGCCCATGGAATGGATACCGATGTGCTGACGCATCTGGCCGTCGGTACTTCACTGGCAACAATCGTCTTTACGTCAATCAATTCCATTCTGGCGCATCATCGCCAGAGAGCGGTCCAGTGGCCACTCGTGGTGTGGATGACGGTTGGCATCATCCTGGGCAGCTTTGTCGGCGGGGTTACGGCATCTTATATTCAGGGGCCAATTCTGCAGAAAATAATCGGTACCTTTGCCATCCTCGTGTCGCTACAGATGGTGCTTGACCTTCGTCCCAAAAGCAGCAGACCGGTACCGGGCAAGCCGGTTCTAACGCTCGCCGGTGTGGTCATTGGCTGGGCGTCTGCCATTTTCGGCATCGGAGGCGGCTCGCTGACTGTGCCTTTCCTGACCTGGCGAGGCGTCAGTATGCAAAGGGCGGTGGCAACCTCATCTGCGTGTGGGTTGCCGATCGCGCTCTCCGGAGCCCTTTCGTTCATGGTGGTGGGCTGGAGTGAGCCTGGCTTGCCTGAGTGGAGTCTGGGATATGTCTACCTGCCGGCCCTGGTAGGTATTGCGCTGACCAGCATGTTCTTTGCCCGTTTTGGTGCGCGTTTGGCGCACACGCTTTCTCCACGGCTGCTCAAGCGGCTATTTGCGTTGTTGTTGTTCAGTGTAGGGCTCAGCTTTCTGGTCTGAGAACCCTTTTATCAAGGAGTCGTAATGCTGCCTTATCCACAGATCGACCCGGTAGCGGTCGCGATCGGTCCACTCAAGATTCATTGGTACGGTCTGATGTACCTCATTGGTATTGGCGGGGCTTGGCTGCTGGCCTCACGTCGCTTGAACCGATTCGATCCCACCTGGAACAAAGACAAACTTTCGGATCTGGTCTTCTGGGTGGCGTGCGGCGTCATCATCGGGGGACGGTTGGGGTATGTCCTTTTCTATAACCTGGATGAGTACCTTGCCAATCCCACGCTGATCTTTGAGGTCTGGAAGGGCGGCATGGCCTTTCATGGCGGCCTGCTGGGCGTAATTCTGGCGGTGTGGTGGTTTGGTCGCCGCAACAACAAGAGCTTTTTCGAGCTGATGGATTTCATCGCCCCGCTGGTTCCAATCGGCCTGGGCGCCGGGCGGATTGGTAACTTCATCAATGCCGAACTGTGGGGCAAGCCGAGCGATGTGCCGTGGGCAATGATTTTTCCGCCCTTCAGCGATCCGGCCCAGTTGCCGCGCCATCCTTCCCAGCTCTATCAGTTTGCGCTGGAAGGAGTCGCCTTGTTCGTTATTCTCTGGTTCTTCTCACGCAAGCCACGTCCAACAATGGCGGTATCAGGGCTTTTCGTCCTGTGTTACGGCATTTTCCGTTTCCTCGTGGAATTCGTCCGCATGCCGGATGCGCAGCTGGGTTATCTGGCCTGGGGCTGGCTCACGATGGGACAGGTCTTGTGCGTACCGATGATTCTGGGTGGGGCCTTCCTGATGGTTCTGGCCTATCGGCATAAGGGAAAGACCAGAACTCTGACGGAATGACCTGATCTTCAGGTGAAAGGTCACTGACAAGTCGAGAGGTGGTGCTTATAGTTAATGGTTAATCGCCTCTCACTTAAAGGACAGAAGTATGAGCCCGTTCCGCGCATTGGCCACCACGTTGGCCTTCTCCATGGCTTTATGGAGTGCTGCCGCACCGGCACTAGCCGATTCGGGTTATGAGACGGAAACCGTTAACAATGTCAGTGGCGATCCGAACTACCAAGCTAATGCACCAAAAGCCTTTTCGATGATCGGTGATCTGCTGATTGCCCGGCCGCTTTTGATTGCTGCCACTGTTATTGGCGCGGGTGCCTTTGTGGTCAGTCTGCCCTTTACCGCTGCAGGCGGTAATGTAGGCGAGGCGGGCAGGGCCTTGGTCGTTGAGCCGGGTAAGGCTGCTTTTGTTCGTTGCCTGGGCTGTACCCGCACAGGATATGGCCAGTCGGACTGAATCCCATAAAAAAGCCGGTCAATTGACCGGCTTTTTTATGGCGCCTGTAAATACCTGATAGTGTCGCGCTGCCAATAGCCTGGATCAGGCCTGACCGCTGATTTTCAGATACTTTTCGTGCAGTTTTTCCTTGCTCTCGACGTTTTCCGGGTCGAGCGGGATGCAATCCACCGGGCAAACCTGCTGACACTGCGGCTCGTCGTAATGGCCTACACACTCGGTACAGAGGTTCGGGTCGATCACATAAATCTCTTCGCCCTGAGAGATGGCACCATTAGGGCACTCAGGCTCACATACATCGCAATTGATGCAGTCTTCAGTAATCTTGAGGGACATGAATTGCTCCCGCCGCTCACGGATGACGGCGATACAGAAAAGGTAAACGCGAATTGTGCCTTATCGGCGCGCGTGGTGCACGTCTGCGCCGATATATGTGCCCTAACGGCAAAATTTCAAGGGGCTGGCTTGAAACGTTCGGCCAGCGCTTCCTTGACAAGCGGGTGCACGAACTTGGTGACGTCGCCACCCAGTGCTGCAATTTCACGTACCAGCGTCGAAGAGATGTAGGAGTAATTTTCCGACGGAGTAAGAAACATGCTTTCTGCGTCAGGCGCCAGCACACGGTTCATGTTGGCCAACTGAAACTCGAATTCGAAATCCGAAACAGCACGCAATCCTCGCAGGAGGATCGTGGCTTTCTGCTCCTTGACGAGATTGGCCAGCAGGCAAGAAAAGCCAATGACCTCGACATTAGGCAGGTGTGCCGTAACCGCTCGAGCCAACTCTACCCGCCTTTCCAGCGGAAACAGCGGATTTTTCTTCGGACTGGCTGCTACGGCGACGACGACATGCTCAAACAAACGTGAGGCGCGTTCGACGAGATCACCATGACCCCTGGTGATCGGGTCGAAGGTTCCCGGGTACAGCACTCGATTCATCGCGGCGTCCTTACGGTCCGTGGGGGCTTGGATGGTAGCTCAGCCAGATCAGATGTCCAAGTCGAAAGGTGGATAAGTGGCCTGGTATTCATCAAAGGTGAGCTTTAAGCGTTGAGGAGTGTAGAAAAAATTGTCGAAAAACGCAGCCTTCTCGGGTTGCCTGTTTTCATCTGACGCGGATAGCGTTCGCTGATCGGCTATAGCCGCCACGTCTATGTCAGTCTCTCCTGCTGCCACAAGAGCCACTGCGGTATGCGGCGCTCCAGGTAGTAATCAGGGTTTCGCCATGTACCTGCGACAAAGCCTACATGCCCTCCATGAGCATGGCGCTCGAAGCATATCGTATTAGATAGCTCTCCTGGGGTTGGTAGGCTTTCGCGTCCAATGAAAGGATCATCTTCCGCTTGAATCATGAGGGTCGGTATTCGGACGTCTTTCAGGTAATAACGGCTTGATGCCTGCCGGTAGTAATCGTGAGCATCCTTGAATCCGTGGAGCGGGGCGGTGATACGCCCGTCAAAATCCCAAAAGCTCTTCATGTCCTCCAGGTTACCCAAGGCATCCAGCGAGGCTACATGGTCGTGTTGCTGGCGCTGCTGCAAAGCCTCTCGCTTGCGCTTTACATAGCTCACCAGTTCTCGCATGAAGTGCGCCTGATACACGCGGGAAAATCCAATGGCGATACGGTCTGCGCAAAGGTCGAGCCGGAAAGGAACCGACACGGAGGCAGCCGCCTGGAGTGGGCAATTCAAGCCTGCTTCGCCCAGGTACTTGAGCAGCACGTTACCGCCAAGCGAGTAGCCAACAGCATAGAGCGGTGCCAAAGGGCGCTTGGCCTGAAGGTGGGCGATAACAGCGGCAAGGTCTTCGGTGACGCCTGAGTGGTAGCCCCGCGGTAACAGGTTCGGCTCGCCTGAGCACCCTCGCCAGTTCAATCCAACGCTGGCCCAGCCATGCTCGGCAAGTGCCAGTTGCAAACCCAGAATATAGTGTGACGAAGAGCTGCCTGTCAGTCCGTGGATAGCCAGTACCAGCGGCGCATAAGGATCTTCCGGTCCGTACCAGTCAAGGTCGAGAAAGTCACCGTCGTCCAGCCAGATACGCTCGCGTGGGCGCGTCATCAGGGGAAGACGACGCCAGAGTGATCCCCATAAAGTCTGCAAGTGAGGACCTGGCAGCCACCAAGCGGGCCGGAAAGCATCTGCCTGAGCTGATAGGTCCTCCACGATAGGGTGCATGGGCATCCCGTTACGCGGTTCGATGCCAGAGCGCGTAATGCACGCTTCCCGCCTTCTTTTCCCTGTACAGGTGCCAGTTGGCGGGCATGGGAAGCGATGAGGGCTGACTTTCGCTTTCAGTGTAAATCCATGCATCCCTAGCCAGCCAGCCTTGCTCCTCGAGCAGTTGGCAGGCGGGCTCCAGCAGACCTTTCTGGAAGGGCGGGTCAAGGAACACTACGTCAAAAGGCGTGGCCTCATTGTGCTGAAGGTAGTGCAGGGCATCGTTCTGTACGACCTGGACATTGGTGCATCCGAGTGACGCCAGATGACCGCGCAGCGAGCCTACCGCTGCGGGATTCAAGTCCAGTCCCAGCGCCTGACTGGCACCCCGGGACAGCGCTTCAAGCAATAGCGCACCACTGCCCAGGAACGGATCCAGTACCCGTGCGCCGGGTACATGGGGCATCAGCCAGTTGAACAGCGTCTCGCGAACCCGGTCAGGCGTAGGTCTGAGCCCTGGTGCTTCTGGAAAGCTGAAGCGTCGGCTGCGCCAGTCGCCTCCAATGATACGCAGCTGGCTGCTACCTTTACTCTGCGCCATGCTCAATGCTCCGGTACGCTGGGAGGCGGTGTATTGCCGCGCTCAACCGGCGCTGGCAAGGGTTGCTGAGCAACGGTTGGGCCTGCCGTCACGATGACAAAGCCATCAGGATTCAAATGCCGGGCCATGGCTTCGCGCACCTGATCCGTAGTCACGGCTTGCGTCTGCTTCATAAAGGTGTCCAGAAAGTCGAGTGGCAGGTCGTAGAAGCCAATCATGCCGAGCTGGGCGACGATCGCACTGTTACTGGCGGTCGAGAGCGGGAAGCTGCCTGATATTTCACGCTTGGCATCATCCAGCTCCTTCTGTGTCGGCCCTTCCTTGAGGTATTGGCGGACGATGTTCTGCACAAGCCCCAATGTGTTCTGGCTCATCTCGGCTCGGGTTTGCAGGCCGATCGTGAAGGGCCCCGCGACCTGCATCGGCGTAAAGCCGGAATAAACACCATAGGTCAATCCACGCTTTTCGCGGACTTCTGTCATCAGGCGAGTGCCGAACCCGCCCCCACCCAGGATCTGGTTACCCAGATATAGCGCGGCGTAGTCAGGGTCCCGGCGGTCAATTCCCTGCTCGGCCAGCATAAGGTGCGTCTGTTGCGAGGGAAACTCGATATGCGTAACGCCCGGTTTAGGTGGTTGCGGCTTGGCTACCGACGGCAGGGCAGGGCCCTTGGGTAGAGCGCGGGATACCTTGGCGGCAATGGCTTCGGCCTGGGGGCGGGTCAGATTACCTGTTAGCGCGATGACGACATTGCCTGCTGTATACGCACGCTGATGAAAGGCGCGTAACTGAGCAGGTGTGATCGACCTCAGTGATTCAGCCGTACCCATGCTGGGGTGCGCATAGGGGTGACTGCCGTAGAGCTGTTTCATCAGCGCATCACCCGCTTGAGCACCGGGGTCCTGTTTCTTGTATTCGATGCTGGTCAACAATTGATTGCGAATACGCTCCAGCGGGGCGGCAGGAAACGTAGGATGACCTACCACCTTGGTGAAGAGATCGAGCGCCGGGTCACTTTTAGTCGGGTCGGACAAGGTACGCAGCCCGGCAACGGCCATGTCGCGATAGGCACCGTTTGAGAAATTGGCACCCAGATTTTCGAAGCCGATGGCTATCGCGGTGGTGTCCATGCCGGCAATGCCTTCGTTGAGCATGCCATTGGTCATCGTGGCGATGCCTGGTGTGTTGCCGTCCTGGCTGCTACCGGCTGCAAATGTCAGGCGGAGGTCATACATGGGCAGCTCATTGGCTTCCACAAACATAACGCGCGCGCCTTCTGGAGTTCTCCAGCTTTGGATATCGAGCTTGCGGGCAACCGGAGCTGTCTTGCTCAGCGCCTGCAGTGATTCCAATTTGGGATGAGCCGCTGCACTGTCTGCCACAGGAGAAGTGTTCTGGCAGCCGCCAAGCAGCGTCAGGCTGAGCAAGGTGCCCCATGCATAAGGAAAGCGGACGGTCATGGGCGAGCCTCCTGCTGTGTCTGGGTCTCGGGAATCACGTGGGCAACTGTCAGGCGATCGCGAGTGAAGTAAGTGCGTGCAACACGCTGTAGATCAGCCGGAGTGACAGATTGCAAATCTGCAAGCTCGTTATCCATCTCGTGCCAGGACACGCCGATGCTTTCCAATTGACCAATATTGCTGGCCTGGGCTGTAATTGAGTCGCGCTCATAGACAAGGCTGGCGATCACCTGCGCTCTGACGCGCTCAAGTTCGGCAGTGCTCGGTGGCGTTTGCTTGAGCGCATCCAGTTGCGCCCAAAGGCCGGCTTCGACATCTGCCAGGGTCTTGCCCTTTTGCAGGTTGGGCATGGCGCTGAGCATGAACAGACTGTCGCCGCGAGTGTAGGACTCGTATGAGGCCGAGGCGCCGGTAACCAGCTCCTGCTCACGCTCCAGTTGAGTGGAGAGACGGGCGCTGTAGCCACCATCGAGCAGCGCTGAGATCAGGCGCAAGGCATGCACATCCCGTTGATTCTCTGCACTGGCAAAACCGGGCACGTTGAATCCCATCATGAGGCTGGGGATTTGCGTACGAACGGGAAGGATCAGACGGCGCTCACCTGGTGCCTGGAGTTCAAGCGGGCGCTTGGCAGGTGGCAGGTCCCGCTTGGGAATCTGGCCAAAGTACTGTTGAGCCATCTGTCTTACGTCTTCTCCGGTCACATCGCCCACTACAACCAGGGTCGCATTGTTGGGCGCGTACCAGGATTGATACCAGTGCCGCAGATCGTCGATGTTCATGCGTTTAAGATCAGCAGGCCAGCCAATGGTTGGCGTGCGGTAGCCACTGGCCGGGTAGGCCGCCGCGCTGAAACGCTCGTAGGCCAGTGCCATTGGCTGATCGTCAGTGCGCAGGCGACGCTCCTCCTTGATGACTTCTATCTCGCGGCTGAATTCATCGGCAGGTAGGCGTAAGGTGGCCATGCGATCGGCTTCGAGCTCAAGCGCCACAGGCAAACGATCCTTGGCCATCACCTGGTAATAGGCCGTGTAATCGTCCGTGGTGAAGGCATTCTCGGTTGCTCCGAGATCACGCAGAACCAGGGAGGCCTCTCCAGGACCCATCTTGCTGCTGCCCTTGAACATCATGTGTTCCAAGGCATGGGAAAGGCCGGTCGATCCGGGCGTCTCGTAGCTTGAGCCGATCTTGTACCAGAGTTGTGAAACCACGACAGGAGCACGATGATCTTCCCGAACAACGACTTTCAAACCATTGTCGAGTGTGTATTCGTGCGTGGGTTGGGTCTCGGCGGCCAGGACGGTAAGCGGCGCGCAGAGCAGGCTGAACAGCAGACCAGTAGTACGTCGAGAGAAGACTGTCATCAATCTATGAACTCATTCCAGGGCTTGCCGGTCTTTAGCGCCAGCAAGCGATGAGGTGCTAGGATACGCATCCCTTTTCATGCCGGCCACGCCTGGCAGCACATCTTTATGGATTTGCCACAGCGTGCCCGCCCCTTGAGATAGACCTTTGCATGTTTGGTTCCGACGATAAAAAGTCCCCTCCCGCAGGGGAAAAGAAAGGGTTCTTCAGTTGGTTTCGCAAGAAGCCGCAGGAGACAACCGAGGCTAAGCCAGAAACGGCTGTCGAGCCGGTAGTACACCCGGAGCCGGTCCCCGAGCCGGCTGACGCTATTCCTTCAACCCAGCTACCTCCTGCTGAGGAAACCGAGGCACCCGCACCGGTAGCCGAGCAGGACGAAAGCGTAAAAACCTTTCAGCCGGAGCCGATTCAGGCGCAGCCGGTTGAGCCGCCACGCCAGCCTGAAACGGTGCAGCCTTCTCTGCAAGCGCCTGCAGTTGAGCCAGAGCCTGAGCCTGCTATGCTGGCGCCTGTTGAGCCTGTATTCATTGAGCCCGAGCGGCTGGATGAATCGAGGACGGCTGAGCTCCAACCTGTTGCTGAGCCTGAGCCTGAGCCTGAGCCTGAGCCAGTAGCCGAGCCTGTCGTGTCGATTGCAGAGCCGGAGCCTGAGCCAGAACCAGGAGTAGACGCAGAACCGGAACCGGAGCAGGCACCACAGCCCGCGGCACCGACAAAACTGGGCTTCTTTGCTCGCCTCAAGCAAGGGCTGAGCAAGACCAGCGCCAGCATTGGCGAAGGGATGGCCAGCCTGTTTCTGGGCAAGAAAGCTATCGACGATGATTTGCTCGATGAGCTGGAGACCCGGCTATTGATGGCGGATGTGGGTGTCGAGGCGACGACCACCATCATGAAAAACCTCACCCAGCGGGTAGCGCGTAAACAGCTTGCTGACAGCGAGGCGCTTTATCAGGCATTGCAGGAAGAGTTAACTGGCTTGTTGACGCCTGTTGAGCAACCGTTGGTTATCGATAAGGCTACTCAACCCTTCGTTATTCTGGTTGTTGGCGTGAACGGTGTTGGCAAAACCACGACCATCGGCAAGCTGGCTAAAAAGCTCCAGCTTGAGGGCAAGAAGGTCATGCTGGCCGCTGGCGATACGTTCCGTGCCGCAGCGGTCGAGCAGTTACAGGTCTGGGGGGAGCGTAACCGCATTCCAGTGATTGCACAGCATACCGGCGCTGACTCCGCCTCGGTGATCTATGACGCTGTACAAGCTGCCAAGGCTCGCGGTGTCGATGTTCTGATTGCCGATACGGCCGGTCGTCTGCACACCAAGGACAACCTGATGGAAGAGCTGCGCAAGGTGCGCCGCGTCATTGGCAAGCTGGACGAATCCGCCCCGCATGAGACTTTATTGGTGCTGGATGCAGGTACCGGCCAGAACGCCATGAATCAGGCCAAGCAATTCCATGCTGCCGTTCCGCTCTCCGGCCTTGCGCTGACCAAGCTCGACGGTACTGCCAAGGGTGGCGTCATTTTCGCGCTGGCCAAGCAGATGAGCCTGCCTATCCGTTACATCGGTGTAGGTGAAGGCATTGACGATCTGCGTGAGTTCGAAGCCAAGCCCTTCGTTCGAGCGTTGTTCGCTGAGCGGGAGACGACATGATTCATTTCGATCGGGTCAGTAAACGTTACCCGAACGGGCATATCGGTTTGCATGAGTTATCGTTCCGTGCGGAGCGCGGGGAGATCCTGTTCATTACCGGTCACTCCGGTGCCGGCAAGAGCACCCTGATGCGCCTGATCCTGGCGATGGAGCGACCCACCAGTGGCAAGCTTTCGCTGGCTGGACAGGATATTTCGCGGATCAGCAATGCGCAGATTCCATTCCTGCGTCGTCAGATTGGTGTGGTGTTTCAGAACCACCAGCTCCTGTTCGACCGTACCGTGTTCGACAATGTAGCCTTGCCTCTACAGATCCTGGGGTTGTCCAAGGCCGAGATTGCCAAACGTGTGACCATGGCGCTGGAGCGGGTCAGCCTGAAGGACAAGCTCGAAGACTATCCGTCGGACCTGTCTACCGGCCAGCAACAGCGCGTCGGGATCGCGCGGGCTGTCGTACATCGACCAGCCTTGCTGCTGGCGGATGAGCCAACCGGTAACCTCGATCCGCGGCTTGCCTCCGAAATCATGGGTGTGTTCGAGGACATCAACAGCCTTGGCACCACTGTACTGATTGCCAGCCACGACCATGCCCTGATCGCACGCCTGCGTCATCGTATGCTGACGCTGCAGCGTGGCCGTCTGATCGGGGATGAGGAGAGTCCTACATGAGTGCCAAGGAACTTCCACGCGGCGACGTACAGGGTGAAAAACCGGAAAAGCCCAAACGTCGCAAGACAGCCAAGCCGAAGCAGGATTGGCGCAGCCCGTTACATGCCTATTTCGAAGCGCATCTTATTGGCTTGCGTGACAGTCTGTGGCGGATGGGCCGACAGCCGATCGGAAGCTTTCTGACCTGCCTGGTTATGGGAATTGCCCTTGCGCTGCCGATGGGTGTATCGCTGCTGCTGAACAATGTGGAGCGGCTCGGCGGCTCATGGCAGCGCGCGGCCCAAATTTCTGTCTTTCTTGACCTTAATCTGGACGAAGCTCAAGGCAAGCAATTACAGGAACAGATTGCAGCGCTACCTGATGTCAGTGAGGTGCACTGGATCGGACGTGACGAGGCTCTGCAAGAGCTTCAACAGCAGGCTGGTCTGGGCGAAGCCTTGAAGGAACTGCCAGAAAATCCGTTGCCTTCGGTGATCTCCGTGACGCCGCAGGAGATTGATAAAGGTCGGCTGGACATGCTGCGCAGTCGTCTGGCTGAGCTATCTGGCGTACAGCAGGTACAGCTCGATATGCAATGGGTCGAGCGACTGACCGCCATTCTGAAGCTGGGTGAGCGGTTCGTGTTTGGGCTTACAATCGTTCTGATCGTAGCCCTGCTACTCGTCATCGGGAATACAATTCGTCTGGCCATCGAAAACCGCAGGACCGAAATCGAGGTCATAAAGTTGGTAGGCGGTACTGACGGTTATGTGCGGCGACCTTTCCTGTACATGGGCGCCATGTATGGGATAGGCGCCGGTATTGCAGCCTGGGCACTACTGGCTTTTGGCTTGAACTGGCTTAACGAGGCTGTCATCGAGCTGGCCGGTCTTTACGGCAGCGATTTTGCGCTGGCCAGCGTGTCCATGGATGAAGGCATCCAGTTACTTATTGGTGCAATACTGCTGGGTTACATTGGCGCCTGGCTGGCGGTGGCTCGCCATCTGAGAGAGTTGGCGCCCCGATAAGGGCGCCGATTCATGAATCAAACAACTGTCTCAAATTATGATGTAAAGCTATCGATTTGATTGATAGTGACTATTTAAGTGATTGATTTTAAAGGCTATAGGTTCTTTTTTGGGGAACTGTTAGTCTTGTTTTCTGTCTGATTCTTCAGTGATACACTGCCCTGTGCATAAGTGAATCGGAGGATTCGCATGACCAATTCTCTGCAACCTGTTCCAACATTGGTTCCTGGCGCTAGCCTGGAGGCCTATGTCAACTCTGTGAACAGCATTCCCATGCTGACGCCGGAGCGGGAGCGCGAACTGGCCGAACGCCTCTTCTATAACCAGGATTTAGAGGCGGCACGGCAAATGGTGCTCGCGCACCTGCGTTTTGTCGTACATATTGCCAAAAGTTATTCGGGCTATGGTTTGGCCCAGTCAGATCTGATCCAGGAAGGTAACGTCGGCCTGATGAAGGCTGTAAAGCGTTTCAACCCTGAAATGGGTGTCCGTCTCGTATCGTTTGCCGTCCACTGGATCAAGGCTGAGATACACGAGTTCATCCTGCGTAACTGGCGCATCGTGAAAGTGGCTACTACCAAGGCCCAGCGCAAGTTGTTCTTCAACCTGCGTAGCCAAAAGAAGCGTCTTGCCTGGCTGAACAATGACGAGGTTCAGGCGGTTGCCAGCACGCTGGGCGTCGAGCCGCGTGAAGTACGCGAAATGGAAAGTCGTCTGACGGGCCAGGATATGGCTTTTGATCCGGCTTCCGATGCAGACGACGATACGGCGTTCCAATCGCCCGCGCAGTATCTTGAAGACAATCGCTACGATCCGGCTCGTCAGCTGGAGGAGTCCGACTGGAGCGATAACTCTTCGGCCAATCTGCATGAGGCGTTGGAAGGCCTGGATGAGCGTAGCCGTGACATCCTCTACCAGCGCTGGCTGGCTGAAGACAAGGCTACACTGCACGAGTTGGCTGCCAAGTACAACGTATCGGCTGAGCGTATTCGTCAGCTCGAAAAAAATGCAATGAACAAGCTCAAGGGCAAGATCGCTGCCTAAGGGTTGCTTCAAAAGCGAACCCCGCCTCAAGCGGGGTTTTTTATTGCCCGGAAATACCGAACCCCTTGTATAAGGTTAGGTTCTAAATGCTGCTGAGGGAGATGGGGACTGTTATGAAATCATTCTTACTGATGCTTTTTACATCGGTTCTTCTCGCCGGTTGTGGCAGTCATGACGATTTTGAAGGCAAGTGGAAAAGTCTCAATACAGGTCAGGTCAAGTTACAAATCGCGCCGGAGGAAGTCGCATGGCGTGTGACGGTCACGGGCGATGCGCTTTCCCCGCAAACCTATGGTGCTACCCTGGTCGATGAGGGGCTGCGCGTCGATATGCCGCCTACTTCTGAAGTCTGGACCATAGATGACAACGGGCATTTGAAAGGGCTTGGTCAGGAGTTCATCAGAGAGTGAGGATGGTGTCAGCCCTCCGGTCCAGGTTAGGAGTCAGAATGAAGTTTCGCGTGTTCGCAGTGATGCTGAGCTGCTTGTGGCTGATCAGCTGCAGCAAGATCAATCAGGAAAATTACAATCGGCTCAAGGCTGGCCAAACCAAGGCCGAAGTCGAAGAACTATTGGGCAAGCCTACAGAGTGTTCCGGTGCGTTGGGGTTATCAAGCTGCACATGGGGTGATCAGTCTTCCGCGTTCATCAGCGTGCAGTATGTCAACGACAAGGTTGTCATGTATGCAGGACAGGGGTTGCGATGAAAACATCTACCAAGCTTTTACTACTGGCTGGCGCGGCAGGATTGTTGGTCGCCTGTGCCAGTTCGACCAAGACACCACCGCCTGAAACCGTCGGTTCGCTTGATCTGAAGCGCTATCAGGGGACATGGTATGAGCAGGCGCGCCTGCCCATGTTTTTCCAGCGCAGCTGCGTTCAGTCCGAGGCGCATTACCATCTGCGTGACGATGGGAATGTTGCGGTGCTCAATCGCTGTCTGACGAAGTCTGGCGACTGGGATCAGGCGACCGGTGTTGCCTCGCCAATGAAGCCTGGTGTAACGGACCGACTGGAAGTGCGCTTCGATACTTGGTTCAGCGGCGTATTTCCCAATATAGCCAAGGGCCCTTATTGGGTCTTTTATATTGACCCTGAATACCATAATGCCGTGGTAGGGAGCCCTGATCGCAAGTATCTCTGGTTCCTATCTCGCTCAGCCGAGATCACCCAGCAGCAGCGCGATACCTTCCTTGGCATTGCTAAAGCCAAAGGATTTGATACATCCAGGCTGGTCTGGCGAGGCCAGTCATCCAACTAAAGGGGGCAAGCATGGCCGATTCGGAGTTTCGCCTGTGGACCGATGCGTTCGCTGATAATGGTTTGATGTCAAAGCGCCAGGAATTTGATGTTGAGGCCTTTGGCGTATCGGGTGAAAATATTTCACCTGCGCTCATGTGGGAGAATCCTCCGCCGGGAACCAAGAGTTTCGCCTTGACGGTGTATGATCCCGACGCTCCAACCGGCAGCGGGTTCTGGCACTGGGTTGTGGTGAACATACCTGCCGATGTCACAAACTTGCCGGAAGGCGCAGGCTACGCGGATGGAAGCCTGCTGCCAAAAGGGGCTCTACAGCTGCGCAATGACTATGGGACCGTTGGATTTGGTGGTGCCGCGCCGCCAAAAGGCGATAAAGCGCACCGGTATATCTTTCAAATCCATGCGCTGGCAGTCGAAAGCCTGCCAGTGCCGGCAGAGGCTACCAATGCAGTAGCACGGTTCATGACGCATCTGAACCAGATCGCCTCCGCAACTTATACCGGTCTGTATGAGTTGAAATAAAGCGTATCGGCCATTGCACAAAGCGATGGCCGATCGTTATGTACGTCTTATGACGCGGCGAGTAGGGGCTCAGCCTCTTTGCTGGTTAGGCATCTGACGCCCTTGGTCTTCATTTCTTCAATAAAGCATTCCGCCAGATGTTCGAAGCCGGGTACTGCATGCGAGCAGTCGGTGAGCAGCACGAGGCGGTGAAGATTGGTCTCGCCCAAGTGATCCGCGATATCTCTTACGGTTCCTGCGACGCAGTGAGAGAGGGCTTCGCCGGCGATCAGTACAGTCTGAGCCTGTTCCAGTTGATTCAACAGATGGGTATTGGATCGTGTACCTGGATCGTCAGGATCTGGCACTTCAGCGGCAATAGCGGAGTAATGCTCTGTGTTGGGATTGCTGCCCTTCGGAATGTAATGGACCGTCTTCAAGCGCGTCCTGCCCCATTCATTGAGTGCTTTGAGCAGGGGCGTATAGACATTATGCCCCCAGCTTCCGATCAGGCAATGCTCCGGCCATATGGTCAACTGATATCGCCCACGCTCGGCCAGAGCTTTCACATATTCAAGGCTATAGCTCTGCTTTTCCGACACGCAGGCTGTCCAGCGGCCCTGCTCGATATCATCCACAGAAATAACCGTGAACGGAGGAGGGGAGTGCCCTTTGGCATCCTGCCACCAGGACGGATGCGCTATGTGCAAGGGTTGGTGAGAATCCAGCGTGACATGAATGGCGTCCAGCCTGTGTCCCCACATGTGGATTAAGCTGGCAACCTTTCGGAGATCAGCACTTGCCTCTGGGACAGGAAGCGCAGCATCCGCAATATCACAAAAGTCATTTTGTGGATCGATAATCAGCAGGTGTACAGAGTCGGCTGAAGACATGGAAACGTTCCGATCAGAGAATGAGTGTGTCTCGTACGTGAGTGTACACGTGGGGTATAACAATCATTTACTGCCAATCCGCTCGCGCCAGCTTCCAGTCGTCGCCTTCTTTCCACCACTCCAGCCTTACACTGTAGTGGCGGGCCGCATCAGGCAGAAGGCCTTCAGCCCCTGTCATGCCTACCTCGGCATCCGTATAGCCTTTGTTCTGGTAAGTGGCATCGATCTGACTGTGTTTGCGGAAGGTAACGATATGGATATTGCGATATTTTAGAAACATACCTGCCATGGTTTGGCGGGCCCACGCACGATCGTTCTGTTGCTGGGCCAGAAACTGTGGGTGCAGTTGTTCATATACCGCTCCGGTTTTCTTGGCTTCCAGGCTGGCTTGCAATTGATCAGCTGCCTTGTCGAGTGCTTGCTGAGGATCGCTTTTGCAGCCCACGATAAATAACGGAAGTGAAGAAATGAGCAGACAGGTGGTCAAACGCATCACGAGAATTCCTTTTCCTGGTTAGGTTAGCGCTATGATGGCTATAGCACGGACAAATACGACGATGCTTTATCGCCACTGACAAGCCCGAAGGGGAGTAACATGCACAGCCTCTATCCGGAAATCAAGCCATACGCCCGCCACACACTTGCTGTAGATGATCCTCATGTCCTTTATCTGGACGAAAGCGGTTCACCGGATGGCCTGCCTGTGCTGTTCATTCATGGAGGACCCGGTGCAGGCTGCGACGCGTTGAGCCGGCGGTTCTTTGATCCAGGTCTTTACCGGATTGTCACATTCGATCAGCGTGGGTGCGGGCGCTCAACCCCTTATGCCAGTCTGGAGCGCAATACAACCTGGGACCTGGTTGCTGATATGGAACGTATCCGTGAGCATCTGGGAATTGAAAAATGGGTACTTTTTGGCGGCTCCTGGGGATCGACTCTGGCGCTGGCCTATGCGCAGACGCACCCGGATCGTATACATGCCCTGATCCTTCGAGGCATCTTTCTATGTCGGCCTGAGGACTTCCATTGGTTCTATCAGGATGGGGCGAGCCGTCTGTTCCCCGACTACTGGCAAGACTATCTCGCACCGATTCCTGAACAGGAGCGAGGCAACCTGATGCAGGCCTATTACAAGCGGCTCAGTTGCCCTGATGAAATTGCCCAGATGGGCGCTGCCAGAGCCTGGTCCTGTTGGGAGGGGCGCACGGCGACGCTTCGACCAAATCCTGATGTGGTCGAGCGATTTTCAGAGCACGCATTGTCCATTGCGCGCATAGAGTGCCACTACTTTGTCAACGATGCGTTTCTTGAGCCCAACCAATTGATCAGGGATATGCCCAAGATCGCCCATATTCCCGGTGTCATCGTTCATGGACGATATGACGTGGTCTGTCCGCTGGATAATGCCTGGGCCTTGCACAAGGCCTGGTCTAATAGTGAGCTGCAAATCGTGCGCGACGCTGGTCATGCCGGTGGCGAACCGGGCATCTGTGATGCCTTGGTACGCGCAACCGATGCTATGGCACGACAGTTGCTCGATGTTCCCCCGGAGGCTGAATGAAAGTCCTTATACAGCGCGTCACGCAGGCGCGTGTAGAGGTAGACGGTGAGATAGTCGGTGAGATCAACCAGGGGCTTCTGGCCTTGGTGGGCATAGAGCCGACGGACAATGAAGTAACTTGCGAAAAAATGCTGCACAAGGTTCTTAATTACCGGGTTTTTTCGGACGCGGAAGGGCGAATGAATCGCTCGCTTACGGATGCAGGAGGTGGGTTGCTACTGGTTTCGCAGTTTACGCTGGTGGCGGATACGCAAAGTGGTTTGCGTCCGAGCTTCTCGACCGCAGCGCCACCTGCACAGGGCGCGGCGGTGTTCTCGCATCTGGTAGGACTTGCGCGTTACCGCCATGCCCATGTGGCAACAGGTCGTTTTGGGGCCGATATGCAAGTTTCACTGACCAATGATGGTCCGGTAACATTTTTATTATCTATTTGAGCAACAGACTCTTACAGGTTTTCTGGAAGTGTCTATGATTGCGCAGTTTGGAACGACCGACACGCTTTGTGCGGAATCATTCGCGATCTTGTCAGTCCGACGACTGCTTATCCGTGAATGGCCATGCGTCGTTCAACGATTCGTACGCTGATTAAGGGGGCTGCGTTGTATTTGAATACTAATTCCAAGCCAGGTAAGGCTAAGGCCATCGTGCTGAGTTTTACGGCCATCATGGCAATGTTTGGGGCCAAGGCCTGGGCGTTTAGCCTCGATGACGTATCAGTGCAGGCCAAAAGCCTTGCCGAACAAAAATTCGCTGCGCCCAAGAGCAATCTGCCTGCCGTTCTCCGTGACATGAAGTTCGCTGATTACCAGCAGATCCGTTTCCGCCAGGACAAGGCGCTCTGGTCTGGAGAGAAAACACCGTTCCAGCTGAACCTCTATCATCAGGGCATGCATTTCGACGTGCCAGTGAAGATCAATGAAGTCACGGCAACGGGTGTCAACGAGGTCAAGTACGATCCATCCTATTTCGATTTCGGCAATCTGCAGCTGGATCAGGCTGCCCTCAAGGATCTGGGATTTGCCGGTTTCCGCATCACCTATCCGTTGAACAAGCCCGACAAGCAGGATGAGTTTGTGACCATGTTGGGCGCCAGCTATTTCCGTGTAGTAGGCAAGGATCAGGTGTATGGCCTGTCTGCGCGTGGCCTGGCGATCGATACCGCCCTGCCGTCCGGCGAAGAATTCCCTCGCTTCCGTGAGTTCTGGGTCGAGCACCCACAGCCGGACCGCCGTAACCTGGTGATTTACGCCTTGCTGGATTCTCCCCGGGCTACGGGTGCCTACAAGATGGTCGTTACCCCTGGTAGCGACAGCACAGTTGATGTGCAGGCGCGCGTTTACCTGCGCGATAATGTAGGCAAGCTGGGTATTGCGCCACTCACCAGCATGTACCTGTTCGGACCCAATCAGCCAAGCCCGCAAGTCAACTATCGTCCAGCCCTGCACGATTCTAATGGCCTAGCCATTCATGCGGGTAATGACGAGTGGATCTGGCGTCCGCTGAATAATCCCAAGCGTCTTTCCATCAGCACCTATACAGTCGAAAACCCCAAGGGCTTCGGTCTTCTACAGCGCGGCCGTGAGTTCAGCCGTTACGAAGATCTAGATGATCGTTACGATCTGCGGCCAAGCGGTTGGGTTGAAACCAAGGGTGACTGGGGCAAGGGCAAAGTCGAGCTGGTCGAGATACCGACACCAGACGAAACCAACGACAACATCGTTGCCTTCTGGACACCAGACACTATACCTCAGGCCGGTGAGCCGATTGATCTGAGCTATCGTCTGCATTTCACCATGGACGAGCCTGCACTGCACTCGCCTGATGTGGCCTGGGTTCAGCAAACTCGCCTCTCGACCGGCGACGTCAAGCAGCCCAATCTGGTTCGCCAGGCAGATGGAAGCACCGCTTTCATCATTGACTTTGAAGGCCCGGTTCTCAAGAACCTGCCGGAAAGTGCACAGGTGGCCTCGCAGGTCAGCCTTAACGACAATGGTGATCTGATTGAAAACAATGTTCGTTATAACCCTGTCACCAAAGGCTGGCGTTTGACGCTGCGTCTGAAGGTCAAGGACGCTACCAAGCCCGTAGAGATACGTGCTGCGTTGGCGGAAGGCGATAAGACGCTGACCGAAACCTGGAGCTATCAGTTGCCTGCCAATGAATAACCGTAAAGAAACAACACCCGTTCAGGACTACCTCGAGCGCTTGCCGCTCGGGGAGGCCGAGCGGCAGCAACTCGCGAGCGGTGTAGGCAGTACCGACGCTGAGGGCCTGGCTTCCCTGCATGGAAAGCTTGCGTCCACTGAGTCTGTTGGAAATGATCCTGCACTGAGTTCTGTAGAAGCACGCTTGAAAATGGGTTGGGGTGATGCCCTGTCCGAAGGTGACCTGCTTACCGTTGATGCTCAGGGGCGGACCAATATCCGTACCATGCCTGCCATCACGCGGTCCCAGATGTTGCCAGAGCCATGGCGTACTAATCCCGTGGTACGTATATGGCATCGTCTGCTGGGTCGCAAACAGGAGGCTCGTCAGGTACCTGATGAGGAGGCGGACGCACACGCTCACTGGCGCAAGGTAGGGGCTTTCCGTCGCTTCATTCTGCTGGTGCTCATGCTCCTTCAGACAGGTATCGCTACCTGGTACATGAAAGCTGTTCTGCCTTATCAAGGGTGGTCACTGGTCGATCTTGGAGAGGTCTGGGACCAAGGGCTTTTGGAGTCTGCCAGACAAGTGCTTCCCTATGTGTTGCAGACCAGTATCCTTCTGCTGTTTGCAACCTTGTTCTGCTGGGTTTCTGCCGGTTTTTGGACGGCCCTGATGGGCTTCTGGCAGCTACTGACCGGACGGGATAAGTACAGTATTTCCGCCAGTACTGTCGGGGACGAAGTGATTGCGCCTGAGGCGCGTACCGCCATTGTCATGCCGATCGCCAACGAAGACGTCGCTCGGGTGTTTGCCGGTTTGCGTGCGACCTATGAGTCTGTAGCGGCGACCGGGCAGCTTGAGCATTTCGACTTCTTTATCCTGAGTGACAGTAACAATCCGGACAAATGTGTTGCCGAGCAGAAGTCCTGGCTTGAGCTCTGCCATGCGGTAAAAGGTTACGGCAAGATTTTCTATCGCCGTCGTCGCCGCCGTGTGAAGCGCAAGAGCGGTAATATCGATGACTTCTGCCGCCGTTGGGGCAGCCAGTACCGCTATATGGTCGTGCTGGATGCTGATAGCGTCATGAGCGGTGAATGTCTCACGGGCCTTGTGCGCCTGATGGAAGCTAATCCGCGAGCAGGTATCATCCAGTCCGCACCCAAAGCTTCAGGTATGGATACGCTCTATGCGCGTCTCCAGCAGTTTGCTACCCGGGTGTACGGGCCGCTCTTCACGGCGGGCCTGCATTTCTGGCAGCTGGGTGAATCCCACTATTGGGGACATAACGCAATCATTCGCGTGAAGCCGTTCATCGAGCATTGCGCATTGGCGCCTCTACCCGGTAAAGGCTCGTTTGCAGGTGCTATCCTTTCCCACGACTTTGTTGAGGCTGCATTGATGCGTCGTGCAGGGTGGGGAGTTTGGATTGCATACGACATGCCCGGTAGCTACGAAGAGCTTCCGCCTAACCTGCTGGATGAGCTCAAGCGTGACCGCCGTTGGTGCCATGGCAACCTGATGAATTTCCGGCTGTTCCTGGTAAAGGGTATGCACCCGGTACACCGGGCCGTGTTCCTGACCGGTGTGATGTCTTATTTGTCGGCACCGCTCTGGTTCCTGTTCCTGGTGCTATCCACTGCACTTCTAGCCGTACACAAGCTCATGGAGCCGCAGTACTTCCTGCAGCCAAGGCAGTTGTTCCCAGTCTGGCCACAGTGGCATCCCGAGCAGGCAATTGCCTTGTTCTCGACCACGTTGATTCTGTTGTTCCTGCCAAAGCTGCTCAGCGTCATCCTGATCTGGGCCAAGGGGGCAAAAGAATTCGGCGGCGGTTTCAAGTTGCTGTGTTCGATGCTCTTGGAAATGCTGTTCTCGGTTCTGCTGGCGCCTGTACGCATGCTGTTCCATACGGTATTCGTGACTGCTGCCTTCCTGGGCTGGTCAGTGCAATGGAATTCGCCTCAGCGTGACGATGATGCCACGCCTTGGAGCGAGGCCTTCAAGCGTCATGGCTCACAAATGCTGCTAGGTATTATCTGGACGGCCGGTGTAGCCTGGTTGGACCCACGTTTCCTCTGGTGGCTATCGCCTATTGTGGTGTCACTGATGCTTTCCGCTCCGGTGTCAGTCATCTCAAGCCGTACCAATTACGGCATGGCGGCGCGTCGTTCCAGCTTCTTCCTGATTCCGGAAGAATACAATCCGCCTCGTGAGCTGGTGGCGACCGACGAGTACTTGCAGCAGAACAACCAAACCGTTCTTCGTCATGGTTTCCTGCAGGCCGTAGTCGATCCGCTGATCAACGCACTGGCATGTGGAATGGCCAAGGCAAGACATGCCAAGGTTGTGCCTCAGGCCGAAGCACTACGTCAGCAGCGCCTGGAAAAAGTGCTAGCAGACGGCCCCGAGAAGTACTCAGATGCACAGTGGGCTATCTTGAGCGATCCCGTTGGAATGTCGCGTCTGCATCTGCAGGTGTGGCAATCAGGTGAAGCACGTGATCGTTGGGTGGAGGCGTACCGACGCATTCTGCCCGTACCTGCATTTGCCGAAACAAGTGCGCTTCCTGACGCAGACAGTGCTTCACTTGCAGTGAATCCTGCTCGCTAAGGTTGAGAAGGCATATGAAAAGCCCCAGTCAGAATATGGCTGGGGCTTTTTTATTGGCGACAGAAGTTAGAACAGGCGGGCCAGGAGCGCTGTAACGGCTGTTTCTACACGCAGGATACGTTCACCCAGTTGAACAGCGTCAAGCCCTGCCTCTTGCAGCTTATCCACCTCATAAGGGATCCAGCCGCCTTCCGGGCCGATTGCCAGCGTTACGGGGCCTTTTACTTCACGAGGGCAGGGTGGGTAGTTGCCAGGATGGCCTGTCAGCCCAATCGTCCCTTTCGCCAATGATGGAAGACGATCCTCGACAAAGGGCTTGAACCGTTTCTCTATGATGACTTCAGGTAAAACGGTATCTCGTGCTTGCTCCAAGCCAAGAATCAGCTGCTCTCGAATAGCGGAGGGGTCAAGAAAGGGGGTTTGCCAGAAGCTCTTTTCAACCCGATAGCTGTTGATAAGAACCAACCGGGCTACACCCATGGAGGAGATGCCTTGCAATACTCGACGCAGCATCTTGGGTCGCGGCAGCGCCAAAATGAGTGTTATGGGCAGTTTAGGCGGGGCAGGTTGGTGCAGCTGGAGTTTGATGCGCGCTGAATCAGGCGTGAGGTCAAGAATTTCGCCTTCGCCCATCAAACCATTCAACATGCCGACCCTCAGTGAATCACCACGCTCAGCTTGGTGAATGTCTTTCAGGTGGGCAAAGCGCCGGTCTTTAAGGAGGACTTCATTGTCTCCGACGAAGTCCTCCTGTTCTAGCAGCAGCAGATTCACGAATGAGTCGCTGGTGGCTGATCCTCGTGCGAGGTCTTTTCTTCGTGTGGCTCACGTTTTCGAACGAAGCGTCCAAACAGGAGGCCAATTTCAAACAGGAGCCACATGGGAATCGCCAGCATGGTCTGGGAAAGCACATCCGGTGGCGTCAGGATCATGCCTACTACGAAGCATCCGATAATGACGTACGGACGTACCTTCTTGAGGTAGGCCACATCGACGATACCGATCCAGATCAGCAGAACGGTTGCGACAGGGATTTCAAAGGCAGCGCCAAATGCAAAGAATAGCGTCAGGATGAAATCCAAATAGCTGTTCAGGTCCGGCATCATCATGGCGCCTTCCGGCGTGATGCTTGAAAAAAAGTGGAAAATCAGCGGGAAGACCAGGAAATAGGCAAACGCCATTCCAGCGTAAAACAGCAAAATACTTGAAATCAGCAAGGGAAGCGCGACACGCTTTTCATGCTTGTAAAGACCTGGCGCAATGAATCCCCAGACCTGATAAAGGATGACGGGCATGGCCAGAAACAGGGAAACAATAAGCGTCAACTTGAAGGGCGCAAGGAACGGCGACGTGACGTCTGTCGAGATCATCGTGGCGCCTTCGGGCAGAAACCTGCGGATAGGTTCCGACGCGAAAGCGTAGATCTTCTGGGCGAAGTAGAACAGACAGGCGAAAATCAGGAACGTCGCCAGCACACAGCGCAGCAAGCGTGACCGCAGTTCAGTCAGGTGAGAGACCAGAGGCATTTCCTGGTCTTCATATTCAGGTTTTTTTTCGCTCATGGGGCTCGCGGTGGAGAAGGCTGATCCTTTGACTCGCTGGGGGGCGGAGTCACGTTACTGGGCGGAGCCGATTTGACGACAGGTAAGTCATCCTTGACGACAGATGAGTCATCGCTGGGCGGCGTAGGTGTTTCAGCCGACGGTGCTGGATTACCTGTCTCCTGCCGGGCCTTGTCGCGTTGCTCCCAGGACAAGAGATTCTCAGTGTGAAGCTGGCGCCGTATTTCGTCGGCACCAATTTCACGTTCCACCTCTTGCCGTATGTTATTGAAGCTACGCTTGAGACGACCGATCCACAGGCCTGCAGTGCGTGCAGCGCCTGGCAGGCGCTCTGGGCCTAAAACCAGCAAGGCGACCAGGCTTATCAGGGCTAACTCACTGAAGCTGATGCCAAACATAATAGGTACTCAATCCTTACGGACGGGCTCTTCAACCTTGTGGTGTTGAGCGTCAATCGTATGGGGCTGATTGAGTGGAGGCTTCTGCTGATCTTGCGCAGGCTTCTCCTCTTCTTCCGTATTCATCGCCTTACGGAAGCCCTTGATCGACTCGCCTACATCGGTGCCTAGGGTTTTAAGGCGTTTGGTACCAAATACCAGTACCACAACGATCAGGATGACGATCCAGTGTTTCCAGTCAAAAATACCCATAACATTACCTCATCAAGAATCAGGATTCGGATCGAGCAGCTTTTTCAGCGTGTCCAGATAGCCCAAAGCGGCGATCCAATTCATCAAGCACTGCCTGCGGATGTTGGCCTAGCGCAGCCAGCATGACCATACTATGAAACCAGAGATCTGCTGTTTCATAGATAAGGTCCGTCGAGTCTCCATTGCTGGCCGCATCTTTGGCCGCCAGGATGGTTTCTATGGATTCTTCTCCTACCTTTTCAAGGATCTTGTTCAGCCCCTTGTGATAGAGGCTGGCGACATAGGAGCTTTCAGGCGCTGCGCCCTTGCGGGATTCAAGCACCTCTGCAATTTTGTTTAGCGTATCACTCATGGCTATGACCTGGCGTGTATATCGCGTCGGGATCTTTCAGAACCGGGTCAATCGTTTTCCAGGCTCCCTCTTCAAGCCGACGATAAAAACAACTTTCACGTCCTGTGTGACAGGCAATACCACCTAACTGCTCAACTATGAGGATGACGACATCAGCATCGCAGTCCAGACGCAGCTCATGCAGCTTCTGTACATGACCCGAGTCCTCCCCCTTACGCCATAGCTTACGCCTTGAACGTGACCAATAGATGGCACGATTCTCAGTTACAGTCAAAGCGAGGGACTCACGGTTCATCCAGGCCATCATCAAGACGCGCCCGCTCTGATAATCCTGAGCGATTGCCGGTACGAGTCCGTCACTGTTCCAGTTGATTTCTTCAAGCCAGTCTTTCATGGTCTACCCGGCAAATTACACACATTATTAGTCTGACAGCGCTGGCACGACCTGCCTAGCCACGAATGACCAGATAGATGCCTGTTACCAGCATGATCCAGGCGGGCCAGCCTTCAGGCGTGGACTGAAATCCAGTCTGGAAGGCACCGCCAATCAGCAGGACTCCAAATAGCCGGGGCAACCAGGCGTTGTCTCGTCTTCCCCACGGGTTGGGTGGATCATTGCGGTGGGGTTGGGTGATTCGCTCCAGTGTGTCACGGGTCATCTGGGCCAGGTGCGGGATCTGCTCGATCTGCTGCTGGATATTGCGTAATACCTGGGTAGGTCCCATGCGCTGGCGCATCCAGCGCTCAAGATAAGGTTTGGCTGTCGCCCACAGGTCCAGATCAGGATAAAGCTGGCGTCCAAGCCCTTCAATATTCAGAAGCGTTTTTTGAAGCAGTACCAGCTGAGGCTGAATCTCCATGTTGAACCGGCGTGCCACTTGGAACAGACGCAGTAGCAATTGGCCAAACGAAATATCTTTCAGTGGTTTTTCAAAAATCGGCTCGCACACAGTTCGAATCGCTGCTTCGAACTCGTTGACCTGTGTAGTTGCCGGCACCCAGCCTGAATCGATATGGAGCTGGGCCACCTTGCGGTAGTCGCGCTGAAAGAACGCCATCAGGTTTCTGGCCAGATAATTCTGATCCTCAGGTGTAAGGCTCCCGATGATGCCGCAGTCTACCGCGATGTATTTCGGATCCCAGGGGTGCGCCGTACTGACAAAGATATTGCCAGGATGCATGTCCGCGTGGAAAAAGCTGTCGCGAAACACCTGGGTAAAAAAGATCTCGACCCCTCGCTCGGCCAGGAGCTTGAAATCTGTGCCTTGGTCTCGCAGGGCATTCAGGTCAGTCACAGGGATGCCATAGATGCGCTCCATGACCAGTACCCGAGGGCGGCACCAGTCCCAGTAAACCTGCGGAACGTAAAGCAGAGAAGAGTCTTCGAAGTTTCTTCTGAGCTGACTGGAGTTGGCTGCTTCACGTAAGAGATCGAGCTCATCGTAGATGGTCTTCTCATAATCCGTGACGACTTCGACGGGGTGCAGACGGCGCGCTTCGGCCGAAACGCGTTCTGCCATACGTGCCAGCAGAAACAGCCAGGCCAGGTCTTGAGAAATGACAGGCTTCAGGCCTGGTCGCACGACCTTGACGACTACCTCTTCACCTGTTCGGAGCTGTGCTGCATGTACCTGAGCGACGGAAGCGGAGGCCAGCGGCGTGATATCGAAGCGGCTGAAAACCTGGGCAATGGGCGCGCCCAGTTGAGACTCGATCAGCGCAATGGCTTTCTCCCCAGGAAAGGGAGGAACCTTGTCCTGGAGAAACATAAGCTCATTGGCCACGTCTTCCGGCAAAAGATCGCGGCGCGTAGAAAGGATCTGGCCAAACTTGATGAAAACAGGGCCCAGACCTTCTAGCGCAAGGCGCAACCGAGCACCTCGGGACAGCGACTTGCGAGGGCGAGGCAACCAACGCCATGGCAGAAAGTAACCTGTCAGACGTAAATACCAGGGCAGTGGAAGCGCATAAACCAGATCATCCAGGCGGTAGCGAACAACAACCAGGAAAATACGCAGCAGGCGTCGAAGGG
Organism: Pseudomonas sp. UBA3149; assembly: GCF_002364655.1. NCBI lineage: Bacteria > Pseudomonadati > Pseudomonadota > Gammaproteobacteria > Pseudomonadales > Pseudomonadaceae > Pseudomonas > Pseudomonas sp. UBA3149. The sequence continues at coordinate 166,181 of NZ_DEYV01000026.1, forward strand.
CAGCAAACAGCTTCATTGGTTATTTATGTCTGCGTTGAGCAAGGCGGTCGATACGCGCCTCGAGACGATCTACAGTTAGACGCAAGGCATCGATTTCCGCAAAGCGAGCATCACCTTCCCGACGTCCAACCAGGGTGCGACTTTCTTCAGCTAGCCAGTCAGACAGGCTTTGACGCAAACTCTCGTGACTTTGATCCGTCCACCCGCGCCCTTTTCGGACGAATTGTCCAAGCAGTGCAGCAGGCACTGGACCCAGCCAGCGAGAGAGCTCGTATTCCCAGTCCAGCTCCAGGCTCTGCAGGATATCGGATAGTTCTATCAGTGCTGCACTATCCCCCTCAAGCGTTACATCGGTGCTGTGCAAGATCGCTGTTTTGTTCTGACTCAAGGCCAGCTGAGCCAATCGAGACGCAGGTGCTTTGAGCGTGCAGTCGACTTCTGCTTCATGGTGGGCGGCAAAATGCAGACCATCATAGGCCGGAAGGATGAACAGCGTGAAACGGGGAGCCGCACAATCTATGGCAATGACCTTGCCTTGCAGGCGTGCAAGACGGCGGCCCGCCACAGCGTCCATTGCCAGTAAGGGATTCAGGCCGCGCTCCAGCGCAGCCAGTACGGCCTGGGTCAGTAGGATCATCAGGGTTTTATGCCACGGTGCAGGGCAACAATGCCACCTGTCATATTGTGGTAGGTCACGCGCTCAAATCCAGCGGTTTCCATCATGGCTTTAAGCGTGTCCTGATCAGGATGCATGCGAATCGACTCCGCCAGGTAACGGTAACTGGCCGAATCATTGGCGATCAGCTTGCCCATGAACGGCAGAAGGCTGAAGGAGTAAGCATCATAGGCCTTGGACAGGAGCTGGCTGGTCGGCTTGGAGAACTCCAGTACCAGAAGACGCCCGCCCGGCTTGAGTACGCGTAGCATGGATGCGATAGCGGCTTCCTTGTGGGTCACGTTACGCAATCCAAAGGCGATGGTCACACAATCAAAGTGATTGTTTGGGAAGGGCAGCTTTTCAGCGTCTGCCTGTACGAAGCTGACATTGTTGGCAATACCTTCGTCCATCAGGCGATCACGACCGACCTTTAGCATCGAGTCGTTGATATCTGCCAGCACGACCTCACCACGTGGGCCCACCAGGCGGGAAAACTGTTTAGTCAGGTCGCCTGTGCCGCCGGCGATATCCAGCACGCGGTTACCACTTCGAACCCCGGACAGTTCGATCGTGAAACGTTTCCACAAGCGATGAACGCCTGCAGACATCAAGTCATTCATCACGTCATATTTGGCTGCAACCGAGTGGAACACTTCGGCCACTTTTTGAGCTTTCTGACTTTCCGGCACACTCTGGTAGCCGAAATGAGTGACGGGATCGGCCTCCGGGCCCTTGCGCTGATCGCTCATGACGCTTCACCTGCATTTGAATAAGCGACCATTCTAGCAGTGCTGATGCGCTGAGATGTCCATTCTTGCCGGATAAAGTCATTAGAAAATAGGTATTCCATGAGATGGGTCATCCTGACTTGGTAGTTCTCGTGCTTTTCGTGCATGACAGCCCCCGCTATAGTCGCAGGCGAATTCGCTGGAGTACTTCCTATGTCCCAAATCAGTGTCGAACGTTCCCATTCACTAGGCCTTGAAACTGCGCGTGCCAAGGCGGGGGCGCTGGCCGAAAAGCTAACGCGTGATTACGGTGTGGAGTGCCGTTGGGAGGGTGATACGCTGCAATTTTCCCGTACAGGTGTTGATGGGCGTATCGAGGTAGGCGAAGACAAGGTGCGTGTCGACGCAACCTTGGGGTTCTTCTTCTCGGCCCTGAGCTCACAGATTGAGCATGAAATCGAGAAGAAGCTGGATAAAGCGCTACAGGCTTGAGCGTTATAGCATCAGTTTGACGACGGATACATCCGGATCTCTGGACTTGCCTTCCCGGGCCAGTGCAAACAGGTACTCGGCCCACATCTGCTCCTGATTGCGGCCGAGTTCATACAGGTATTCCCAAGTGAACAAGCCACTGTCGTGACCGTCATCGAACGTAATTTTCAATGCGTACTGACCGGCTGCCTCGATTTGGCTGATGCCTACGTTCTTCTTGCCAAATTGCAGGACGGGGTTGCCGTGACCCTGTACTTCTGCAGAAGGCGAGTGAACGCGCAGAAATTCAGCAGGCAGCGTAAAGGACTCGGTATCGTATTGAACGGTGAGGGCTTTGGATGCTTTGTGCAGCTGGATGGCCGTGGGCAAACGCATGGCAATAGGTCTCGCTGATAAGCTCGCAGCCTTGAGGCTGCGAGCGATAGGTTGTCGACGTCCTTACAGAATATAGCGCGACAGATCCTCGTCCTGTGCCAACTCGCCCAGGTGGCCGTTGACATAGGCAGCATCGATCCGAATAGGCTCGCCATTCTGCTGGCCTGCCAGATCAGCAGCGCTGAACGAGACTTCCTCCAGCAATCGCTCCAATAGCGTATGCAGGCGGCGCGCACCAATATTTTCCGTCTTCTCATTGACCTGCCAGGCAATTTCCGCAATGCGGCTGATCCCTTCAGGCGTGAACTCGACGTCCAGGCCTTCAGTCTTGAGCAGTTCACGGTATTGCTCTGTCAGTGAAGCGTGCGGTTCAGTGAGAATGCGCTCGAAGTCCTGAGGTGTTAGAGCCTTGAGTTCTACACGGATTGGCAGACGTCCCTGAAGCTCAGGTACCAGATCGCTGGGCTTGGACAAGTGGAACGCGCCCGAGGCGATAAACAGGATGTGGTCGGTTTTGACCATACCCAGCTTGGTATTTACCGTGCAACCTTCGATCAGTGGCAGCAGATCGCGCTGTACGCCCTCGCGGGATACGTCAGCGCCACTGGTGTTGCCACGCTTGGCAACCTTGTCGATCTCGTCGATGAAGACGATACCGTTCTGCTCGACCGCTTCCAGGGCACGTGCCTTGAGTTCTTCCTCGTTGACCAAACGAGCAGCTTCCTCGTCACGGATCAGCTTGAAGGCTTCTTTAACCTTGAGCTTGCGAGCCTTCATCTTGCCTTTGTTCAGGCCGGAGAAGAGGTTTTGCAACTGGCTGGTCATTTCCTCCATGCCGGGCGGAGTCATGATCTCGATACCTGCTGGCGCTTCAGCCACTTCGATATCAATCTCCTTGTCATCCAGCTGGCCTTCACGCAGTCGCTTGCGGAAGAGTTGACGCGTGTTGGAGTCTTCGCTGCGAGTCGGTTCTTCACTGAAACCTACTGCACGTGCAGGCGGTAGCAGTGCGTCAAGAATCCGCTCTTCGGCAGCATCTTCAGCACGATGACGAACTTTGACGATTTCCTGCTCACGCAGCATTTTAACGGCAGCATCAGCCAGATCGCGGATGATGGACTCAACGTCGCGGCCTACATAGCCCACTTCAGTAAACTTGGTGGCTTCTACCTTCAGGAAGGGTGCATTCGCCAGTTTGGCCAGTCGACGGGCGATTTCGGTTTTACCTACACCTGTCGGGCCAATCATCAGAATGTTCTTGGGTGTGACCTCAGCGCGCAGCTCCAGTGGAAGCTGCATGCGACGCCAGCGATTACGCAGAGCGATGGCTACGGCGCGCTTTGCATCATCCTGGCCAATGATATGGCGATTAAGTTCGTGAACGATTTCACGTGGAGTCATAGACATGTCGTTATTCCGGCCGGACTCAGGAAGCGTCCAGCTCCTCAATAGTCAGGTTACGGTTAGTGAAGACACAAATGTCTCCCGCAATGTTCAACGCAGTCTCGGCAATTTCTCGAGCACTCAGCTCGGTATGCGTGAGCAGGGCACGAGCGGCCGCTTGTGCATAGGGGCCACCGGAGCCCATGGCAATCAGGCCTTCTTCTGGTTCGACGACATCGCCGTTACCGGTAATGATCAGCGAGGCATCCTTGTTGGCTACTGCCAGCATGGCTTCCAGGCGGCGAAGTGCACGATCGGTACGCCAGTCTTTGGCCAGTTCTACCGCGGCACGGACCAGATGGCCCTGATGTTTGTCGAGTTGCTGCTCGAAGCGCTCGAACAGAGTGAACGCATCCGCGGTGCCGCCGGCGAAACCTGCCAGCACCTGGCCGTGGTAAAGGCGACGGACTTTACGTGCGTTACCCTTCATGACGGTATTACCCAGGGATACCTGGCCATCGCCGCCAATGACGACTTTGCCGTTGCGACGCACTGAAACGATAGTGGTCAAGGGTGTTCTCCTGCTATGCCTTAAGCGATTGCCGGAGATATGGGGACGGCCTTCCAAGGCTTCAAGCCTTTTCCGGCCGCCATGTGTCATCGACCTTGGCGTTGCTGGAGCAGCAGGTTCTTGAAACCGTTGCTGGCCAGCTGGCTCTGGGCTTGGGTCAGTTGGTTGCGATCTCTGAAGGGACCGACCAGGACACGATACCATGTGTCATCCTTGACCTTGCCTGACTCTACCCGCACATCCTGACCAATCAGGATGATCTGCGCTCGCACCCGATCAGCGTCAGCCTGTGTTCTAAACGAGCCTGCCTGGAGGAAGAACAGCGTCACAGGTGGCTGTGCTGCTGTCTTGGGCTGTTGAGCAGGTGTCTGCGCAGCAGCCTGCGCAGGTGTCTGAGCTTGCTGTGGCGAGCCTGCAGGCAGCTGCGCTGTCGTCGCAGGCGACGTTTCAGGCTTGGGCGGAGTAGGGGTTGGGCTCGTCTGCGGCACGGCGTCCGGAGGCACGATTACTTCGGACTCCGGTAGCAGTGTGTAGAAGTCATACTTGGGCTTGACCGGGGTTGGCGTAGTAGGAGCCTCCTGCTTGGTCTTGGACGCAACTTGTGCCTCCTCACCCTTGGAGCGACGAACGGCATCGTTGCCCGGCTCAAGCTTCATCAGAAAGACCACGAAGCCACCAATGGCAAGACCTGAAGCCAACCATACCCAACCGGGAATAGGCTGCTTCTTGGCGGCTGGCTGATTTCGGCTTGCGCCTCGTTTAGGTGCTGCTTTCTTTGCCATATACGTCCGTTTACATACGTTCCAGTGTATTCAGGCCTAGCAGTTCGAGACCTTGTTTGAGGGTGCGTCCGGTCAGGGCGGCCAGGCGCAGGCGGCTTTGCCGTTGAGCAGGATCTTCTGCGCTGAGAATGGGACAGTTTTCGTAAAAGCTGGAGAAGAGACCAGCAATGTCGTAGAGATAGGCGCATAGAAGATGCGGCACACCTTTCTCCGCTACCGAATTCAGGGTTTCGCCAAACTGGGCCAGACGAGCACCCAGATCTTGCTCCTGAGGAGCTTCCAGGCGAATCTGGCCTTCGACCTCATCGTACCCCTGGCCAAGCTTGCGGAAGATACTGGCGACGCGGGTATAGGCGTAGAGCAGATAGGGTGCCGTATTGCCTTCAAAGCTAAGCATCAGCTCGAAGTTGAAGCTATAGTCGCTTGTTCTGTGCTTGGACAGGTCAGCGTATTTGACGGCGCCGATACCCACCGCGCGAGCAATTTCACGCAGCTCGGTTTCTTCCAGGGAGGGATTCTTTTCCTTGACCAAGGTGTAGGCGCGATCTTCTGCTTCATCAAGCAGGTCGATCAGCTTGATCGTGCCGCCGTCGCGCGTCTTGAAAGGGCGGCCATCTGCGCCATTCATGGTCCCGAACCCCATATGTTCAAGACTCATGGATGGAGCAACGAAACCAGCCAGACGAGCAACTTCAAAGGCCATCTGGAAGTGCAGTGCCTGGCGCTGGTCGACAAAGTAAAGGACGCGATCGGCATTCAGAACCTGGCTACGGTAACGCATGGCTGCCAGATCGGTCGTGGCGTACAGGTAGCCGCCTCCTGCCTTCTGCACAATCACCGGAAGTGGATTGCCTTCCGCATTCTTGAACTCTTCAAGGAAAACGCAGCGGGCGCCATCGCTTTCGGTAAGCAGGCCCTTGGCATCGAGTTCGGTCACGATACCAGGTAGCTCGCTGTTGTAAGCACTCTCTCCTTTTACGTCCGCAGGTGTGAGTTTGACGTTCAGACGGTCATAGACCTTCTGGCAATGACTCAGGGAGATCTCATTGAAGCGGTGCCATAGTTTCAGGCAGGCTTCATCGCCCGCTTGCAGCTTGACGACCAGCTCGCGAGCGCGATCGGCAAATTCAGGAGACTCATCGAAGCGCTTCTTAGCGGCTCGATAAAATGTTTCCAGGTCGGAAAGCTCGCTTTCAGCTGCCGCAGGCTGTTCTTCAAGATAGGCGAGAAGCATGCCGAACTGGGTTCCCCAGTCGCCGACATGATTTTGCCGGATAACATCATCCCCTAGAAATTCGAGTACACGTGCAACGGCGTCACCAATGATGGTGGAGCGCAGATGACCCACGTGCATTTCCTTGGCCAGGTTGGGAGAGGAGAGGTCTACAACAACCCGCTGTTTGGGCGCGGCCTTCTGAATGGCCAGATGCGTATCAGCCAGCGCATCATCCAGGCGCTGGGCCAGTTGCTCGTGATTCTGGAAGAAGTTCAGAAAACCCGGGCCCGCAATCTGCACCTGGCTGACGCTCGGGTCGGCAGGCAGGGCTGCAATCAGTTTTTCTGCAAGGTCACGGGGCTTCATGCCGGCAGGTTTTGCCAGCATCATGGCGATATTGCTCGCAAAGTCGCCGTGACTTTTGTCCTTGGTATTTTCGACCTGGATGGTCGGCGTCAGACCATCTGGCAAGATGCCTTCGGCAGTAAGGCGCTCCAAGGCGTTCTGAATAAGCTGTCGAATAGTGTCTTTCATGATCGTCTGGCCTTTGGCTCGCGCCTGGGCGCGTAATGAAAACCCTGCATTATCCGCAGGCTAGGATCACTTGCCAACGTGTAGACGTCATTGAGGCCTGCGGAGCCCGAAATTAAGGTGAAAAAAGTCCTAATAAAGGTCTATGGGATCAACATCCAGTGACCAACGCACCTGCCTTCCCGCTGGCAGACTTTCCAGACGTAAGACCCAGCTGGTCAGTAACCGGTGAAGCGGGGCCCGGAGTGATGCTTGTAATAAAAGCTGTGCACGAAAGCGGCCCGCCCGACGTTCCATGGGTGCGGGGACAGGACCGAGAAGCTCAATATGGGGCAAGTCCAGCTCTGCTGCCAGCTGATCAGCTTCAGCATAGGCCAGCTCCAGGAACTCTTCTGCCTGACCAGGCTTGTAAGCTTCGGCACGTAACAGCGCCAGGTGAGTAAACGGGGGAAGGCCAGCTGCACGACGTTCTGCCAGGGCTTGCTGAGCGAAGGCAACGTACCCTTGCTCGGTTAGCTGTACCAGCAGGGGATGATCTGCCAGATGAGTCTGAATCAACACTTGGCCCTGTACTTCTGCACGGCCTGAGCGACCGGCTACCTGAACCACTTGTTGGGCCATGCGCTCGCTGGCACGAAAATCTGCTGAAAAGAGGCCCCCATCGGCATCCAGGATGGCTACCAGCGTGACGCGGGGGAAATGATGTCCCTTGGCCAGCATTTGTGTTCCTACCAGGATGCAGGGCTCGCCGCGCTGAATGATGGAGAAGATATTGGCCATGGCGTCCTTGCGCATGGTGCTATCCCGATCGATACGCAACACTGGAAATTGCGGGAAGAGAATCCGAAGCCGCTCTTCCGCACGCTCCGTACCCGCACCCAATGGGCGTAGATCCAACTTGCCGCAGGCAGGACAGTGTTGTGACGGGCGTTGACGATGATCGCAATGGTGACAACGCAGCTCGCCTGACCGCTGGTGAATGGTCATACGGGCATCGCAGCGTGGACACTGGGCGATCCAGCCGCAGTCATGACACAGCAGCGTAGGCGCAAAGCCACGGCGATTTAAAAAGACCAGGACCTGTTGGCCCTTGCTCAGCGTGTCGCCAATCGCTTGCGCCAATGGCTGTGAGAGACCTGAATCAAGAGGGCGGCTCCTGACATCCAGGCGCTGAAACTTCGGGGCAGTAGCACTGCCGGCACGCTGAGTGAGGCGAAGCAGGCCATAGCGACCGATTTCAGCGTTATGAAGACTTTCCAGGGAGGGAGTAGCAGAGCCTAGAAGCAGCGGGACTCTTTCAAGTCGAGCCCTGACGACAGCCAGGTCGCGGGCATGGTAGCGCAAGCCTTCCTGCTGTTTATAAGACGCATCGTGCTCTTCATCGACAATGATAAGGCCTGGGTTTTTCAGCGGAGTGAAAAGGGCGGAGCGTGTACCTATGACGATATCGACATCGCCGTCGCGTGCAGCCAACCAGGCGTCCGTGCGCTCCCGGTCGGTCAGCGCCGAGTGGATCAGCACGATACGGGCATTGAAACGTTTCTCGAAGCGGGACAGTGTTTGTGGTCCCAGGTTGATTTCCGGGATCAGGACCAAGGCCTGCCGTCCTGTTTCGAGTGTCCGGCGTATGAGCTGAAGATAAACCTCGGTTTTGCCGCTTCCCGTCACACCATCCAATAAGAAGCAGTGAAAGCTGCCAAGTCTCGCTTTGACCGCTTCGTAGGCAATACGCTGCTCATGGTTAAACGGGAGCTCTGCTTGTGCCAGCCAAGCGCCGTGATGCTTGGCTGGCATGATTTGGCGGGACTCGACGTCCACTAGTCCCTTTGCCTGCAAGGTATCGAGTGCATCCTTGGCAAGGCCGAGCTGGCTGAGCAATTCATGGGCAACACCATGTGGATGCTGTTTGACGACTTTCAAGGCTTCGCGCTGGCGTGGCGCTCGTACGAGACGTGGGTCTGATACATCAGCTTCGGGCCTGGCTATCCAGAACCGTTGGACCCGCCGCTCGGCAGGGTCGCCCTGTCGCAGGAGTCCTGGCAGGGCACACGTAAAGGTATCGCCCAGGCTGTGCTGGTAATACTGGGCTGTCCACTTGCAAAGCTCGATCAGGCTAGCCGGCATTGGGGGGGTGGTATCCAACAGCGCAATGGCGGGCTTTAGTTTATCTCGCGGAACATCGGTCTCGGACACGATCTGCACCAGAATACCCACGATCTCCCTGCGCCCAAAGGGTACGCGTAGCCGAACACCTGGGATCAGTTCCGAGGCATCGACGCCGGCTGGCGCTCGGTAGTCGAATAGCCGGCGTAAAGGAGAGGGCAGCGCAAGGCGCAGCAGGACTTCAGACACGTCTGGACTCGGAGGCAAAAAGAGGCAGATATTAGCAGACCATTGGTAGACGTAACGGCTTGCATCGTCGTAAGCCTCTGTTATGATGCGCGGCCTATTATCCGTGCGGTATTCGGCAATGACGCCGGGTGGCGGCACGGCACGAACTCGAGGATTTCGTAATGAAAGCCGATATTCATCCTACGTATACTAATATCGAAGCAAGCTGCAGCTGTGGCAATGTCATCAAGACGCGCTCCACACTGGCTAAGAACATCAACCTGGACGTGTGCTCTGAATGCCACCCGTTCTATACAGGTAAGCAGAAGGTGCTGGATGCAGGTGGTCGTATCGATCGCTTCAAGCAGCGCTTCGGTGTTTTCGGTACTGCTCAGAAGTAATACGTTTGATCGCTCATGTCGTACCTGAGCGATCGACTAAAAGGCGTCCATATGGACGCCTTTTTTATTGCCTTGCAAAAGACGAATCGTATCGTCAAGGTCGGCTGTGACATTGAGGCAGGTGTCAAATCCGCATTGATGACGCATAATCAGTTCAGGGGCTTGGCTCACCTATCCCGTAGCCGCTCTGCAACCTCACACAATGAGAACATATACGCGATGGGGCATTGTCGCAGTCAGGTTTGAAATGCTGGCTGTTACCCTTGCAATGCGCTGCTGGCAGGACAAACCGTTCACGCCTGTTATCGATGTTCCGATCTACCTGAGCCTGTCTTGCAAGGCACGTTTTAGCCTCAAGGCGGTTCGTCTCGTTACATGTGGATGAAGGCTACACAGGATTGGCCTAAAGTCGTATACAACAGCTATTGACTATTGGGGCCATTGCTTGTGGGGCGTAATCTTCTTGCGTATCCTCCATCCACTTTTGACCCAACACGCCATAGCGGATACTTATAATGTCTGACTTGAAAACAGCCGCTCTCGAATACCATGCTCAACCCCGTCCAGGTAAGTTGAGCGTTGAACTGACCAAGCCTACCGCTACCGCTCGTGATCTGTCTCTGGCTTACAGCCCGGGTGTAGCAGAGCCTGTCCGCGAAATCGCTCGTGATGCCGAGCTCGCCTACCAGTACACCGGTAAAGGTAACCTGGTTGCTGTGATCTCTGACGGTACAGCCATCCTTGGTCTGGGTAATCTGGGACCATTGGCGTCAAAGCCGGTTATGGAAGGCAAGGGTGTCCTGTTCAAGCGCTTTGCCGGTATCGACGTGTTCGATATCGAAGTCGATGCCGAAAGTCCGCAGGCGTTCATTGATACCGTAAAACGCATTTCCATTACCTTCGGTGGTATCAACCTGGAAGACATCAAAGCGCCTGAGTGCTTCGAGATCGAAAAGGCTCTGATCGAGCAGTGCAATATTCCGGTTTTTCATGATGATCAGCACGGTACGGCTATCGTGACTGCGGCCGGCATGCTGAATGCGTTGGAGATTGCTGGCAAGAATCTAGAAGATGCCAAGATCGTTTGCCTGGGGGCAGGTGCAGCAGCCATTTCCTGCATGAAGCTGCTAATTAGCATGGGCGCCAAGGTCGAAAATATTTTCATGCTGGATCGTCAGGGTGTGATCCATTCTGGTCGTACCGATCTCAACCAGTACAAGGCTATCTTTGCGACCGAGACTGACAAGCGTACCTTGTCTGACGCGCTGGATGGCGCTGATGTCTTCGTTGGTCTGTCTGGTGCGAACCTGCTGAGCGCTGAGGATTTGCAGCGCATGGCGCCGAATCCCATCGTATTCGCCTGCTCTAACCCGGATCCGGAGATCAAGCCGGAATTGGCTCATGAAACCCGTTCAGATGTCATTATGGCCACTGGCCGTTCCGACTATCCGAACCAGGTGAACAACGTGTTGGGTTTCCCCTTCATTTTCCGAGGCGCACTGGATGTGCGGGCTACGGTTATCAATGAAGAAATGAAGATTGCAGCGGCTCATGCGCTACGGGATCTTGCCAAGCTTCCAGTGCCGAAGGAGGTATGTGAGGCCTATGGTGTTGATGAGTTGAGCTTTGGCCGTGGATATATCATTCCAAAGCCCATGGATCCTCGTCTGATCACAGTGGTCTCCGATGCAGTCGCCAAGGCGGCTATCGAGTCGGGCGTAGCGACCCGTGCATACCCGGCACACTATCCGCTCAAGTCGGTTAGTGACGTTTTTAGTCACTAACCAGGACAATAAAAAACCCCGCTTAGGCGGGGTTTTTTATTGTCCTTTAGAATAGGTCCATTGGGGCAGACTCATCGGACGGAAGTGGCGTGCCAGGCGAGCTGCCTGGGCCTAGCTCATCCATGGGCGGCGGTGTGTCTTCATTCTTGAACAGCTCGAAGTACGCGTCAGGGGTACCAGGCGGAGCCGCTCGGCCACTGACAGGATCAATGCGCAGCGTGGCAATTCCCGGTGGTTCCGCTGGCAGGTGGTCGGGTTTACCTTCCAAAGCACTGCCCATGTACTGCATCCAGATAGGAAGTGCCACATTACCGCCAAACTCATGACGACCCAGCGTGTCAGGCTGATCAAAGCCTACCCATACCGTAGTAACGTAATCAGCGTTATAGCCGGAGAACCATGTGTCTTTTGAGTCGTTTGTCGTTCCGGTTTTACCTGCTAAGTCCCCGCGCTTCAGCTCAAGCGCTCGACGACCCGTGCCGCGCTTGATCACATCCTGCAGCATGCTGGTCATGATATAGGCGTTACGCGGATCAATGATTTGCGGTGCAATGGCAGGTGTCTGACTCATCGTGCCGTCGGCGTTGGTTACGCTGGCAGGTGTTACCTGAACATTCTCCGGGGCAGCTGCCGCAGTATTTGTGTTCTGCGGAACACGTGGCGGATTAGCCTGATAAAGCAGTTGTCCGTCGCGACTCTCAACCTTCGAGATAATGTAAGAGTTGACCTTGTAGCCGCCGTTTGCAAAAGCTGTCCAGCCATTGGCAATTTCCATTGGCGTAAGGCCGGGTGTACCCAACGCCAACGAAAGGTTGCGTGGCAGAAGGTCCTTTTCAAAGCCGAAGCGGGTTACATAGTTAATCGCATAATCGATACCAATGGCCTGCAGAAGGCGAATGGAGACCAGGTTGCGCGAGCGATACAGTGCCTCACGCAGGCGTATAGGGCCCAAGAAGGTGTTCGTATCGTTCTTGGGACGCCACGCCTCGTCCATGCTGCTGTCCATAAACACGATAGGCGCGTCATTAACGAGCGAGGCTGCGGTATAGCCTTTATCCAGGGCGGCACTATAAATGAATGGCTTGAAGCTCGAGCCCGGCTGACGACGAGCCTGGGTGGCGCGATTGTAGTTGCTTTGCTCGAACGAGAACCCACCCACCAAGGCCTGAATGGCACCGTCTTGTGGATCAAGCGATACCAGCGCGCTTTGAGCCTTTGGCACCTGGACAAATCGCAAGCTGCCATCTTCTTGACGCAGAATACGAATCAGGTCACCTACTTTGACGACATCGCCAGGCGCATTCGGTTTAGGCCCCATGCTGTTGGCACTAATATAAGGGCGAGCCCATTTCATATTTTCCCAGGCTACAGCTTCTTCCTTGTCGTTTGCTGTCAGGACCAATATGCCGCTTTTTTCGGTCTGGGTGACGATGGCTGGCTCCAATCCTCCAACAGTACGATGGGATTGCAGCAGGTTTAACCATTCACTGCGCGACTTGTTCGGATAATGCGCTTCAGCTCCACGATAGCCGTGGCGCTGGTCATAGTCGATCAAGCCGTTGCGCACGGCGGCATTGGCAACGTTCTGCAGGTGGCTATCGATAGTCGTCGTAACCTTATAACCCTCTGTATAGGCATCGCTACCATACCGTCCGACCATTTCCGCTCGAGCCATCTCAGCGACATAGGGCGCTGCGAGCTCCGGTACGGCGACGTGATGGTAGGCGTCGATAGGTTCAGCCACGGCCGTTTCGTAGGCGCGCTGATCGATATAACCCAGCTTTAGCATTCGCTCGAGAATCCAGTTTCGTCTCTCCTTGCTGCGCTCGGGGTTTACGATCGGGTTATAGCGTGACGGTGCTTTTGGCAGGCCGGCAATCATCGCTTTCTGGGCTAGCGTCAGCTCATTGATTGATTTGCCGTAGTACACCTGTGCAGCGGCCTCGATTCCATAGGCGCGGTTGCCCAGATAAATCTTGTTGACATAGAGCTGCAGAATTTCATCCTTTGTAAGCTGGCGCTCAATTTGCAAGGCCAACAGTATCTCGGTGAATTTACGTGAAAAACTGCGTTCGCTGGTCAGGAAATAATTCTTGGCCACCTGCATGGTGATGGTGCTGCCGCCGGTCTGAATGTGACCTGTTTTGACCAATTGTGCTACGGCACGCATCAGACTTTTAACGTCTACACCGTAGTGGTTGGCAAAATTGTCGTCTTCAGCCGAAAGCAGCGCATGGATGAAATCTGGAGGGATTTCGGAGAAACGTAAAGGCGAGCGCCGCATTTCTCCAAATTCAGCAATCAGCTTTCCATCTGCGCTGTAAATGCGAAGGGGGATCTGCAACTGCACGTTCCGCAGGGCATCTACCGAGGGTAGGCTCGGGCTAAGGTAGAGGAAGGCGCCGCTAAGCCCAAGAAAGACGCTGCAGACGATGCCAAGGCAAGACCACCAGATAAATTTTAACAAACGCATTGGATATGGCTTTTTCAGCTATAAAGAAGTGAATCTGGCAACAATTTTGCGAGCCAAGAAGTAGGCGCATTATAGGCAGTTTTTGGGACAGATCGCTATTTGCGCGTATGTCAAGTCTGCCAGCTAATGCCGATGAATACGAATCGCCCAATGCGTGGCGAATACAGATAGGGAAACTGTTGTGCTAGGGCTATTCAAAAAGAAGACGAATACGCTACTGGGAATCGATATCAGCTCAACGTCTGTCAAGTTGCTTGAGCTGAGTCGTGCTGGTGGACGGTATAGGGTCGAAGCCTATGCCGTTGAGCCGTTGCCGCCGAACGCCGTGGTGGAAAAGAACATTGCCGAGCTTGAAGGCGTAGGGCAAGCGCTGGGCCGGGTTCTGGCCAAGGCTCGAACGAATGCTCGAAATGCAGCAGTGGCGGTAGCGGGTTCGGCTGTTATTGCAAAGACCATCGAAATGGATGCGGGTCTTTCGGATGACGAGCTTGAAAACCAGATCAAGCTTGAGGCGGATCAGTATATTCCTTATCCCCTTGAGGAAGTGGCGATTGACTTCGAGGTTCAAGGCCAGTCGGCGCGTAATCCAGGCCGTGTTGAAGTGCTCCTTGCGGCATGTCGCAAGGAGAACGTTGAAGTCCGTGAGGCTGCGTTAGCGTTGGCCGGGCTTTCTGCCAAGGTTATTGATGTAGAAGCTTATGCTCTTGAGCGTGCTTATACGCTAATGGCCGGGCAGCTAGGCGGTAATGTCGATGAATTGACGGTTGCGATTGTTGATATTGGCGCCACGATGACTACCCTTAGCGTTCTGCATAATGGCCGTACCATTTATACGCGCGAGCAGCTCTTTGGCGGACGGCAGCTGACCGAAGAAATCCAGCGTCGTTACGGACTCTCCATCGAGGAAGCCGGTCTTGCCAAAAAGCAGGGTGGACTGCCTGATGATTATCAGGTCGAAGTATTGACCCCCTTCCGGGATGCGGTTGTCCAGCAGGTTGCCCGCTCACTGCAATTCTTCTTTGCAGCCGGACAATACAATGATGTGGACTATATCTTGCTTGCGGGAGGAACCGCGTCAATTTCCGGCCTGGATCGGCTGATCCAACAGAAAATTGGCACTCCGACCCTAGTTGCTAATCCGTTTGCTGATATGACGCTAAATAGCAAAGTCAATGCAAGTGCTCTGGCCAGCGACGCTCCGGCGCTCATGATTGCCTGCGGTCTGGCTATGAGGAGCTTCGACTGATGGCCCATATTAACCTGTTACCTTGGCGTGAACAGCTAAGGGAAGAGCGCAAGAAGCGCTTTCTGGTGGTTATTGGCGGGATGTTTGTCTTGTCGGCCGCAATCATCTTTCTAGGTGATAAGTACTTTACCTCTGCAATTGAGAACCAGGACGCCCGTAATGCCTATATACAAGGCGAAATTGCCGTTCTGGACTCTCGCATTAAGGAAATCAGTGAGCTGAAAACACGCAGACAGCAGCTCCTTGAGCGAATGAAGATCATTCAGGACTTGCAGGGCAACAGGCCTGTCATTGGCCATGTGTTTGATCAGTTGGTACGTACGTTGCCGGATGGCGTGTATTTTACTGGTCTTAAAATGCAGGGCGATACCATTTCCATTGTTGGTGAAGCGGAGTCCAACAACCGTGTTTCCAACCTTATGCGTAACTTCGAAAATTCCGAATGGCTGGCTTCGCCTAATCTGACAGAGGTCAAGGCGCTGACGTCAGGTGCAGTTGACCAGAACAATGCCTTCCAAATGACGGTAAAACAGACAAAGCCGGCTGTGCCAACGCCTGCGGTGCCCGCACAAGGAGGTAAGTCATGAGTTTGGCCGATACTCTGGCAAGCCTTCGCAAGATCGATCTGAATGATCTTGATATGGATAACCTGGGTGCATGGCCCCCAGCAGCCAAGGTGATTACCTGCATTCTGATTGTCGCTGTGGTGCTGGCGCTAGGCTATAACTTCTATCTGAAGGACATGCAGACAGAGCTGGAAAGCAAGCAGGCTCAGGAAGAAACCCTCAAGCAGCAGTTTGGGAGCAAGGCATTTCAAGCCGCTAACCTGGATGCCTACAAGGTTCAGATGACTGAAATGGAGGAGTCATTTGGTGCCATGCTGCGTCAGTTGCCCAGCGATACAGAGGTACCTGCACTGCTCGAAGATATTACGCGTACCGGGTTGAAAAGCGGTCTTGAGTTCGAGCAGATTCGTTTGCTTCCTGAAAACGTACAGCAGTTCTACGTTGAGTTGCCCATCCAGATTACGGTGGTGGGGAGCTATCACGATCTGGCGACATTTGTCAGCAGTGCCTCAAGCCTGCCGCGTATCGTGACGTTGCATGATTTCGATATCAGCCGTGTATCGCCTGACAGCGGAGCGCAGCTGCGAATGAACATTCTGGCCAAGACGTATCGCTATAACGACAAGGGATTGCACCAATGAGAGCCCGAATTCTGATGTGTGGGCTTTTGCTTGCTGCGCTGTCAGGGTGCGGTGGCGGGGATGATGTGTCCGATCTTCAAAGTTATATGGATGAAGTTCGGGCAAGGCCGAAGGGGAGTATAGAGCCATTGCCTCAGTTTCAGCCTTATGAGCCATTTGCTTATGGCGCGGCTGATATGCGCAGCCCATTCCAGCCACCTATAAAAATTGATTTAACGGCGAAGCAAAGAGGATCAAAGAACATCAAGCCTGATGAAACCAGGCCGAAACAATTTCTGGAAGGCTTCAATATTGAAACCTTCCAGATGGTGGGCACGCTTTCCAATGCATCAGGTCGTTTTGCCTTGATCAAGGGAGCTGGAGGAGTTCACCGCGTCAAGGTGGGTGATTATCTGGGTAGAAACGATGGGCGTATCGTTTCTATTACCGAAAGTCAGATTGATGTGATTGAGATCGTTCCTGATGGAGAGGGCGGCTGGCTCGAAAGACCCCGTACTCTTTCGCTAATAGAGAGTTCTTAAGGACGGGGCATGATGTTGCACAAAACTATTCTACAAAGGGTCTCAGGGAAGAGCGCCCTCACGCTGGCCATACTCTTGAGCGGAATCTGTCCCTCTTTGCTGCTGGCGGCAGATCTCAAGGCCTTGAACGTGGCCTCTTTGCCGGGCGACAGAGTCGAACTCAAACTATCGTTCGATCAGCCAGTAACAGCCCCCAAGGGCTATACCATTGAGCAACCTGCGCGCATCGCTTTGGATCTGCCTGGCGTTAATAACAAGCTAGGCGTTCGCAACAAGGAGTTGGGATCGGGGAATGCCAGAAGCGTTACCGTAGTCGAGGCGGGTGACCGCACGCGTCTTATCGTGAATCTGACTGCATTGGCGCCTTACTCGACCCGCGTTCAGGGTAACGACCTGTTCGTTGTCATTGGCGGCGACCAGGCTGCTCGCACGACTAGTGCTTCTGTCCCGGCACCATCCTTGCCGCGCTCCGGTGCTGCGCAAGCCCCAGCGCCTGCAACCAACCCTGCCGGCCGTGTCTTTTCCAGCGTGCCGAGATTGGCTGGGAAAGCCATCAGGAATATCGACTTCAAGCGAGGTGATGACGGAGAAGGTAACGTTATCATTGACCTTTCAGAAACAGGTATCAGCCCTGACATACAGGAGCAGGGTGGAAAGATTCGTCTTAACTTCGGCAAGACGCAGCTCCCTGATGCTCTACGTGTTCGGCTTGACGTCAAAGACTTTGCTACGCCAGTACAGTTTGTAAACGCCTCAAGTCAGGCTGGTGACACGGTCATTACAATTGAGCCTACAGGCGTATATGACTATCTGGCCTACCAGACAGATAACAAGCTGACCATTAGCGTCAAGCCACTGACTGCCAAGGAAAAGGAACAGCGTGCCGCTGAGCGTTTCACCTATACCGGTGAAAAATTGTCTTTGAATTTCCAAGATATCGATGTTCGCTCGGTCCTTCAGTTAATTGCTGACTTCACCGGTTTGAACCTGGTGGCCAGTGACACTGTACAAGGCAACATCACGCTGCGCCTGCAGAACGTGCCGTGGGATCAAGCGCTTGACCTTGTTCTGAAAACCAAGGGACTCGACAAGCGACAAATAGGCAACGTGCTGTTGATTGCGCCAGCGGATGAGATTGCGGCGCGTGAGCGCCAGGAATTGGAGTCACAAAAGCAGATTCAGGAGCTGGCGCCGCTACGCAGAGAGCTGATCCAGGTTAATTACGCCAAGGCTGCCGATATGGCCAAGCTGTTCCAGTCGGTTACTAAGGCTGATGCCGGACAAAGCGAGCGTGGCTCTATCACTGTCGATGATCGAACCAATAGCATCATTGCTTACCAGACCCAAGATCGCCTGGATGAGCTAAGACGAATTGTCTCTCAGCTCGATATTCCGGTTCGTCAGGTGATGATCGAGGCGAGGATCGTTGAGGCAAACGTCAACTACAACAAACAGCTAGGTGTTAACTGGTCAGGTTCTCGGTCTGGCAATGGCAACTTTACTATCAGTGGAGGCGCTGGCTCTACTACTGGGACGTCTTCACCTTTTGTAGATTTGGGTGTAGGTAGTGCAACGTCCGGTATTGGGATCGGGTTCTTGACGGGCAGTACTACTTTGGATCTTCAGTTGTCTGCCATGGAGGCTACTGGTAATGGTGAGATAGTCTCTCAACCAAAGGTAGTAACGTCTGATAAAGAAACAGCAAAAATCTTGCGTGGTACCGAGATTCCTTATCAGGAGGCCAGTTCGAGCGGTGCAACAAGTACCTCCTTTAAGGAAGCGGCGCTTTCGTTAGAGGTAACGCCTCAGATCACGCCTGATAATCGAATTATCATGGAAGTTAAGGTGAATAAGGATGCACCTGACTATCAGAATCGCCTGGATAATGGCGCTCCGCCTATTTCAAAAAACGAGGTGAATGCCAAAGTACTAGTGGCTGATGGTGAAACTATCGTAATCGGGGGCGTTTTCTCGAATACTCAAAGCAAGTCGACGAGTAAAGTACCTTTATTGGGCGATGTTCCCTATGTCGGTCGCCTATTTAGACGCGACTCGGTTACGGATGAAAAAGTAGAGCTGCTTGTCTTCCTCACTCCGCGTATCATGAACAACCAAGCTATTGCCGTTGGTCGTTGATTGAAGTGCTGAATGTGTTTCTCGTGGGTCCGATGGGTGCTGGTAAAAGCACCATCGGACGCCTGCTCGCTAAAGAGCTCCATCTCCCGTTCAAAGACGCTGACAGAGAAATCGAGCAGCGGACCGGAGCTAATATTCCCTGGATTTTTGATGTTGAGGGGGAGCAGGGCTTTCGTGAGCGGGAACGCCTGGTTCTGGAGGACCTTTGTAAATCATCAGGGCTGGTGCTTGCTACCGGAGGCGGCTCGGTACTGCATGAAGATAACAGGCGCATCCTGAAAGCAAGCGGGCATGTGATCTATTTACATGCCTCCGTCGAGCAGCAGATCGAAAGAACGGCCCGTGATCGGAACCGCCCCCTTTTGCAGACGCCCGATCCTGCACAGGTCTTGCGTAATCTGATGGCTGTTCGCGATCCGCTCTACCGTGAGATAGCGGCCACCATCATAGAAACGGACGAGCGGCCCCCTCGACTGGTCGTTCAGCAAATACTTGAGCGTTTAAAAGCACTCATCCCTCGTTAAAGGCTCTGGCGTTCTGCGTTATCCTAGCGGCCTTTCATTGGGGGGATTTATGCGAACACTAAACGTCAATTTGGGCGAGCGTAGTTATCCCATCTTCATAGGTCAGGACGTGCTGTCCCAGCAGCAGTACATTCTGCCTTACATAAAAGGCCGAAAGGTCGCCGTCGTTACCAACGAGACGGTAGCGCCTCTTTATTTGGAAAAGCTCAAAGCCACACTGCAGGGTAAAGAAGTAACCGCTGTCGTGCTGCCTGATGGAGAGCGCTATAAAACATGGGAAGTTCTACAAAAAATCTTTAATGCCTTGCTTGAGGACAAACATGACCGTGCCACCACTATCATTGCCCTGGGCGGGGGTGTGATCGGTGACATGGCAGGGTTTGCAGCTGCATGTTATCAACGGGGCGTTGATTTCATTCAGGTTCCAACCACTCTGTTGTCACAGGTTGATTCCTCCGTGGGGGGTAAAACCGGAATCAATCATCCGCTTGGCAAGAACATGGTAGGCGCGTTCTATCAACCTAAGGCTGTAGTGATCGATACCTCCAGCCTTGTTACGTTACCTGAACGTGAGCTGTCAGCTGGGCTTGCTGAAGTCATCAAGTATGGCTTGATCTGCGATGAGCCTTTCCTGGTATGGCTGGAAGAAAGCATCGATCAATTACGCTTGCTGGATCAATCCAGGCTGAGCGAGGCTATAGAGCGCTCCTGTGCAGCGAAGGCTGATGTGGTTGGCGCGGATGAGCGGGAGTCCGGCATTCGAGCCACGCTGAACTTGGGGCATACGTTTGGGCATGCAATCGAGGCGCACCAGGGGTATGGCTCATGGCTGCATGGTGAGGCGGTTGCTGCCGGTACGGCGATGGCGCTGGAAATGTCTTGTCGTCTGGGTTGGCTGAGCCGTGATGATCAGATTCGAGCCCTACGGTTATTCAAGCGTGCGGGGCTTCCTGTCGTTCCTCCTGCTAGCATGTCGCCTGACGATTTCATGAAATACATGGCGGTTGATAAAAAGGTTCTGGATGGCCAGTTACGCCTTGTGCTGCTCAAGCGGTTGGGCGAGGCCGTGGTAACCAGTGATTTCCCTTATGACACCCTCAAGCAGACGCTAAGTGCCGATTATCAGGCTTTGGCGGAACAGCTCGGAGATTGAAAGAAGTCTTATGTCCAGTCTGCATGCCGACGAGGCCTTCCTCGGCCATTACGAATTTACTCACGATCCTTTTGCGCCACGCGTGCCAGGATTCAAGTTTTATCCTGCCCAGCGCAAAACGGTTCTCGGGCAGCTACATCATCTTGCTCGCTATAGCCATCTTCTGCTTGCGGTAACAGGGCCTGCCGGAAGCGGGAAAACCTTGCTGAGACAGGCGCTTGTTGCCAGTACCAAAAAGGATGCGGTCCATAATGTTGTCGTGTCGGCACGTGAGGTGCAGGACAAGAACACACTATTGCGCAAGTTAAGTCAGGGATTGGGCACGCCTCAAGCGAGCATCGAAGCGGTGCTATCTCAGGTTGGTCAAGTGACATTGACTGGCCAGGAAGTCTATTTTCTGGTCGACGATGCCCATGAGTTGGATGATGACGCACTGGAAGCCCTGTTGGCATTGGCAGAAGGTGATGAGAAGAATCGCCCTCATGTATTCCTGTTTGGGGACGCCGAGCTGACAGGTAAGCTGGAAAGCCTTGCGCAAGGCGAGGAGCGCTACCACGCCATCGAGCTTTTGCCTTATACCGAAGAGGAAACTCAAGGGTATCTGGCGCAGCGCCTGGAAGGTGCTGGCCAAAGTATTGATATTTTTACGCCAGAGCAGATCGAGACCATTCACCAGACCTCCGGTGGATGGCCGGGGGAGATCAACGAAGCTGCGCGAGACGTGTTGATCAGCGGCATGCTGAGTCAGCGTGGCGGTGGTGGTAGCAAATTCAAGGGTGGTCAACAGCTATTGGCTAACCTGCCTCGCAAGCACCTGATCATTGTGGCAGTCATCGCTGTCGGTGTCTTGGCGGCGTTGCTCATGAAGGGTAATGATTCATCGCCCAAGATGGCCTCGACTGACGGGACCGAACAATCCCAAGGGGATGGCAAGTCGGGAACGGCAATTAAGTTCGATGGTTCTTCCCAGCCTTTGCCGTTGCCTTTGGTCGGTGAGGCTCAGCCCGTCATCCGTGAGCCGCTGGCTCAGGCAGCAGGGCAGGAGGAGTCTGAAGGCAATGGCGTGAGCGGCTCTATTCAGTCTGGCGAAGACGATTTTTCCTCAACGCCAGCTGAGATGCCTTCTGCCCAGGCGCCTGTCAGTGTAACGGCTCCAACGCGTCCCCTGGCGCCGGCCGCAACGCCTGCTCCAGCCGAGCCTGTACATACAACACCCAGACAGGTTGCTTCTGCGCCGGTCAAGCCTGAAGTCAAGGTTGAGCCCAAGCCTGCGCCGGCAAAGTCTGCAGCTCAGGAAACACCCAAGACAGCTCAGGGCAATGGCGGTGGCTGGTACAGCACTCAGGGTGGAACGCACTATGCGCTTCAGGTGTTAGGAACCAGCTCTGAAAGCAGTGCGCAAGCCTTTATTCAGCAGCAAAGCGATAGCGCCAATTATCGTTATTTCAAAAAGCAGTACCAAGGTAAGGCGCTTTATGTTGTGACCTATGGTAGTTTCGCTAACCGTGCGGCAGCTGAGGCAGCTGTGAAACAATTGCCTGCCAAGGTTCAGTCGGCCAAGCCATGGCCTCGCACGTTTGCCAGCATCCAGCAGGATATCGCTTCAACGCGATAATTCTTTAGACAGCGCCCATGTTGCATATATCATTTTGCGACATGGGCGTATTTCATTTTTAGGACTCTAAGATTCAGGATCGCGACAAAAACTTTGTCTTGTTCTGATATCCGGTATACAATGTCATCCCTTTGCCTGCCGTAAAAGTAGCGTGCCCAAGCGCCTGGCAGTGACAAGTGGATTGACTAGAAATAGATTGCCGGTGAGAGTTCCCATGAAAGCAGGCCTGTACAATCCTGAAACGTTCAAGGATAACTGCGGCTTCGGCCTGATTGCCCATATGCAGGGCCAGGCGAGTCACCATTTGCTGCAAACGGCCATCGAGGCCCTGACCTGCATGACGCATCGCGGCGGTATCAATGCAGACGGCAAAACCGGCGACGGTTGCGGTCTGTTGATACAAAAGCCCGACGCGTTCCTTCGCGCTGTCGCTTTAGAAACATTCGGCGTTGAGCTACCCGCCCAATACGCCGTTGGCATGGTTTTCCTCAATCAGGACGACCAAAAGGCCGATGTGGCCAGAAACCACATGAATTCCGAATTTGCTGCTGCTGGCCTTACCGTGGTCGGGTGGCGCAAGGTTCCCGTGGATACCTCTGTATTAGGACCTTTGGCGCTTGAGCGCCTACCTAAGATCGAGCAGGTATTCATTAGCGGTGAAGGTCTCGATGATCAGCAGTTCGCCGTAAAGTTATTCACATCCCGCCGCCGTTCTTCAGTATTGAACAAGAACGATGCGGAGCATTATGTCTGCAGTTTGTCCAGTAAGGTCATCATCTATAAAGGCTTGATGATGCCAGCAGATCTGGCTGCGTTTTTCCCGGACCTCGGCGATGAACGTTTGCAGACTGCCATTTGCGTGTTCCATCAGCGCTTTTCGACCAACACGCTGCCCAAGTGGCCGTTGGCGCAGCCATTCCGCTATCTGGCGCATAATGGTGAGATCAATACCATCACGGGCAACCGTAACTGGGCCCGAGCGCGGCGTACCAAGTTCGTCAATGAGCTGCTTCCTGACCTGGATAGCCTGGGTGATTTGGTCAATACCGTAGGGTCCGACTCCTCAAGCATGGATAACATGCTCGAATTGCTGGTGACCGGCGGAATGGACCTGTTCCGTGCCGTGCGCATGATCATTCCGCCAGCCTGGCAGAACGTCGAAACGATGGACTCAGGGCTTCGCGCATTCTATGAATTCAACTCCATGCACATGGAGCCATGGGATGGTCCGGCTGGAGTTGTATTGACAGATGGGCGCTATGCCGTCTGCCTGCTTGATCGCAACGGCTTGCGTCCTGCCCGCTGGGTAACAACCAAGAATGGCTATATCACCCTGGCCTCGGAAGTGGGTGTCTGGGATTACGAACCCAGTGACGTGATTGCCAAGGGGCGTGTCGGTCCGGGTCAGATCCTTGCGGTCGATACCGAAACCGGACAGGTGCTTGAGGCAGATGATATCGATAACCGTCTGAAATCACGCCATCCTTACAAGCAGTGGCTGCGCAAGAATGCCCTGCGTATTCAGGCTACATTGGACGATAAGGATCATGGATCGCCTTTTTACGATTCGGATCGTCTGCGTCAGTACATGAAAATGTTCCAGGTCACGTTCGAAGAACGCGATCAGGTGCTGCGTCCATTGGCCGAGCAGGGGCAGGAAGCCGTCGGTTCCATGGGTGACGATACACCGATGGCCGTGCTGTCCAAGCGTATCCGTTCGAACTATGACTACTTCCGTCAGCAGTTTGCGCAGGTGACCAACCCGCCTATCGACCCGCTGCGTGAAGCCATTGTCATGTCGCTCGAGACTTGTCTAGGTGCCGAGCGCAACGTGTTCGAGGAGACGGCCGAACATGCCAACCGCGCAATCCTGAGTTCGCCGGTTATATCGCCCGCCAAGTGGCGTACCCTGATGACGCTAGAGCGTCCCGGGTTTGATCGTTTCGTCATTGATCTCAACTATGATGAAAGCGTGGGGCTGGAAGCGGCGGTACGAAATATTGCCGATCAGGCCGAGGAAGCGGTTCGTGCAGGAAAAGTTTTGATTGTACTGTCGGACCGTGCAATCGAGCCGGGCAAGCTGCCTGTGCATGCGTCCCTGGCAGTAGGTGCTGTTCATCACCGCCTGGTGCATACCGGACTGCGCACCGACTGCAACATCCTGGTTGAAACCGCAACTGCCCGCGATCCTCATCACTTTGCGGTGCTGATTGGTTTTGGCGCGACAGCGGTTTATCCCTTCCTGGCCTATGAGGTATTGGGTGACCTGATCCGTACGGGCGAAGTCCTGGGTGATCTTTATGAGGTCTTCAAGTACTACCGCAAGGGAATTACCAAAGGGCTGCTGAAAATCCTGTCCAAGATGGGTATTTCCACTGTGGCTTCCTACCGTGGCGCCCAGTTGTTTGAGGCGGTTGGTTTGTCCAGCGAGGTGACGGATCTATGCTTTCCGGGCGTTACCAGCCGCATACAGGGCGCCCGCTTTGCCGACATCGAAGTCGAGCAGAAGCTGCTGGCAAACGAAGCCTGGAGCAACCGTAAGCCGATCCAGCAGGGCGGCCTGCTGAAGTATGTCTACGGTGGTGAGTATCACGCGTATAACCCGGATGTTGTCAATCTGCTCCAGGCAGCTGTTCAGCAAGGCGACTATGCACGGTTCCGTGAGTATTCCGCCCTGGTTGATCAGCGTCCCGTAGCCATGATTCGTGACCTGCTCAAGGTTAAGGTCAGCGACACGCCGCTGGCGCTTGAAGAAGTCGAGCCGCTGGAAAGCATTTTCAAGCGTTTCGATGCCGCCGGTATCTCGCTCGGTGCCCTGTCTCCAGAGGCGCATGAGGCACTGGCCGAGGCAATGAACCGCTTGGGCGGCCGCTCTAACTCGGGTGAGGGCGGTGAAGACCCGGCGCGTTACGGCACGCTGAAAAGCTCCAAGATTAAGCAGGTAGCCACAGGACGTTTCGGTGTGACGCCAGAATACCTGGTCAATGCTGAAGTCCTGCAAATCAAGGTGGCCCAGGGCGCCAAGCCGGGCGAAGGCGGGCAGCTGCCGGGCGGGAAGGTGAATGGCCTGATCGCTCAGTTGCGCTATGCCGTACCGGGCGTCACTCTGATCTCCCCACCACCCCATCACGATATCTACTCGATTGAAGACTTGGCCCAGCTGATCTTTGATCTCAAACAGGTCAATCCAAAGGCGCTGGTGTCCGTTAAACTGGTATCGGAGCCTGGCGTTGGTACGGTAGCGGCCGGTGTCGCTAAGGCTTATGCCGATCTGATTACCATCTCCGGCTATGACGGTGGTACAGGTGCATCACCAGTGACATCTATCAAGTACGCGGGCAGTCCTTGGGAGTTGGGACTGGCCGAGGCGCATCAGACATTGCGTGGCAACGACCTGCGTGGAAAGGTTCGCGTACAGACCGATGGCGGTCTCAAAACCGGCCTTGACGTGATCAAGGCGGCGATTCTAGGTGCAGAAAGCTTTGGCTTTGGTACCGCGCCGATGATTGCATTGGGTTGTAAGTACCTGCGTATCTGTCACCTGAACAACTGCGCTACCGGCGTGGCGACCCAGAACGATAAGCTGCGCAAGAACCATTTCATCGGTACCGTTGAGATGGTGACCAACTTCTTCACCTTTGTGGCAGAAGAAACACGCGAGTGGCTGGCGCGCCTGGGTGTAAGAAGCTTGGGTGAGTTGATCGGCCGTACCGATCTGTTAGAGATCCTGCCTGGCGAAACGGCCAAGCAGCACAACCTTGATCTGACGCCACTTCTGGGTAGCGACCATATTCCGGCAGACAAGCCCCAGCACTGCCTTGTTGAGAAGAACCCGCCATTTGACCAGGGTCTCCTGGCTGAGGAAATGGTCCGCCTGGCCCAGTCAGCTATCGAAGGTAAGACGGGCGGTGAGTTCAGTCTGAAGGTAAGCAACTGTGACCGCTCCATTGGCGCACGTGTATCCGGTGAGATTGCTCGTCAGCATGGCAACCAGGGTATGACGTCGGCGCCTATCACGTTCCGCTTTACAGGAACGGCAGGGCAGAGCTTTGGCGTATGGAATGCCGGTGGCCTGAACCTCTATCTTGAGGGTGACGCCAACGATTATGTGGGCAAGGGTATGACAGGCGGCAAGCTGGTCATCACTCCGCCCAAGGGTAGCGCCTTCAAGAGTCAGGAGTCGGCCATCATTGGTAACACCTGCTTGTACGGTGCCACGGGTGGCAAACTGTTTGCGGCGGGTACCGCGGGCGAGCGATTTGGTGTTCGTAACTCTGGTGCCCATGCGGTCGTCGAGGGAACCGGTGATCACTGCTGCGAATATATGACCGGTGGCTTCATCTGCGTTCTGGGCAAGACGGGTTACAACTTCGGCTCCGGTATGACAGGCGGCTTCGCCTACGTGCTGGACATGGATAACAGCTTTGTTGACCGTGTTAACCATGAACTCGTGGAAATTCAGCGTATCAGCAACGAGGCCATGGAGGCTTATCGCAGTCACCTGAGCCGCGTGCTGACCGAGTACGCCGAGGAAACGGGCAGTGAGTGGGGACACTATCTGCTCGAAAACCTGGATGATTATTTCCGCAAGTTCTGGTTGGTGAAGCCCAAGGCTGCCAGCCTGGCCTCACTGCTATCCACTACTCGGGCAAATCCGCAGTAATGCTATAGGCAACCAGCGCCTGACACTTTGTCAGGCGCTGGTTGCGACCGTGAGTTTTCCTGCAGCAGCGAGACATGAACGCTGCCGTGATGAGGTTTAGGTAATGGCTGAACGTCTGAATAACGACTTCCAGTTCATAGAGGTCGTCCGCAAGGACCCGAAGAAGAAACTCCTGCGTCAGCGCAAGAAAGAATTCGTTGAGATTTACGATCCGTTTAAGCCGCAGCAGGCATCTGAGCAGGCGCACCGCTGCCTGGGATGCGGCAACCCTTACTGCGAGTGGAAGTGCCCGGTTCACAACTACATACCAAACTGGCTGAAGCTGGTTTCGGAAGGCAATATCCTGGCTGCAGCCGAGCTGGTCCATCAGACCAATACGCTGCCCGAAGTTTGTGGTCGTGTGTGTCCGCAGGACCGCTTGTGTGAGGGCGCATGCACCCTGAACGATGGTTTCGGTGCCGTTACCATCGGTTCGGTAGAGAAATATATCGCTGATACCGCTTTTGCCATGGGTTGGCGGCCGGATATGTCCAAGGTAGTGCCAACCGGCAAGCGGGTTGCCATCATTGGTGCAGGTCCTGCGGGTCTTGGCTGCGCCGATATTCTCGTCCGCAACGGCGTTACGCCTGTTGTGTTCGATAAGAATCCGGAAATTGGCGGTCTGGTAACGTTTGGCATTCCCGAGTTCAAGCTTGAGAAAAGCGTGATGGCGCGCCGCCGCGAGGTCTTTACCGGTATGGGGATAGAGTTCCGCCTCAATACCGAGATAGGCAAGGACATCACAGTGGAGCAGCTGCTTGAGGAATACGATGCGCTCTTCATGGGGATGGGAACTTATACCTATATGAAAGGCGGTTTCCCTGGCGAAGATTTGCCAGGTGTGCACGATGCCCTGGATTTTCTGGTGGCTAATGTCAACCGTAACCTGGGCTTCGAGAGGTCTGCTGACGAGTTTGTCGATATGAAAGGCAAGCGCGTTGTGGTTCTGGGCGGCGGTGATACCGCGATGGATTGCAACCGCACCTCGATTCGCCAGGGTGCCAAGAGCGTAACCTGTGCTTACCGTCGCGATGCCGAGAACATGCCGGGCTCGCGTCGTGAGGTGAAGAATGCCAAGGAGGAGGGCGTTAAGTTCCTCTTCAATCGCCAGCCGATTGCGATCATTGGTGAAGACAAGGTGGAAGGCGTTAAGGTTGTCGAAACGCGTCTGGGCGAGCCGGATGCCCGGGGCCGTCGCAGCCCTGAACCGATTCCGGGATCCGAAGAGATCCTGCCGGCAGATGCGGTAGTCATCGCTTTCGGTTTCCGCCCAAGCCCCGCAGAGTGGTTCGAGCAACATGCGATTGCAATGGATAATCAGGGCCGTGTAGTCGCTCCCTCTGTCGGTCAGTTCAAGCATCAAACCAGCAACCCCAAGATTTTTGCGGGCGGCGATATGGTGCGAGGTTCGGATCTGGTGGTGACTGCAGTATTCGAAGGTCGTACTGCAGCTGAAGGTATCCTGGATTACCTGGGCGTTTGAAGCACCAGCCATAAGCTGCTTTGCAGTTCAAGGGCAAAGCGGTTAAGGGCTCGATAGATAAAAGGCACGGATCTCTCCGTGCCTTTTATTTTTGTGTCTGAGAAAATGACAGTACTTTCTTGACGGATATTTTCCATGACTGCTTTGAAGAACGACCGTTTTCTCCGTGCCTTGCTCAAGCAACCCGTTGATGTGACGCCCGTCTGGATGATGCGGCAGGCCGGTCGTTATCTCCCGGAGTATCGCGCTACGCGTGGCCGTGCCGGTGACTTCATGAGTCTGTGCATGAATCCTGAGTTGGCCTGCGAAGTCACACTGCAGCCGCTCGAGCGTTATCCGCTGGATGCCGCCATCCTCTTTTCAGACATTCTGACCATCCCGGACGCCATGGGATTAGGCCTCTATTTCGAGACAGGTGAGGGGCCCCGCTTCAAAAAGCGTATTGAGTCCGCTGCGGATATCGAGGCCTTGCCAATACCGGATCCGGAAGCGGATCTGGGCTATGTCATGAATGCGGTCCGTACCATTCGCCGTGAGCTCAATGGGCGTGTACCTCTGATCGGATTCTCGGGAAGCCCTTGGACGTTGGCGACTTACATGGTCGAGGGAGGCTCATCCAAGGACTTTCGTCGTAGCAAGGCGATGCTTTATGACAATCCGCATGCCATGCACAACCTGCTCGATAAACTGGCCCGCTCGGTAACCGCCTATCTGAATGGTCAGATTCAGGCAGGTGCCCAGGCGGTACAGATCTTTGATACATGGGGAGGCAATCTGTCTTCGGCGGCTTATCAGGAGTTTTCTCTCGCCTACATGCGCAGGATTGTTGATGGCCTGATTCGTGAGCGTGAAGGCCGCAAGATTCCTGTCATCCTGTTTACCAAGAATGGCGGTCTTTGGTTGGAGAGCATGGCGGCCTCTGGCGCAGACGCATTGGGACTGGATTGGACATGCGACATTGGCGATGCCCGTAGCCGTGTAGGTGACAAGGTGGCGCTACAAGGCAATATGGACCCGGCGGTACTGTATGCCAAGCCTGACGCGATCCGTTCAGAGGTGGCGCGGATTCTGGCTCGCTACGGTAAAGGCTCCGGGCATGTTTTCAATCTGGGGCACGGAATCACGCCGGAGGTAGACCCTGCGCATGCAGGTGCCTTCATCGAAGCTGTTCATGAGCTCTCGGCGTCTTATCACGAGGCATAAGGCGGTCGACAAAGACCGGGCCATGCGCCCGATCCATTAAAAAGGCAAAGCCGCTCATCGAGCGGCTTTAACATTCAAGGGGAGGGCTGGCAGGCGAGCCAGGTGTAACGCAACAGCCAGTGCTCCGACCAGGAGTGTGGCGATGAACAGTCCGACACCATTCCATCCCGCTTCGTGCCAGAACACGCCGCCTAATGTTCCTGCGATGCTTGAGCCCACGTAGTAGCAGAACAGGTAAAGCGACGAAGCTTGTCCCTTTGCTTGCCGAGCACGGCGACCGATCCAGCTGCTGGCGACCGAATGAGCCCCGAAAAAGCCGAAGGTAAACAGCAGCATGCCCACCAGAACCAACGGCAGGGGGGTGAATAGCGTCAGCACCACGCCACCCAGCATCAGAAGAATCACAGCCCAAAAGACGCGGCGGCGACCAAGTTTATCCGCTAATGAGCCTACTTGGGCCGAGCTGTAGATACCCGACAGGTAGACGACTGACAAGACGCCCACAACGGCTTGACTGAGATGATAAGGCTCACCTAACAGGCGATAGCCAATATAATTAAACAACGTGACAAAGGCGCCCATTAACAGAAAGCCCTCGAGAAAGAGCCAAGGTAGCCCAGCGTCTCGAAAGTGTTGGGTAAAGCCATTGACCAGTGTGCGAGGCTTCAGGGGAGTTGGGCGGAAGTGACGTGACTCCGGCAAACGCCGCCAGAATACGATAGCGGCAATCAGCGCCAGACTGCCCAGGATTGCTAGAGCAATCCGCCAAGAGACAAAGTCCACCAAAACGCCGCTGATGACGCGCCCACTCATCCCACCCAGCGCGTTGCCGCTGATATACAGCCCCATGGATAAGCCGATGTGCTGGGGATGGATTTCCTCAGACAGATAGGTCATGGCAACGGCGGCCAGACCGGATAGCGATAGACCAACCAATGCCCGCATGACGAGAACACCTTCCCAGGTGGGCATGATGGCGCTAAGCAGCGTAAAGAAAGCGGCGGCGAAGAGTGAGACCACCATGACCGGCTTGCGGCCGATGGCATCTGAAATAGGACCTGTAACCAGTAGCCCGACCGCCATGAGCCCAGTTGATACGGAGAGCACGAGGCTGCTTTTGGCCGCCGTTATACCAAAGGCTTCGGAAAAAATGGGCATCATGGGCTGTACACAGTACAGCAGGGCAAACGTGGCGAAGCCGCCACAGAAAAGTGCAAGGGCTGTATGGATGAACTGGCGAGTGCCTTTCTCAATGTACAAATCGGCATCTTCTACTACCTGGTTGGCAGCTTCACGTGCTGCCTGAATAGGCGCAGGCTCTTCTTCAGGTTGGGCATGCTCGTGACGAGCAGGTAAAGCAGACTTACTCACGTTAAACCTCAAAATCTGGACGAACGAAAGGACGGCGCAGCGAAAGCGCTGCACAATCTGAAATTTATTATTGGTTACTGAAAGAATAAGAGCTGATGTTTATTCTTTCCAATATATTATTCGACTGATTTGATATGTATTAAATATCAATCGAGGCGCTATGGAATTAAGACATTTACGGTACTTTGTAGCCGTCGCAGATGAATTGCATTTTGGTCGAGCGGCTGAACTCCTGGGTATTTCACAGCCACCACTGAGTCAGCAGATACAAGCTTTGGAAGAGGAGCTGGGGGCACGCCTGTTTGAGCGCACGAATCGTCGTGTTGCATTGACTGAGGCTGGCCGGCTCTTTCTGGATGAGGCTCGGCAGGTGTTGGCGCAGGTAGATAAGGCCACCGATATTGCACGGCGAGCGCAACGCGGAGAGTTAGGTGAGTTGCAAGTGGGTTTTACGGTTTCCGCGCCCTTTATAGCTACCGTTCCACGCTCTATTTTCAATTTTCGCCAGCGCTTTCCGGCGGTACATCTGGCTTTGCAGGAAATGAGCAGCCGAGAGCAGACCGAGGCGCTGATGGATCGCAAGCTCCAGGTAGGACTGATCCGGCCTATTACCATGTCGGATGCGCTGGTCTCGATAGAGCTGTTTCGGGAGCCCCTCGTCGCTGTGATGCGGGCGGACCATCCCTTGGCCCTACAAACCCACGAAAGCATTGCTATCAAACAGTTGGCCGAGGAACCCTTTGTTTACTTTCCTCGTACCTACGGTACAGGTCTATATGATCAATTGATCAGCTTGTCTCAACAAGCTGGATTCAGCCCGCGAATCGTTCAGGAAGCTCGAGAAACTACGATCATTATTGGACTGGTGGCGGCCGGATTAGGTGTTTCGGTTTTGCCAGCAACCTACCGGCGAATGCATATCGAAGGTGTTGTCTACAGAACCCTGGTGGACGAGGGCGCCACCTCCGCATTGTGGCTTATTCATCGTCGTGACGAGCGCTCATCACTTGCACGTGCGTTCATTGAGTTGTTGACGCAAGGCGCCGGTATTATGAAGAGCAGCTGATTTCCAGGTGTTTGCCCCAATCCGGTGGGCGTTGAGCGAATCGGTCGTTGCCCGGTTGCTCTTCAAAGGGCCGGGTCAGAACCTTATGAAGCTGGCGAACTTCTTCATAATTACCCGCCTCAGCCTGCTCGATCGCCTGTTGGGCCAGATAGTTACGCAGTACATAGAGTGGATTGACTGCGTGCATGCGCTCCTGGCGTGCCGGTTGATCGCCGCCTTCCTGCTCGGTGCGGTTCAGGTATTGGCGACTCCACTCATCAAATCCAGGCAAATCAACAAAGTCGTTTCGAAGAGCCGCAATCGCCTGCTCCGGAACCTCATCGCCCAGACGTCGGAAGAAGAGTGAGTAGTCAACGGCACTGCCTTGCATCAGGCTGAGCAGCCGCTCGATCAGCTCCTTATCCGCCGCTTGCTCTGTCATAAGGCCGAGTCGACGTCGCATCAATGCCTGGTAATGCGCCTCATAAAGCGGCAAAAATAATTCGAGTATTCCTTTCAGCGTTTCGACAGGCACCCTCGGCGTCAACGCCTGCGCCAGTGCCGCCAGGTTCCAGTGCGCAATGGGGACCTGATTGCTGTAGGAGTATCGGCCACTGTAGTCAGAGTGGTTACAGATAAAATGCGCGTCAAAGTCATCCAGGAAGGCATAAGGGCCGAAATCGAATGTAATGCCGAGAATAGACATGTTGTCTGTGTTCATCACACCGTGGCAAAAGCCGTAAGCCTGCCAGTAGGCGATCAGCTCGGCGTTGCGCTCGACGACTTCACGGAAAAAAGCCGCATAAGGATCAGGTTGCTCCAGGCACTGTGGGTAGTGCGCCTCAAGCACATGCTGGCCAAGCTTTTCCAACAAATCATTGCGCTGCGTATAGTAGAAGTATTCGAAATGCCCGAAGCGTATATGGCTTTGGGCAAGCCGTAGCAGCATGGCGCCGGTTTCGACTCGTTCGCGTATGACCTCTGTAGTGGAGCCGGTCACACACAACGCGCGGCTTGAAGGGATACCCAGTGCATAAAGTGCTTCTGAGGCCAGAAACTCTCGAATGGACGAGCGTAAGACTGCACGTCCGTCTCCCATTCTTGAGTAGGGTGTCATGCCGGCACCCTTGAGGTGAAGATCCCAGTGCTCTCCCTTGTCGTTTATGACCTCGCCAAGCAAAAGGCCTCGGCCATCACCCAGGCGAGGATTGTAGGAGCCGAACTGATGGCCTGAATAAACCATGGCGCGTGAGTCGGCTGTATCCCAGAGCTTGTGCCCGGAAAAGATTTCCGTGAATTCCGGTCGTTGCGCCTCGGCAACATCCAGATCCAGCAGTGCCATGGCGGCCTCCGAGACGACCACCAACTTTGGATTTTCAATAGGCTTGGGTTGGATGGCCGTCGAAAAATCATCGCCCAGACGGGCAAAGCGGTTATCGAACTCAAGCGCTTCAAGGGTTTTCACGGCACTCTCCGGACTGCAAATGTATTTATCTAGACAGCGTAAAACGTGCCCTGATCATTCCTTCTGTCCAGAGTAGGTCGGAGAAGGCACTTCATCCTTGCTCAAGGTGCGCTCAGATCCTTCCCTATTCTTTACAGACACTTCCAGCTGGCGAAAGGCGATCTCTATATTGTTCTCCCTGAACAGTCGCTCGATGCTGCGGTTGATTTCATCAGTAGCAAAGCCGCGATCGCCCAGCTCCCGCACGTGAACGCGTAACTCATGATTCAGTGTGTTCTCACCAAACGCCTGTAGCAGGACCATTGGTTCTGGATCATGCAAAACCCTGGGATTGTCGTAGGCGGCCTTATAGAGCAGCTCGCGTACTTTTTCCAGATCGGAGCCGTTGGCCACATTAACCAGCAGCGTGATACGCGTCATGGTGTCTGTCAGCGTCCAGTTGATGAGCTGACTCGTCACGAACGTCTTGTTAGGCACAATGACGGATTTGTTGTCAGCATCAGTGATATGGGTCGCCCGGATCTGAATGCGTTTGACTGTGCCTGTAACATTACCGATGGTAATCAGGTCGCCGATTCGAACAGGGCGTTCGAACAGGATGATCAGGCCGGAAATGAAGTTACCGAATATCTCCTGAAGGCCAAAACCCAAACCAACCGAGAGGGCCGCTGCCAGCCACTGGAGTTTGTCCCAGCTAACGCCCAGCGTGGAGAGCGAACTGATAACACCCACGCTGATGATGACATAGGACAATAGCGTCGTGGTTGCATACGCGGTCCCTTGAGCCAGGCTCAGGCGGGAAAGCACCACAACCTCAAGCAGGCCGGGCAGGTTGCGTGCCAGTGCAAAGGTGAGGCCTGCAAAGATGACCGCTTTGATAACGTCTCGCAGGGTAATCGGCATCATGGTTGCCGACTCACCCGTACCGCTGCTGTACTGGTAAAGCGTGACGTTATCCAGGTATGAGAAGACTGCCACCACGTCCACCCAGACCCAATACAGCACTCCCAGGAAGCCCAACCATAGGGCAAGGCGGATTAGACGTAAGGACTGCTGATTGACCTGCTCCATATCCAGTGCAGGCTCTTCTATGGCTTCACCGGTTTCACCTGCCTCCTGCATGCTCTGTCGCTTGGCCAGGGCGCGATGATAGGCGAGGCGCCTTGCAGCCACGCTTAAGCCCCGCGAGAAGGCGGCTTCGAGAATGACCCAGCAGAGCAGCAGATACAGCGTATCGATAAGCCGGTCGGTCAGTTTCAGTGAGGTGTAGTAGTAGCCTAGGCAAACAGCCAGGAACAGTCCGGCCGGAATGGCGGTAATGATCAGTCCAAACATCAGCCGGAAGAAGGGCAGACGTTCTCGAGCCGCCGTGTTAAGCAAGGAGCGACCCAGCATCCAGGACATGCTGGCATAGCAGATCAGAACAATAAGGATACCCAGTACGTCTTCAGACAGGCTTGTCAGCTGACGTTGGGCAATGGCTGCTACGGCCATTAATGCCAAGGCCAAAAGGCCTAGACGCCTGACCAGGCGGCGCATGGAATCTACTTGCGCGCGTGACCAGCGGAAATGGGTCTCTGCAACACCTCCACCTTCCAGTAGGCGGTAAACGGTATAGAACACCAGCCAGCCGGCGGCCATCTCCATAAGCGCTGCGCCAATGGATGCGTTCACGCCCCGCTTGTCGCCCTCAAGGGCAACGCCGATCAAACCTAGCGACAGGCTGACAGGAAGAGTCAGCAGCACGGTCAGAATGATCGCAAGCGGCGTGTGTAGCTGGCTGTCACGTTGGAAGTGCCCAATGTCCTTGTTCAAGGCATTGAGTTTTTCGTAAAGATACCGACGCTTCCACAGCAGCGTTGCAATAGCAAGAATGAGAGGCAGAAACAGCCAGGGGCGTTCGGCCAGACCGGCTGACAATTCGCCTGCACTGGCGCGCCAGGGCACATTTGCAATCTGTTCGACCAGCGATTTGGGCGCATCCTTGAGCCAGCCCCAATCCAGCGGGCGATTGCTGGGAATCCAGAACATCTGCTCATCAAGCGTTGAGCGGAGACTTTCGCTGGTCGCTAACAGTTGCTGCTGGTTTAGCTGAAGCGTGATTGACTCGCTTAACAACGCACTTAGTTCGGTACTTAGGCGATCTTGCAGGTCCGCTCGAGTTCTGATCAGCTCCAGTAGCTTCTTGCGAAGCTCAGGTGTCGTCTGCTCGGGTGGCATCTGAGCCATGACCTTGTCCAGGTAATCCCAAGGGTTGGCGATTTGCGTGCGCTGCTGGTTCAAGTCGAACTGGTATAGACGTATATCGGCAATCTCGTCCGTCAGTCCCTTGGTTGCTTCGACCGTTGGCAGGGAGGCCCGCTGTTGATAGAGCAGCTTGGAAAGCAGCAGGCTGCCTTTCAGGACATTGATCTGCTGCTGCATGGTCTCGCCGGTCTGCTTGAGCTGATCAAGTCGCTGCTTGATTTCAAGATTGTTTCGAGTGAGTTCATTCAGGCGATCCGTCGCACGCAAGAGGTAGTCGGAAAGCTTGAGGTTAAGATTTGTTTCGCTGGTCAGGACATCGTTACTACCTGCTGTCTTCTGCGATTCACGAGACAGGGCGGCAAAGGTTTCCTCTGACTGCTGGCGACGTTTGCTGCTGATGAGGGCTTGCAGATCGAGACTTTCTTTCTCGATCAGTTTGACACGCTCCGTGTAGAGTTCACGTTGAATGGTGCCAAGATCTTGCAGCGTGCTGTTGCCCGAAAGTTCCTGCTTGCGCAGTTGAATCAGTGCGTTGCGTTCCGCCTGTTCGGCTAATAGCTGATTGCGACGTTCAGGCGTAATGGGCTTACCGCTTTCCTTGCCACTCTTGAGAATGTCGGCAATGGTCTGTACCCGCATTTGCGCATTGCTGATTTCGACCTGGGCACGCTCGGGTCGTGTTTGCGATGTGATGACCAGTGTATTGGCATCATTCAGGGCGTTCTGCCAGTCGTTGAGCTGTGAGTTGCGCTGGCTTTGAAGATTCTCCAGCTCCTGGGTACTGGCGTTGGCATAGCGTTGGGTAACCGGGGGCTTTTCCTGCTCGCTCTGGAGCTTGGCTAGGTCCTTTTGGGCATCCTTGATCAGCTGCGGTGCTTGTGTGATCTTGCGTTTTACATCCGCTAGGTCCTGCTCATGCTGATCCCTCTGGTCCAGTAGCTGCAGCGTATTTTTCAGAATATCCTGAACGGTCTGCTGATCGGAGGCAGAAAGCTTCCGGTCCGCCAACGTGTCCAGACTATGCTGAATCTGCTTGGCATCAGGCAGGTTGGATTCTTGTGAATAAGCGAGCGGAAAGTTGAGACAAAAGCCCAACAACACGATCTTGAGCAGAATACGCAAGGCGAGCATGATCACATCTTGGCAGCAGGAAAGGCGAGGAGGTTAAATCCCCGCCTTTGCTGACGCAACTGCTCTTGTCGGTCGAGCCGACTACCGCACGAATCAGAGGAAAAGAGCAGGTCCTGAACGGCCTTCTGGGAACTTGACCCCAATTTTTCTCACACGATTGCCTTCAAGCGAAGCGACTGTCCAGGTCAGGCCGCTCCATTCGATCTGGTCACCAATGACCGGCTCACCGCCAATGCGCTGGGTAATAAAGCTTCCCAACGTCTGCTCCCCATCCAGCTCGCCAAGGTTAAGACCATACAGCGAGGCCACTGCCTTAAGCTCCGCATTGGCTTCCAATACGAAGTCACCGAAGAAGCGCTGGCCTCGCTCTGGGGCCTGACTGAACAACTTGCCCAGGGCCGAGAGATCATACTCATGGCCAATGACACACAGGATGTCGCCTGCTTCCAGCTTTGTACTGCCGGAAGGGTGTAGGAGCTGTTCCCCGCGGAAGAGCGCCGCGATACGAGTATTGGGCGGCATTTTCAACTCGCGAAGCGCTGCGCCAATACACCATTTCTCCTTGCCCAGGCGGTAGACGAAAAGCTCCCACTCACTGGTGGGATGCACCTGCAGGCCGGAGCGCGAGAAAGGGACAGGCTCTGGCGGTACGGTGACGCGCAGCCACTTTGCCGCGAGCGGCAGGCTTGAACCTTGTAACAGCAGTGAAACCAGAACGATAAAGAAGGCTACGTTAAAGAACAGCTGAGCCTGGGGCAGGCCTGCCATCATGGGGAAAACAGCCAGGATGATCGGTACCGCTCCGCGTAGCCCTACCCATGAGATGAAGAGTTTTTCGCGACTATGGAAAGCTTTAAAGGGAAGCAGGCCCACAAAGACTGACAGGGGGCGCGCGATCACGATCATCCAAAGGGCGAGGCCCAGAGCGGGCAGGGCAATGGGGAGCAGATTGTGCGGCTCTACCAAGAGCCCCAGCACTAGGAACATGCCGATCTGTGCCAACCAAGCCATGCCGTCCAGCATATGTAGCATGCCGTGGCGGCTCCGAATTGGTCGGTTGCCCATAACCAGACCCGCCAAATACACCGCCAGGATGCCACTGCCATGTGCTGCGTTGGTAATGGCAAAAATGAACAAGCCTCCACTGACTGCCAGTAGCGGATAGAGCCCATCGGCCAGCTGCATACGGTTGATAAGTTGAAGCAGCAACCAGCCACCCCCCAGGCCAAGCAGGCTGCCAATGGCGAATTCACGTACGAAGTTCCAGACGAGCCCCCAGCTGAAGCCTGTCTGGCCGCTGGCCAGAAGCTCGATCAGCGTGACAGTAAGAAAGACCGCCATAGGGTCATTGCTGCCTGACTCGATTTCAAGGGTTGCGGTAACACGCTCGTTGAGCCCGCGTCCGCCCAGTAGTGAAAACACCGCGGCAGCATCGGTTGAGCCGACAATAGCGCCGATCAGCAGCCCTTGCAGCAGGCTCAGGTCAAGAAGCCACGCCGCCATGGCGCCCGTTAACCCGGCGGTAATCATTACGCCCACGGTTGCCAGGGACAATGCTGGCCAGAGCGCCACTCGGAAACTGGATACGCGTGTACGCATACCGCCGTCCAGCAGAATGATCGCCAGGGCAAGATTGCCTACGAGGTAGGCGAGGGGGTAGTTGTTGAAATTGATATGACCAGGGCCGTCTACGCCTGCCAGCATCCCGACTGCAAGAAAAATCACAAGAATGGGAATGCCCAGGCGCGAGGAAAGCGAGCTGACCAGAATGGAGAGACCGACCAGGAGCGCGCCAATCAAAAATAGGCTATTGATTGTGACGGCATCCAAATCGAAACTCCTGCATAGTGGGTAGGCGCGATGCGCTGGATTCTTGATTTAACCTGTTGATTCGGCAAGCTGTCAAAATTAATGCCAGATTCTTTTGAGCCATGCGACGAACAGGAGACTTCCAGTACACTGCGCGCCTTCACAGGAGCGAATCATGAATTACCGACACGCCTTCCATGCCGGAAACCATGCCGATGTGCTGAAGCACTTTGTACTGTCTCGCGTATTGATGTTACTGGGGCGCAAGGAAACATCCTACGCTTATCTGGACACACATTCGGGCATAGGGCTTTACGATCTGCTGGGAGATCAGGCTAGCCGTACCGGTGAATGGCAAGATGGAATAGGCCGACTCTGGGAGGCGAAAGACCTCCCTGATCCGCTTGTCGCTTACAAGGAGGCTGTCGCTGCTCTTAATAGTGATGGGGCGTTGCGCTTCTACCCAGGGTCACCCGAAATCGCTCGGCGCTTTTCCCGGTCTCAGGATCGTTTGCACTTGAATGAACTGCATCCTGAAGATGCTCTGCTGCTCAAGGAAAACATGGGGCAAGAAAGACGGATCGCTGTTCATCATCGGGACGGCTGGCTGTTACCCAAAGCACTGCTGCCCGTGCAGGAGAAACGCGCTGTGCTCTTGATCGATCCGCCTTTTGAAAAAGTGGACGAGTTTGAGCGGTGTTCAATGGCATTAAAGGAAAGCATTGCCCGTATGCGGCAGATCGTGACCGCTATCTGGTATCCCATCAAGGATCAGCGTCAGCTCAAGCGGTTTTATCAAGGTCTGCAAAAGAGTAATGCACCCAAACTTCTGCGTGCCGAACTCTGGGTACATCCCGCCGACAATCCGGTGGGACTCAATGGCTCTGGTATGGTGATTTCCAACCCCCCGTGGGGTCTGGAAGACGAACTCAGAAGCGTTTTGCCCTGGCTTGCCAAACAACTGGGACAAAGCCAGCCTGGCTGGAAGCTGGACTGGCTGATCGAGGAAAAAAGCACCTGATGTAGCCGGGGTTGGCTACCTTCCTCGATTCCAAGGCCTTACAACAGGCGGCGCGACTAGATCTTGTTGAGGTTTAGATAGCGACGAAGACTATCAAGCAGCTCGTTACCAGGAATGGGACGATCAAACAGATAACCCTGGCCTACGTCGCAATGATGGCGACGTAGAAAGCTCAGCTGTTGTGTCGTTTCGATACCTTCAGCCACAACCTTGAGTCGTAGGTTATGAGCCATGGCCACTACGGCCGAAGTAATCTCCATATCATCCTGATTGGCTGGAATGTCCTTGATAAAGCTTCGGTCGATCTTGATGACATCGATCGGGAATTTCTTAAGGTAGCTGAGTGAAGAATAGCCTGTGCCGAAATCGTCCATGGCCAGACTGAGCCCGATTTGCTTCATCTCCTCTAGCTGCTGGCGTGTCTCATCGGTTGCATCCAAGAGTAGGCTTTCGGTCAGTTCAAGCTCAAGGCGATGAGGAGGGAGGCGCTCTTCAATCAGAATGCTTCTGATTGAGCTGACAAGCTCCTGATCAGTGAACTGCTTGGGAGAAAGGTTGATCGCCATCTGCAAATG
The DNA here is from genome assembly GCF_002364655.1 of Pseudomonas sp. UBA3149. Classification (NCBI taxonomy): domain Bacteria; kingdom Pseudomonadati; phylum Pseudomonadota; class Gammaproteobacteria; order Pseudomonadales; family Pseudomonadaceae; genus Pseudomonas; species Pseudomonas sp. UBA3149. Next base: position 206,360 of record NZ_DEYV01000026.1, read on the forward strand.
GCCCAGGCCAGCGGCATCCAGCGCCTTGATTTGCCTGCAGGCTTCCCGAATGACCCACTTGCCAATCGGGATGATCAGGCCGGTCTCTTCCGCCACGCTGATGAATTGATCGGGTCGTATCATGCCCCGTTCGGGATGATTCCAGCGCAACAGCGCCTCAAGTCCCAATAGCTGAGCGCTTTTGAGGCAGATCTTGGGTTGATAATGAACCTCTAGTTCGTTGAGCTCGAGGGCACGGCGAAGGTTATTTTGCATGAAAAGCTTGTGACTGGCTTCGGTCACCAGCGATTGTGTATAGACCTGTACCCTATTTCCGCCGCTGGCCTTGGCCTTGTGCAACGCCAGGCCGGCATGCTTCATGAGCGTCTGCGAGTCCTTGCCGTGATCAGGGGTGACGGTCAAACCAATCGAGCAACTGACCAGCGTTGGCTGGCTTTCAACATAGATGGGCTTTTCGAGCATGCTTAGCAGTGCGCTCGCGACATCCAACCCTTCCTGGGCATCCATCTGCTCAAGCAGCACGGCGAACTCATTGCTGGCGATCCGCGCGATCAGCGTACTTTGCCCCAGTGAGCTTTGCAGGCGCCTGGCCAGGCTGACCAGCAGGTTATCGCCGGCTTCATGGCCCAGGCTGTCATTGATGCGCTTGAAATGATCGATATCGATCAGCATCAGGCAGTTATGGATCTCTTCCCGTCCTGCCAGGCGCTTTTCCAGGCGATCGATGAAATAGTGACGGTTGGCCAGCCCTGTCAGGCTGTCACGATAGGCCAGCTTTTCCATGTTTTGCTGGGTCAGCTTTGCCTGCGTGATGTCCTCGAAGATGCCAATGTAGTGGGTCAGTTCACCGTTATCTGAGTAGACTTTAGAAAGCGAAAGATGACCCCAGTAGGAGATCTGGTCCTTGCGCTGGCAGCGAAGCTCGCCTTGCCAGCTGTTCTGTTTTTCCAGGGCCGCATAGGCGTCGGGTAGAAGTTCCGACCAGTTGGTCAATGCCGGTAGCTCACTGATGGGCTGACCGCAGACTTCTTCGGCAGTGTACTGGGTAATGGTTGTAAAGCTGGGGTTGATGTATTCGATCTCCCCTTTGCGATTGACTAGCAGAAAAGCATTGGCGCTCTGCTCAACCGCCCGTTGGAACAGATGCAGGGCATGGGTGGCACTGCGGCGCTCCTGGCTATCAAGCACTTTGGCGTACTGATCGGCCAGTTCGCAGGCAAACGCAATTTCATCGTTCTGCCAGATTCTGGGCTGGCCGGTTTGCTCAAGGCGAAGGATGCCTAATACCCGGCCATCTACACGTATGCAGATATCCAGAAGCGAGCAAATGTCATGGGCGAGCAGATACGGCTTGGTCCATTCGCGTGTACGAGGATCATGTTGAGCATCCTGCGCATCGATTGATCGGGCCTTATGAAGCGCCTCCACATACGCCGGAAAATCATCCAATGACCAAGAGGAAACAGACGACGTATTAGGAGATTCGCCATGAGTGTAGACAGGGCGTAAATGGTTTTCGCCCACCTGCCACACACTGGCTCGTTTCACGCTACAGGTTTCACTGGCTGCACGAGTGATCAGTTGGGCCGCTTCCTGAAGCGGGTCGCTGGAGCTGTAGGCGTGTTGTGTCAATTCAAGCAAAAGATTGCGGTGTGCTCTTATCCGATCAACACGAGCTTGTTCCTGTACGCAGGACTGCTCAAGAAGATCCAGCGAGGCTTTAAGATCCCTGTTTTGCGCCATCAGCGTGGTAGTCAGTCGCTCGGCCTCTGAAGCCAGCTCTACAGGAATCAGGTAGCCGTGCAGGATTTCACGACCATGGCGGGAGATTGCCTCGCCAATTTCAACCATTGACGTCGCGCCTGCCGGTGCGTGCAGGGTATAGCGAATGACGTAATGGCGGCGCTTGAGCAATTGCTGCTGTATGGCATCGTGCAGGTGATAGCGTGCCGCAGGCTCCATGAGGCTGGCGTAAGGCGACTCGAGAAGCGAGCAAAGCTCATAGGCAGGCAGCCCCAGACTTTTTTCACATGCCTGGTCTAGATCCAGCAGCGCCCAGCTGGGCTCATTGAGCCGCTCGAAGCGCAACATCCCCAGCTGTGCGGGCACAGGCGGCTGCGTAGCAACCTCGGCCACTGAGAGACTGGCAGCATCAGGATGAATCTTCATGCGGCGGTTCGCTTCCAACGGCCCTTGATAAGGGGCGCGTACTTATGGGTTATGCCAAGTCGACTTAACGAAAGGGCGTACAGTAAGCCAATCCGGTTTTATTTGCAGTGACTGTCTTCTGGATTCCGCCAGAACGAGGCACCCATAAGTCCTTTCAGGGAGCAAGGGTGCATCAAGCCAACCACACTGACAAGCGTCTCGATAAAACAAACAGCAGCTTTCTACTAAGAAGCTTTATCGATCCAGCAAGTCAAATTCTTTAAAAAAAACCCTGCCGGGGTGGCAGGGTTTCAGATGACCGAGCATTTCATCGGCCAGACGGTTGCCGGCAGAGGCCGGCATCGTCTCTTTACAGCAGCAGGCCGCGAATCTCAGCCAGCAGATCGCCCAGGCGCTTGGTGAAGCGGGCCGCAGCAGCGCCATTGATCACGCGGTGATCATAGGAGAGCGAAAGCGGCAGCATCAGGCGCGGCTGGAAGGCCTTGCCGTCCCATACCGGCTGCATGGTGGCCTTGGATACGCCCAGGATCGCCACTTCCGGTGCATTGACGATCGGCGTGAATCCGGTGCCGCCAATATGACCGAGGCTGGAGATCGTGAAGCAGGCACCCTGCATGTCGTCGCCGGAAAGCTTCTTGTTACGTGCTTTCTCGGCCAGTTGAGCGGCTTCGGCAGCCAGCTGGAGAAGACTCTTCTGATCGACGTTGCGAATGACAGGTACCAGCAGCCCATCCGGCGTGTCCACGGCAAAGCCAATGTGCACGTATTTCTTGCGGATAATGGCCTTGCCACTCGGTGCGAGCGAGGCATTGAAGTCCGGCAGCTCTTTGAGCACATGGGCGCAGGCCTTGAGCAGGAACGGCAGGATGGTCAGCTTGACGCCCGCTTTTTCTGCCACAGCCTTCTGACCCACACGGAAGGCTTCAAGATCAGTGACATCAGACTGATCGAACTGCGTTACGTGAGGCACGTTCAGCCAGCTGCGATGCAGATTGGCAGCACCTACCTGCATCAGGCGTGTCATTGGAACTTCTTCGATTTCGCCAAACTTGCTGAAGTCCACGGTCGGGACCGGAGGAATTCCGGCGCCACCGGTAGCTGCCGCTGCGGCCGGAGCAGATTTGCTCTTTTGCAGCTGATCCTTTACGTACGACTGGACGTCTTCCTTGAGAATACGTCCTTTCGGACCAGTTGGCGTCACTTCGCTCAGCTCGACGCCAAACTCGCGTGCCAGCATCCGTACAGCCGGGCCAGCATGCACTTTCTTGCCAGGCTGGCCGGTGGGCGTGGGCGCTTGCGGTGCCTTGGCCGGCGCTGGGCTTGGGCTCGCCTGCTTTTGTGCCGGAGCTGCATTTTGCTGAGCCGGTGCAGGCTTCTCAGCCTTTTTCTTCGGTGCTGCGCCTTGAACCTTCAAGGTCAGGATCAGATCGCCAGTTTTGGCCTGATCACCTACCTTGATGGAAACGCTTTCCACCACGCCCGCCTTGGGCGCCGGGATTTCCATGCTGGCCTTGTCCGACTCCAGGGTAATCAGCGACTGGTCCGCTTCTACCGAGTCACCCGCTTTGACCATCACTTCGATCACATTGGCGCTACCGGTCGAGCCGATGTCAGGCACCTTGATCTCTTCGGTGCTCTCGCCGGCAGGCTCTTCGTCGGCCGTCTCGTGCAACTCAGGCTCGGCTGCCTGCACGGCAGGCTTGTCACTGGTGGATTGAGCCGGTGCAGAGGAAGCGTTGCCGCCTCCCTTGAGCACCAGAATCAGGTCACCTGTACCTACTTCATCACCTACCTTGACGGCGATACTTTCAATTACGCCGGCGGCAGGGGAAGGGATCTCCATGCTGGCCTTGTCGGATTCCAGCGTAATCAAGGTTTGTTCGGCTTCGATCCGGTCGCCAACCTTGACTGGAAGTTCGATGATGTTGGCTTTGCCACTGGTGCCGATATCCGGCACATGGATTTCCTGGGCGGCGCCGGTACCTGCCTGATCGTCTTCCTTGGCGGACGCGGATGGATCCTCGTCACCTGGAGGCGTTGGCATTTCGACTTCATCGTCAGCAGCGCCTGCAGCAACAGCCATGGGCTCGGCTGCATCGGTTTCACCCGATGCGCCATCTTCCATGTCCAGCAGCAGGTCGCCGGTTTTCAGCGTATCGCCCAGCTTGACGTGCAGCGCAGCGATCTTGCCGGCCTTGGGCGCGGGAATCTCCATGCTGGCCTTGTCGGACTCAAGCACGACGAGGCTTTGCTCAGCCTCGACGGTGTCGCCCACCTTGACCAGAATTTCGATGATCTCGCCTTCGCCACTGCCGATATCAGGTACGCGAATGGTTTCACTCACAATAATTTCTCCTTTTCACCGTCGGCATCAGCAATCAAGCGGGTTGCGCTTGAGCGGATCGATACCGAACTTGGTGATGGCATCCGCTACGACCTGACGCTCGATAGCGCCACGATCGGCCAAGGCTTGCAGAGCAGCCAGGGCGACCCAGTGGCGATCCACTTCGAAGAAGTGACGCAGTTTCTTGCGCGAGTCGCTGCGGCCGAAACCGTCAGTGCCCAGCACCTGGTATTCCTTGGATGGAACCCACTGGCGAACCTGGTCGGCGAACAGCTTCATGTAGTCGGTAGAGGCAATGACCGGGCCTTCACGACCTTCCAGGCACTGCTGGATATAGGCCTTGCGGGGCTCTTCCAGCGGATGCAAGCGGTTCCAGTGGTCAACTGCCAGGCCATCACGGCGCAGCTCGTTGAAGCTGGTGACGCTCCAGATGTCTGCACCGATACCCAGTTCGCGCAGAAGGGCCTTCGCTTCGCGAACTTCGCGCAGGATAGTGCCCGAGCCCAAGAGCTGAACTCGATGCTTGAAGTCACCGGTTTCTTCTTCCAGGAGATACATACCCTTGATGATGCCTTCCTCGGCACCTTCAGGCAGCGCGGGCTGCTGGTAGTTCTCGTTCATGACCGTGATGTAGAAGAACACGTTCTTCTGCTCTTCGGTCATCTGGCGAATGCCTTCGCGAATGATAACCGCCAGCTCGTAGGCATAGGTGGGGTCGTACGTGCGGCAGTTCGGAATGGTTGCTGCCAGGATATGGCTGTGACCGTCTTCGTGCTGCAGACCTTCACCGTTCAGCGTAGTACGACCGGCAGTACCGCCAATCAGGAAGCCACGCACCTGGCTATCACCAGCGGCCCAGGCCAAATCGCCGATACGCTGGAAGCCGAACATCGAATAGTAGATGTAGAACGGCAGCATCGGCTGGTTGTAGGTGCTGTAGGACGTACCGGCTGCAATGAAGGAGCTCATGGCGCCTGCTTCGTTGATGCCTTCTTCGAGGATCTGGCCTTTCTTGTCCTCGCGGTAGAACATCACCTGATCCTTGTCGACAGGCTCGTAGAGCTGACCGACGGAGGAGTAGATGCCAAGCTGACGGAACATGCCTTCCATACCAAAGGTACGGGCTTCGTCCGGAATAATCGGGACGATGCGGCTACCCAGGTCCTTGTCTTTGACCAGTTGGGACAGGATGCGAACGAAGGCCATGGTGGTGGAGATCTCACGATCGCCAGAGCCGTCCAGGATAGCTTTCAACGTTTCCAGCGGTGGTGTCGGAATACTGATGCTGGTAGTGCGACGCTGCGGTACCGAGCCGCCCAGCGCTTCGCGACGCTTACGCAGGTACTTCATTTCCGGGCTGTCTTCGGCAGGACGGAAGAAGGGCAGGTCGGCCAGCTGATCATCGTTCAGCGGAATGTCGAAGCGGTCGCGGAATTTCTTCAGGCTCTCCACATCGATCTTCTTGGTGTTGTGGGCGATGTTCTTCGCTTCACCCGCACCGGTGCCATAACCCTTGATGGTCTTGGCAAGAATGACCGTCGGCTGACCCTTGTGGTTGACCGCCTGATGGTAGGCTGCATACACCTTATACGGATCATGACCGCCGCGGTTGAGCTTCCAGATGTCCTCATCGGACATGTCCTCAACCATCTTCAGCAGCTCAGGGTTGGCGCCGAAGAAGTGCTTACGAACGAACGCGCCGTCCTTAGCCTTGTAGTTCTGGTATTCACCGTCGATGGCTTCATCCATGCGCTGCTGCATGAGGCCGTTTTCGTCACGGGCGAACAGGGGATCCCAGAGGCGACCCCAGATAACCTTGTTCACGTTCCACTGGGCGCCGCGGAAGACGCCTTCCAGTTCCTGGATGATCTTCGCGTTACCACGAACCGGACCGTCCAGACGCTGCAGGTTGCAGTTGATCACGAAGATCAGGTTGTCCAGCTTTTCACGACCTGCCAGAGAGATGGCGCCCAGGGTCTCTGGCTCGTCAGTCTCGCCGTCACCGATAAAGCACCAGACCTTCTGCTTGCCGGCCGGGATGAAGCCGCGGTCTTCCAGGTACTTCATGAAGCGTGCCTGATAGATCGCTGTGATCGGACCCAGACCCATGGATACGGTCGGGAACTGCCAGAAATCGGGCATCAGGTGCGGGTGCGGATAGCTCGACAGACCGTTGCCATCTACTTCCTGGCGGAAGTTGTTCATCTGGTCTTCGGTCAGGCGGCCCTCAAGGAAGGCACGTGCGTAAACGCCAGGAGAAGCGTGGCCCTGGTAATACACCAGGTCGCCGCCATGCTCTTCGGTTGGCGCTTTGAAGAAGTAGTTAAAACCAATGTCGTATAGCGTAGCGGACGAAGCAAAGGTAGAAATATGGCCGCCAAGGTCCGGGTCGCGGAGGTTGGTACGAACCACCATGGCCAACGCATTCCAGCGTACCAGCGAGCGAATCCGCCGCTCCATGAAGAGGTCGCCCGGCATCTGGACTTCTTTGGTAACCGGGATCGTGTTGCGATACGGGGTGGTGATCGCGTAGGGAAGCTGTGTACCTGTCCGAGTGGCCAGCTCACCCATACGGGTCAGCAGATAATGAGCTCGGTCTTCACCTTCGCAGTCTAATACGGACTCCAGGGCGTCCAGCCATTCCTGGGTTTCGACGGGATCAAGGTCTTGCATGGCTTGCTCCAGGGCGGAAAGGCTTCCAGAATCGGTTGCCTCGGTATCGCCGCCATCCTCTTGGGGGCAGCGTGAATTCTTGGATTATGACCGGGTGGTTCCCGGCCGGCGTGTAGTTTTACTACAAAACGGCGGTCGTTTCAGCTGCTCAGGTCAATGTCCGTTATAAAACAACGACAAATTGTCGCACGGTTTGACCTTCTCCTCAGCCGTTGACTCCACAGGATAGACCATGAGCCTGCCTTCTCTCACTGCTATTCCTGATTCACTTGCCGAACCTGTAAGGTGTGCGCAGGCACGCCTCATGGAGGCATTGAACGCACAGCCTGAACGTTTGCAATATTTTTCAGCATGGCCGCCAGCGCGGCGCAGCGACCTGTCACGGGTGATAGCGGCCAGCGAGTTTGTCGCTGAGCAGATTCAGCGCGATCCGGCATTAATGCTGGATCTGGCAGACGAGGGCCTATTCGAGCGATCACTGCCAGCCGGCACTATTCACCAACAACTGACCGACTGTCTAGCCGGATGTTCGGATGAAAACCAACTCGGACAGCGCTTACGCCGCTTTCGGCTGCGGCACCAGGTTCGCATTATCTGGCGCGATCTGACACGTCAGGCCGACCTGCTCGAGACGTGCCGTGACCTGACCGAACTGGCCGATGCCTGTATCGATGAGGCCTACCAGTGGCTGTACAAGGACCAATGCCGTCAATCCGGGGTCCCGACGGGGCATCGGACTGGAGAGCCGCAGCATATGGTTATCTTGGGAATGGGCAAGCTGGGAGCGGGCGAGCTTAACCTTTCGTCCGATATCGATCTCATTTTTGCCTACCCCGAGGGTGGCGAGACAGTAGGGGCGCGTCGTGCACTGGACAATCAACAGTTCTTCATTCGCCTAGGCCAACGGCTTATCAAGGCCCTTGATACGATTACCGTAGATGGCTTTGTCTTCAGGGTTGATATGCGCTTGCGTCCCTATGGCTCGTCAGGCGCGCTGGCGCTGAGCTTTTCGGCCATGGAGCAGTATTACCAGGACCAGGGTCGGGACTGGGAACGTTACGCCATGATCAAGGCGCGCGTTGTGGGAGGCGATCAGCAGGCCGGAGTACAACTGCTCAGCATGTTGCGCCCCTTCGTCTACCGGCGTTACCTGGACTTTTCGGCGATTGAAGCGCTGCGCAACATGAAGCAGCTGATCCAGCAGGAGGTCAGGCGCCGTGAGATGGATGACAACATCAAGCTGGGCGCAGGCGGCATTCGAGAGGTGGAATTTATTGCACAGGCCTATCAGCTGATTCATGGCGGACGGGAGCTAAGCCTGCAGCAGCGCCCATTGCTGGTAATCCTGAGCGTCCTGAAGGATCTGGGCTATCTTCCCGCCGAGGCAGCCGAGGAGATGCGAGAGGCATACTGCTTTCTCCGCTACGTGGAGCATGCGCTACAGGCGATTGGAGACCGACAAACACAGAAATTGCCTGACAGCGAGCTGGATCGTGAGCGGGTAGCTTTCATGATGGGCTTCGATAGCTGGACTGCTTTTTTGAGTCGGCTGACTCACTGGCGCACCCGTATCAACTGGCATTTTCAGCAGGTTATTGCAGACCCGGACGAGGGAGCGGACAGTCAGTCAGAAATTGGGCAGGAATGGCTACCCCTCTGGGAAGGCAGTCTTGAGGATGCAGCAGCTATCCAGCAGTTGAAGGAGGCAGGCTTGAGCAGTTCCGAGTCAGCTTGGTCACGGTTGTGTGCGCTACGAAGCAGCAGTCAGGTTCGGACCATGCAGAGAATGGGGCGAGAACGGTTGGATGCCTTTATGCCTCGGCTGTTGACTCAGATTGTTTCTCATGACGAGCCCGACCAAGCCCTGGATCGCGTTCTACCATTGATCGAGGCCGTCGCCAGACGCTCGGCATACTTAGTGCTGCTCACCGAAAACCCCGGAGCACTGGAGCGTCTGCTCCAGCTCTGCAGTGCAAGTGTGTGGATTGCAGAGCAAATCACGCGTTTCCCCGCCTTGCTGGATGAGTTGCTTAACGAGGGCCGCTTGTATCGCCCACCTCAAAAGCCTGAGCTGGTCGCTGAGCTGCGGGAGCGGATGGCGCGCATCCCTGAGGATGATCTGGAGCAGCAGATGGAAATGCTCCGGCATTTCAAGCGCGCTCATGGACTGCGAGTGGCAGCGTCCGAGATTGCAGGCACGCTGGCCTTGATGAAGGTCAGTGATTACCTGACCTGGATGGCGGAGGCGATTCTTGATCAAGTGCTTGAGCTGGCCTGGCGACAGATGGTTCAGCGCCATGGCCGTCCGCAACGTGCCGATGGGTCGCCATGTGATCCGGACTTCGTGATCGTAGGCTACGGCAAGGTGGGCGGTATTGAGTTGGGGCACGGTTCTGACCTTGATCTTGTCTTTATTCACGATGGTGATCCGTTAGCCGAGACGGATGGCGGCAAGCCTATCGATGGTGCTCAGTTCTACACGCGTCTCGGACAGCGCATCATCCACTTCCTGACCACATCGACCACCGCCGGAACGCTGTATGAGGTCGACATGCGCCTAAGGCCTTCCGGGGCTGCCGGGCTTCTGGTCAGTACGATCAAGGCATTCGAGCACTACCAGCAGAACGAGGCCTGGACCTGGGAGCACCAGGCATTGGTGCGGGCGCGGGTGCTGGCCGGTTGTCCGGTCGTCACGGCACGGTTCGAGGCTGTACGGGCTGCTGTCCTGAGCCGGCGTCGCGATGAGGCTACACTGCGTCGTGAGGTCGGCGAGATGCGGATGAAGATGCGGGAAAACCTGGGAACCAAGGCTACCTCCGGGGGATCGTCGCCGATTGCCTTCGAGGCGGGCAGGGCATTTGACCTCAAGCAGGATGCAGGCGGTATCGTCGATATTGAATTTATGGTGCAATATGCGGTTCTTGTCTGGTCCTGGCAGCATCCTGATCTGCTGCGCTTCACCGACAATATCCGCATTCTGGAAGAACTGGAGCGGGCTGGATTGATCTCGAGTCCAGATGTCCATCTGTTGCAAGAGGCTTACAAAGCCTACCGTGCTGCCGCACACCGCCAAGCCCTGCAGAAGCAGGCAGGCGTAGTGGACGGCAGCCTCTTCCATGACGAGCGACACGGCGTCATGCGGATCTGGAAGTCGCTTGCGCTCGACCCACTCGCTGCGCAGCAGTACGAATAGAATTCTTGAGGAGCTGCAAATTATGTCGATGTCCGATCGTGACGGTGTGATCTGGTATGACGGTGAAATGGTGCCGTGGCGCGATGCGACCACCCATGTTCTGACCCATACGCTGCATTATGGAATGGGTGTGTTCGAAGGCGTTCGCGCTTACAACACCCCTCAGGGCACAGCAATCTTCCGTCTACAGGCGCACACGGATCGTCTGTTCGACTCCGCCCACATCATGGGCATGAAGATGCCTTTCACCAAAGACGAGATCAACGAAGCGCACCGCGCGGTGATTCGTGATAACAACCTTGAAAGCGCCTATCTGCGTCCGATGGTGTTCTACGGATCGGAAGGCATGGGACTGCGTGCGACCGGTCTGAAGGTGCATGTGATCGTGGCCGCCTGGCACTGGGGCGCCTACATGGGGGAGGAGGCGCTGGAACAGGGCATCAAGGTACGTACCAGCTCCTATACCCGTCACCACGTGAACATCTCCATGACCCGCGCAAAGGCCAACGGACACTACATCAACTCGATGCTGGCACTGCAGGAAGCCATTTCCGGCGGTGCAGACGAGGCCCTGCTGCTGGATCCGGAAGGTTATGTGGCTGAAGGCTCCGGTGAGAATATCTTCATCATCAAGGACAATGTCATCTACACGCCTGAAGTAACGGCATGCCTCAACGGCATCACCCGTAACACCGTGCTGACACTGGCCAAGGAGCATGGCTACGCATTGGTTGAAAAGCGTATTACGCGTGACGAAGTCTATATTGCGGATGAAGCATTCTTTACTGGTACTGCCGCTGAAGTGACCCCCATCCGTGAAGTCGATGGACGCACCATCGGAGCCGGCCGCCGTGGTCCGGTGACCGAAACGCTGCAAAAGGCCTACTTCGATCTGGTCACCGGCAAGACTGATAGCCATGCCGAGTGGCGTACCGCAGTGAAATAAGCCGCACGTACAAGGCTCATGGTAGATACTATGAGCCTTGTACGTTGTAGCGTGAGCCTATGAGAATTCTGATAATCGGTCCTTCCTGGGTCGGCGACATGGTGATGGCGCAGACGCTGTTCAAGAGTCTGCAGGCGCTTCATCCCGGTTGTGCCATTGATGTGCTGGCGCCTGATTGGAGCCGTCCTCTGCTTGAGCGGATGCCCGAAGTACGCTCGGCGCTGAGTTTTCCGCTTGGGCATGGTGCTTTTGAGCTGGCAACGCGTCGGCGTATCGGTCGTAGTCTGCGCGGTCAGTACGATCAGGCCATTCTGCTGCCAAATTCGCTCAAGTCGGCCCTGGTTCCCTATTTTGCGGGCATTCCCAAGCGCACCGGCTGGCGCGGCGAGATGCGTTTCGGCCTGCTCAATGACATACGAACACTCGATAAGGCGCGCTACCCGCTGATGATTGAGCGCTTTATCGCACTGGCCTATCCGCCTGGGGCTGAGTTGCCCAAGCCTTATCCACGTCCCCAACTGCGAATCGAGTCTGCCAGCCGCGACGCGGCACTTGGCAAGTTTGGCCTGGAGCTGGACAGGCCGGTGTTGGCATTATGCCCAGGCGCCGAGTTTGGTGAATCCAAGCGTTGGCCTGCAGCCCACTACGCCGAAGTGGCCAATGTAAAGATCAGGGCAGGGTGGCAGGTCTGGCTGTTCGGCTCGCAAAAGGATAATGCGGGCTGCGAGGAAATCCGTGAGCGTTTGATTCCAGGCCTGCGCGAAGAGGTCACGAACCTGGCGGGTCAGACGGCACTGGCCGAGGCTATCGACCTTATGTCCTGCGCGTCGGCAGTAGTCAGCAACGATTCTGGCCTCATGCATGTCGCCGCCGCACTGGATCGCCCGTTGGTTGCGGTCTATGGATCGACGTCCCCAGGCTTTACGCCACCTCTGGCCGAAGAGGTTGAGGTCGTACGGTTGGGTATTGAGTGCAGCCCGTGTTTTGATCGGACCTGTCGATTCGGACACTACAACTGCATGCGTCTTCTGGAGCCTGCTGCTGTGCTACGTGCACTGGATCAACTGGTTGCTGATCCGGTCGAGGTGGAATAAGTGCGGGTGCTTTTGATCAAGACATCGTCATTGGGCGATGTGATTCATACGTTGCCAGCCCTGACGGATGCCAGTCGTGCGTTTCCGGGAATCCGCTTCGACTGGGTTGTTGAAGAAGGCTTTGCCGAGATTCCATCCTGGCACCCAGCGGTGTCTCAAGTCATTCCTGTAGCGATTCGCCGGTGGCGTAAAAACCTCTTCAAGACGCTGAAAAGCGGAGAGTGGTCGCGCTTCAAGGAGCGTCTGCGAGATACTCACTACGATGTGGTGATCGATGCCCAGGGGCTTTTGAAAAGTGCATGGTTGACTCGGTACGTCAAGGCGCCGGTAGTAGGGCTTTCGCGCGAGTCGATCCGCGAGCCACTGGCAAGCCGGTTTTATGACCGAACCTGCCAGGTTGCTTGGGGACAGCATGCTGTCGAACGACTTAGGCAACTGTTTGCTCAGGCCCTGAGCTATCCCTTGCCAGAATCTACTGGCGATTACGGATTGGATCGCACACGTCTTGCCGAGCCCCAGGCAAGCGGACCTTATGTATTGTTTCTGCATGGTACGACCTGGGCGACCAAGCACTGGCCGGAGCGCTATTGGCGCGAGCTGGCTGAAGCGGCCCGGCAGCTTGGGGTGCTGGTGCGCTTACCATGGGGCAATGACCCCGAGCGCGAAAGAGCAGAACGTATCGCTTCAGGACTTGAACATGTGTCGGTTCTCCCCAAGATGTCATTGGCTGGGGTGTCCCGCGTACTGGCTGGCGCCAGCGCCTGCGTGGCAGTTGATACAGGCCTGGGGCATCTGGCGGCTGCGCTGGATGTGCCGACATTGTCATTGTTCGGGCCGACCGATGCCAGACTGACAGGTGCTTATGGCCGTTCCCAGGTACATCTCACCAGCGATTGGGTCTGTGCGCCCTGTCTGCAGAAGCAGTGTACCTACGCTCCCTCTGAGGAGGACCGGAGACTGTTTGATGTTTCCCAAGAGCAGCCCTTGTGCTTCTCGCGTGTCAATCCGGCACGGGTTTTCGCCTCACTGGAAGCGATGCTGTCCAGCAAAGGACAGCGTTTGTGCTGAGTTATCATGGTTCGACAGGTTTGAACGTCATCACCTGCTACGGTGATCCGCTATTTTTTATGGGCATATGCTGATGCGTCTGGCTTTTGTTCTCTACAAGTACTTTCCCTTCGGGGGGCTACAGCGTGACTTCATGCGTATTGCCCAGGAGTGCCAGCGTCGTGGTCACTCTATTCGTGTCTATACGCTGATCTGGGAAGGCCCAGTACCTGAAGGATTCGACGTGCGCGTTGGATCAGCCAAGGCGTTGTTCAATCACAAACGCAACGAAAAGTTTACGGCCTGGTTCCAGCGCGATCTGGCTAGTGATCCAGTGGATCGCATTGTTGGCTTCAACAAGATGCCTGGCCTGGACGTGTATTACGCGGCTGATCCCTGCTTTGAAGAAAAGGCGCAGACACTGCGTAACCCCCTGTACCGAAAGTGGAGCCGCTATCGTCATTTTGCCGAGTACGAGCGGGCCGTGTTTGAGCCCGAGTCCAAGACCCAGGTCTTGATGATCTCGGAGGTCCAGCAGCCGTTCTTCGTCAAGCACTACGGGACGCCGGCCGAGCGTTTTCATCTGCTTCCGCCTGGTATAGCAGCAGACCGCCGCGCACCGGCCAATGCCGAAGAAATACGCAAGGCGTTTCGCCAGGAGTTCGGTCTGGACGATACGTCACTGCTGGTTGTGCAGATCGGTTCGGGCTTTAAGACCAAGGGGCTGGATCGCTCTCTGCGAGCAGTCGCTTCGCTCCCCAAGGCACTCAAGAAACGGGTGCGCCTGATTGTTATCGGGCAGGACGATCCCAAGCCGTTTCTGTTGCAGACCAAGGCGCTTGGCATTTCCGATCAAGTGGATATCCTCAAGGGACGGAGCGATATCCCGCGTTTTCTTCTTGGGGCGGATCTGTTGATTCACCCAGCTTATAACGAGAACACGGGAACGGTACTGCTGGAGGCTTTGGTGGCCGGTTTGCCTGTGCTGGTGACCGATGTCTGTGGCTATGCTCATTACATCACGGACGCCGACTGCGGCCGGGTAGTGCCTAGCCCATTTGAGCAGGAGCAGCTCAATACCCTGTTGGCCGACATGCTCAGCGATGATTCGCAGCGCACTGCATGGTCCCGTAATGCCCTCGCTTATGCCGAGACTGCCGATCTGTACAGCATGCCCGAGCGGGCGGCTGATGTGATTCTGGAGCCGCGCTTGTGAAGCTTGTGCTTGAAGAGCCTTTTCGCTCCCTGTGGGCGGGTCGCGATGCCTTTGAAGCGGTAGAAGCGCTTCAGGGAGAAGTTTTTCGGGAGTTGGAAGGGCGACGGACCCTGCGTACCGAAGTCAATGGCAAGGGGTATTTCGTCAAAATCCATCGAGGGATCGGATGGGGCGAGATTGCCAAAAACCTCTTACAGCTGAAACAGCCGGTACTGGGTGCAGGCCAGGAGTGGCAGGCTTTGCAACGTCTGCATGAGGCTGGTGTGCCTACCATGAACGCCGTGGCTTTTGGTGAGCGAGGCAGTAACCCGGCCGAGCAGCACTCTTTCATTATCACGGAGGAATTGGCACCTACCGTCAGCCTGGAAGACTACACGCTGGCTTGGCCCGTTCAGCCTCCCAAGGCGAGTACCAAATGGGCTCTGATCGATGAGGTGGCCAGGATGACAGGCACGATGCACCGTGCAGGGGTCAACCATCGAGACTGCTACATCTGTCACTTTCTATTGCATACCGATCGGCCCGTTGAGCCGGGTACATTGAGGCTGTCACTCATCGACCTGCATCGCGCTCATACGCGAGACCAAGTGCCCAGACGCTGGCGCGACAAGGACCTGGCTGGTCTGTATTTCTCTGCACTGGGTATCGGGCTGACTCAGCGGGATTTCCTGAGGTTTCTTCGTGTGTATTTTCAGCGGCCATTGCGGCAGATTCTGCGAGAAGAGGCCGCGCTCCTGCAGCGATTGCAGCGCAAGGCCGAACGGCTCTACGAACGCAAGCAGCGTTACGGAGACAGGCTCTGATGGCCCAGTGGCGTATTGATCCCTCTGTGGAGCATATAGCGGAGTTTGCCAGCCTTGAGCGGGTATTCACCTTGCAAGGCGAGCATTTGACCAATGACCCTCTGTCTGAAGTGATACGTGTCACTTATGAGGGGATTCGCTATTACGTCAAGCGCTACACCGGAGCAGGAAAGGGCCTGCGCCGGTATATGGGACGTCCACGCGTCAAGTCTGAATGGCAAAATCTCAAACGCTTTGACAAGTGGGGCATTCCGACAGCGCCTGTTGTGGCCTGGGGACTTGAGCGCTCGGGCGGGCAGTTTACCCGCGGCGCCATGATAACCCGTGAAATTCCCCAGACCGATGACCTAGCTGTCATGGCCCACCACGATGATCCGCGCTTGAGTGATCCGGCCTGGGTCGATCAGTTGAGTCTGCAGTTGGCACGCGCTACCCGCACCATGCATGACCATCACTTCGCTCATAATGATTTGAAGTGGCGCAATCTGCTGGTTGATCAAGCCGGTACGCTGTACCTCATCGATTGTCCGGCAGGGGCCTTCTGGTTTGGTTCCTGGCTCAGGCGACGCATCATCAAGGATTTGGCCTGCCTGGATAAGGTCGCTAAATACAAGCTTTCACGTACGCAGCGGCTGCGATTCTACTTGCGTTACAAGGGGCGGCAGCGGCTAAGAGACTCCGACAAGGAGCGAATCGTACATGTATTGAATTACTTCAAGGGGCGCGAATGAGCGATTTCCTGTCTGCCAAAGATGCCGCCATACTAGAGCGGCACGGGCTCTCAACGTTCGAAGCGCTCTGGTCGCTTCAGCTGGAGGCGGTCGACGAGCCTAACGCCAGGCGTGGCGGCTGGAGCACCGTCTACCGGCTCGATCTCGACGAGGCGTCCTATTTCCTCAAGCGTCAAAGCAATTACCTGACGCATGACCTGCTTCACCCCCTGGGAGAGCCCACCTTTGCTCGGGAGTTTCGTAACATCCAGCGTTACAGCACGCTCGGTATTCCGGCACTGGAAGCTTCGTTCTTTGGCGAGCGCAAGGTAGGGAATGAACGGCAGGCCATTCTGCTGACGCGAGCATTGGATGGATGGCGGGATCTGGATAGCTGGCTGGCCGAATGGCCAGAGCTACCCGAGCGGACACGCCATACGCTCCTGGCGGCTATAGGCGTACTTGCCAGAACCCT
The DNA here is from genome assembly GCF_002364655.1 of Pseudomonas sp. UBA3149. Taxonomy (NCBI): domain Bacteria; kingdom Pseudomonadati; phylum Pseudomonadota; class Gammaproteobacteria; order Pseudomonadales; family Pseudomonadaceae; genus Pseudomonas; species Pseudomonas sp. UBA3149. The sequence goes on from NZ_DEYV01000026.1 coordinate 223,030, forward strand.
GCATGCAGCGGGGCGTATTCATGGCTGTTTTTATCCCAAGCACATCTTTCTTCAGGAGCAGGAAAGCGGGTTTCTAACGCGCCTAATTGACCTTGAAAAAACACGCCTGTTGCTATTAGGGCGTAAGGACAGGGTTAAGGACCTGGAGCCGTTACTAAGGCGCGCACCGGTCTGGAGCGAGGCGGAAGTCCGGCTGTTCCTGGCGGCTTATCTACAGATGGCGCCTGATAGCCGTGAAGTCGATACTTGGTTACGCAAGCTCAGCGTGCGTCGTCGCAGCAAGGAAACGCGTCCATGAAACTGGATGAGCTAGCCCGGTCTGGGCGAGCCCCAGCGCTGCCTGTTCAGATTGAATTGCCTGAGGGCTCGCTGACTCTGATATCACTCCTGCGCGTGTTACCTGGACAACGCTATGTAGGTGAGGCTCGGTGGCAGGGCCGCTCGGTGCTGGCCAAGCTGTTTGTAGGCGCTCGCTCGGAGCGACACTATACACGTGAGCGTGAAGGTTGCCGTTTACTGATCGACAACCAGCTGACAACGCCGGCTGTTGTGGCTGAAGGCTTCGAGGCCGACAAGGGCGGCTGGTTGCTGTTTGAGTTTCTGGAGAACGCAGTGAGCCTGGATGCCTTATGGCGAAGAGTTGATCAGGAACCTCCTCTTTCTGACAGTCAGCAGGACGTCTTGGGGATGTCGCTGGCTGCCATTGGCGAGTTACATGCCAAGGGTCTCTGGCAGGACGACTTGCATCTGGACAACCTTCTTCAACAGGACGGGAACATCTACGTTATAGATGGGGCTGACATCCACGCCGAGTCCCAGGGAAAGCCCCTCTCTCAAAAGCAGGTTATGCAAAACCTAGGCGTCTTTTTCGGACAGCTGCCTGCCCGGTTTGACGCCTATATCGAAGAGTTGCTGGTGCATTACCTGCTGGTGAATGGCGAGCATGCCCTGAGACCGGAAGCGATCCAGCAGGAAGCGGTCCGTATTCGCACGTGGCGCCTAAAAGACTTTCTGGAAAAAGCCGGACGAGATTGCAGCCTGTTCAAAGTGAGCCGATCCAGTGAAGGCATCCTGGCCATGCGCCGGGACAGCGAGGCGGTGGTGGAACCGCTGTTGGCCGATCCAGACCGTTTCATTGCCCAGGGACACCGCTACAAGGATGGCGGCGCCGCCACGGTGGCGCGTGTGGAGCATGCTGGGAATATTTATATTCTGAAGCGCTATAACATCAAGGGCTTTGGGCATTGGTTGACGCGCTTTTGGCGGCCCAGCCGCGCCTGGCATAGCTGGATCCAGGGGAATCGCCTGCGCTTTCTGGGCATCGACACGCCTAAACCCTTAGGCGTAATGGAAAAGCGCTGGCTAGGTTTGCGCCGGCGTGCCTACCTGATTACCGATTATGCGTCAGGGCAGGATATACTGGCGCGCTTTGAGCCGTACCGGGATAGCGCCCCACCTGAGCAAGACTTGGCCGCGCTGGATGTTCTTTTTGAGGGACTGATTCGCGAACGAATCAGTCATGGCGATTTAAAAGGGAATAATGTGCTCTGGAATGGCAATCACTGGTCGTTGATCGACCTGGATGCCATGACTCAGCACACGAGCCAGCAGCAATTTGAGAAAGCCTTTGCACGAGATCGTGAGCGCTTTCTGCGGAACTGGCCCAAGAGCAGTGCCCTGTACCGGCTGCTTGATGAACGCATTCCATCCCTGCCTGGGCGCAGGGATGATTACTCTAGAGGTTGAACCTGTGGCATTGACGATTCTGGGCCTGTCCGGCGCCCTGAGCCATGATCCTTCCGCTGCACTTTATATCGACGGCAAGTTGATCGCGGCGGCTGAAGAAGAGCGCTTCGTGCGTGACAAGCATGCCAAGAACCGCATGCCCTATGAGTCGGCCAAATTCTGCCTGGAGCAGGCCGGTATCAAGCCAAAGGATGTGGATGTCGTAGCTATTCCATTTGCGCCGATCAGCCTGTTTGGCGAGGCTCGCTGGCATTATGCCAAGCGCTATGCCTATGCTCCTGACCGCGCGCTGGATGCCATTCTCTTTGGTAATCGCCGCTACAAGCGCTACCACAAGCGCATCCAGTGGTGCCTGCAGCAGTTGGGCTTTGATTTGAAAAAAATCAAGATCGAGCCTGTCGAGCATCACCTGGCCCATGCCTCCAGTGCCTACCATTGCTCCGGTTTTACTGAAAAGACCGCCATTCTAGGCATTGATGGCAAGGGTGAGTACGCGACTACCTTTTTTGGCTATGGCGAGAACGGTAGGATCCACAAAATCAAGGAGTTCTATGATCCGGACTCCCTGGGTGGGCTCTACGGTGCGATTACTGAATTCCTCGGCTTTGAAATGCTTGATGGCGAATTCAAGGTCATGGGGATGGCACCCTATGGCGACGCAAGCAAGTATGATTTCTCCAGGCTGGCGAAATTCGAGAACGGCGAGCTGATCATCAATACCGATTACGCTAACGTCATCGGCTTCCGTCGCTATAAAGAAAAGGGCAAGGGCTACTACTTCTCGCCCAAGCTGATCGAGTGGCTTGGCCCGAAGCGGGAAGGGGATATCGCCGATGATCCCTATATTCATTATGCAGCCAGCATGCAAGCGCTCTTCGAAAAGCTGGCGCTGGAGATGATGGATTACTACCTGGGCGATATCATCAAGGAAACCGGCAAGATTGCCTTTGCTGGCGGCTGCGCCTTGAACGTCAAGCTCAACCAGAAGATTATTGCGCGCCCAGAGGTCAAGGAGCTGTTCGTTCAGCCGGCGTCTGGTGATGCAGGAACGGCAGTCGGTGCGGCAGCCTACGTATCGCACCAGCGCGGTGTGCCGGTCGAGAAGATGGAACACGTCTACCTCGGGCCGTCCTATAGTAACGAGGACGTGATTGCCGCCTGTGCCCGTCATCCTAATGCACCCAAGTGGCGCAAGCTCGACGACGTCCCCCAGCGTATCGCTAAAATCATGGTGGACGGCAATCCGGTGGCCTGGTTCCAGGGCCGCATGGAATTCGGCCCGCGTGCGCTGGGCGGCCGTTCCATCATTGGCTGCCCGAGCGTTCCGGGTGTGGCCGATCGTATCAATGAACAGATCAAGTTTCGCGAACGGTGGAGACCTTTCTGCCCTTCGATGCTCGACACCGTGGCACATGAGATGCTCAAAGTCGACCATCCTTCACCCTTCATGACGTTTACCTTTGAGGTCAACGAAGAGTGGAAAAACCGTGTAGGCGAGGTTGTCCATGAGGACGGTACTTCCCGCGCCCAGGTGCTGGAGCGTCGACACAATCCACGCTGGTATGACCTGATGAAGGAGCTGGAAAACCTGACGGGCAACGGCGTTTCGTTGAACACCTCATTGAATCGTCGTGGTGAGCCGATGATCTGCTCACCGACTGATGCGCTCGATATGTTCTACGGATCGGATTTGCAATACCTGATCATGGAAGACATCCTCGTAGTCAAAGACGGTGCGGATGCCTATGACTCGATCAGCTGAACCAAGGGTTTTACAATTTTGCCATGGCTATGATGGTCCCTTTCTGGATTGTGCCCGGCAATACGCAAGCCTGTTCAAGGGAACAGGCTATCGGGTCACGACAGTCTTTCTGACCGGCGCTGCCGATGCCGAGGTTGCCACCCAGTGCGCCTCGGATGAGGTGCTGTTCATGGAGTACAGCTCCAAGGATATTCGTGGATTGAAGCTTGGTGCTATCCGTGCACTGCGAGAGATTGTTCGCTCCAGAGGCATACGGTTCATCATTGCCCATCGCTTCAAGCCGATCTGGATTGCCTGCCTGGCTACCAAACTGCCTGTCATCGGCGTCCATCACGCCTTTGGAGATTACGATCGCTTGGGGCGTAGGCTCTTCGCCAATGCCATGAGCAAACGGCTAAGACTTCTGGCGGTTTCCGATGCCGTTCGTGATGAGCTCCGACAGCGTTTGACCAAATGGCCAGCCGATTACATTGAAACGCTATACAACCGTATCGATGTTGCTGCGATACAGGGCCAGCTACTACATGGTGAGCAGGCGCGAGAGGCTTTGAAGTTGCCTCAGGATGCCTGGATTGTAGGAAATGTGGGACGGCTGCATCCAGATAAGGATCAAGCTACCCTCCTAAAAGGCTTTGCCCAGGCGCTTCCTTCGCTCCCAGCACACGCTCTGCTGGCCATCGTAGGAAAAGGCCGACTGGAGGAAGAGCTCAAGGACCTGGCTCGTGAGCTTGCCATCGCTGATCGTGTAGTATTTTTAGGACAAGTGGCCGATGCGCGATGCTATTTCAAGGCCTTCGATGCGTTTGCCTTGAGCTCTGATCATGAGCCCTTCGGAATGGTGCTGCTGGAGGCCATGGCAGCAGGCGTACCCATTATTGCAACCGCTTGTGGCGGTGCACGTGAAATCATTGATGGCGTTGGTTTGCTATTTCCGCTACGGGATTCCGAAGCGCTGAGTAACGGGTTGATGCACTTGTCCCGTCTAAGCCCAAGTCAGCAGAGTGCATGTGTTCAGCATATGCGGGAGCGGTTGGAGGATCGTTTCAGTGACGAAGCGGGCAGGGCTGCTTTCTGGCGTTTGCCTATGATCAGGCAGCTTTCAAAAGATATAGAACTGGCTGCAATACACTCATGATGTGTTTTCTGTTTATCGCCAACAGTCATTGACCGGCGCTCTCGTATGAAAGTATTGATGCTTGTACAGAAAGAGCAGCGTGTCATCCTGGATGCGCTATACCAGGCTATAGCCGAGCAGTGCGACTGTGATCTACGGTGGTTGGACAGTGAGGAGCAAGCCAACCTCAAGCGCTACTTCCGTGAGCATGTCGATCTGGCGCGCTATGAGCGGGTAGTTCTTTTTCTGCGCTTCAAAAAACAACTCAAGCAGGTCGGGTTTATCCGGACTTTGCCCAACCTTGTCGAACTGGAGCATGACGCCTACCAGAACTATATTCGCTGTAAGTACACCGGCAAGTTCAGCGCGTATTACCGGCGGATGCCCTGGGTCCGGGTACTTTGCTCGGGTGCTGGCGTGACCCAACGCTTGCAACAGGAAAATGTAGATGCTGTCTTTGCTCCCAAAGGCTATGACGCAGCAGGACTCTGGAATATGGGTGTGCCCAGGGACATTGAGCTCGGTTTTGTCGGAAGTCTTAAGAGCGTTGCCTATAGTGGACGTAAACAGCTTTTGGAAGAGCTGGGTAAGGTTGAACCGCTCACCGTTACGCGTACCGAGTCAGGCGATGAATATCGAGAAATGCTGAATCGCATCCGGTTCTTCGTCAGTGCTGATGTAGGTATGGGTGAATACATGATCAAGAACTTCGAAGCCATGGCGTGTGGCTGTGTTCTGTTCGCTTACGATCAGGGGAGCGTAGAAAACAATGCGCTTGGTTTCGTCGACATGCAGAATGTTGTGCTGTATTCATCCCTTGATGAGCTCAGACAAAAGCTTGCCTTGCTTAGACAAAACGCCGAACTTGCCGAGCGTATTGCTCAAGAGGGTCAGGCTCTCGCACAAACCCATTACAGTTTTCAGGCCTTAGGCAGGCATATTGTCAAAGCTTTGGAAGCTCCGTTGCGTGAACGGCAGCCAGCTAACTGGCGCGATCGCTGGCTACCTTGGTTTCAACGCTGAACCGGCGTTCTGCTTCTAGACTTGGTTTCAACGCTGAACCGGCGTTCTGCTTCTAGATTTGCGGGTACAGTAATTGGAGCCCTCTATGTCCTCATTCTTCGAGCCCAACCGCTTGGTATACCTGGCGTTCGGCTCAGAAAACTATCATCAGGAAGCCTTTTTCAGCATCGTCAGTGCATTGTCTCGCCTTGATAAAACGAACCTGTCGAAGCTGGCAATTCATGTATACAGTGATCGTGAATTCATCTATGACGAGCTGCCTGTTACCGTCCATATCATTTCAGCAGAGCAGTTGGCTGAGTGGGCGCGTCCTATCGATTATCACTTCCGTGCCAAACATGTATTGCTGAGACAAGTGCTGGATACAAGCGAGAAAGCCATCTTAATCGATACAGACACCTTTTTTCGGCAATCTCCACAGGCATTGTTTGATCGTGTTGCGCCAGGAGCGTTGCTCTGTAACGCCATCGGTCCCTGCTTTGGCGAGGATCGGTCAGGGTTACTTTACCAGACATTGGCAAGTCCACTGCAGCAGGAGGGGCTGGCCGATGATGACATGCCTATGACCAACTCGGGCGTTATAGGATTATGCCGTTCCGACGCTGACTTGCTGGATCATTCGATTTTTCTAATGGACCATTACCGAGCCCAGTCTCCTAAGGCATACACGCTAGAGGAGTTCATGCTGGCAGTGGCCGCGCGTAAGAAGCAGCTCCGACTGGCTGAGTGTACCGACATCATTCATCACTACTGGAGCCGCAAGCGGCTTTTTCGCGCTAAGGTTTGCGCTTGGTATGCCAAACACAGGAGTGATCCGCTTGGCCAGGCTGCGCTAGCAGATATCGATAATGTCTCGGATAAGTTACCGCGCCCGCCTGGTTTGCAGCGATTGCTCTATAAAATCCGAACCTCATATCTGAAGCCTGAGCAACGGCAGTTTGCACGTGAATTGCTTTACGGCTGCTATCCTTACCCCAATGAATTTGACCGTGCTTGCGGACCTGCTTGGTGGGAAAAGGCATTTGAAAACGCATGTGAGCGCTCTCGAATAGAAGTACCGCAGGACATGCTTTGGAAGTGGCTTGATGAGCCGGCCTTATGCAAGGCTGTTGGCGAAAAAAACCTATCGAAGATCAAAAAGCATCTGAGTAGGGTGAATAAATAAACAATGCGCTTTCTTGGCTTTGAGGGAGGCTCAAGAAACAAGGCGCTTTGAATACGGAGCTATCAGCTATGAGCAGTCAGGAAGGGCTATCAGAGGAAAACTGTCCGTTAGTGACAGTCATTATCGCATCTTACAACCATGCCCCATATATAGAGGCAAGTATTCTTAGCGTCCTCAAGCAGAGCTATCCTCATATTGAGCTCTTGGTGATTGATGACGGCTCTACGGACGATAGTGTTCAAAGAATCTTGAGTCTGCAAAAAGAGTACGGATTCGATTTCAGGCAGCAGCAGAACATCGGACTTAGCCGTACGCTAAACGATGCGATTGAACGGGCTTCTGGTAGCTTGATTGTTCCTTTTGGATCAGATGATATCATGCTGCCTCAGCGCATCGAGCGACAGGTTGCGTACATCAAAGATAAGCCCGAGGTGGGAATCTGTGCCGCTAATATCGACCTGATTGACGCGCAGGGGCAACGCTATCCAGAAAAGCAGCAGAAGCATCGATATTTACCGTTCAGAAGGCTTAATTTCGAAGACCTTTTTTTGGATCTCAAGCCAGGCCCAATGGCTGCTACGCTCATGTTTCGCCGGGAAGCATTATTGAAAGTGGGCTGTTTCGACCCTAGCATCCGTCTTGAAGATCTCTATATCACGCTCAAAATTACGCAGGCGGGATATTACATTGATATTCTGGATGAGGTGCTTGCGCTTTATCGAAAGCATGAAAGCAATACATACAAGAATTTGCCATTCATGGTCGAGAATGTACTGAAAACTTATGAGCGATTCAGTGATCATCCTGCTTATGGGCAGGTTAAAACGCGATTCCTGAATTCCATGTTTCTCAAGGCATCCAACCGAAACAAGCCATTGGCCAGGGCGCTGTTACGAGACATTCCCATTCAGGCCTGGACACGCAAGACGGTGCGTGGCCTTTTGCGGCTGATGGTTCCCACTCACTAGACTTCATTCACTGCCTGAGGCTTTCGGGCAGTAAGGTGATAAATGACGGCTACGTTAAGTAAAGCCAGAGGGATCCATACTAGAAACCAGTGCTCCTTGGGGCGAGAAAGAAAAGAGCTTCCCTCTGTCATACCTGCCGCCAAGCCAAATACTACAAGCGTGCCGGTGATGAGTACGGCAGGCTCACGGCGTAAACGCCAGCCTTGTACCAGCGCAGTTAGATAAAGCACCACCCACAACGCAAGGCCGGTCAGGCCAGTTTGATACATGACGCCAAGGCTCAGGTTATGTGGATCCGCCAACATATGACCTACTTCTGGCAAGTCAATACGCATGGTTGCGTCGAAGCCGTGCCCGAGCCAGAAGTCCTGCTGAATTTGCCGCCAGGCATCAGCCCATATGGCGGGCCGGAAAGAGGCTCCGCGCTGGGTGACTAGGCTTGGGTCAATCAATATCAGTCCAACAAATCCTATAATGACGCTGCCGACGATAAAAAGCGTTCGCCGGTTGGGATGTGCGAAAGTGAGCCAGAGCATACTCATCGCAAGCGCAAACAAGGGAGTCCGCGAGCCCGTACAAAGAATCAACAAAAGTACCACTGCAAGGGCGGGCAGCGTGATCCAGGAGCTTATGCGTATCTTGGAGCACCAAGTGGCCAGCCAGAAGGCTGCGTAGAAGCCATAAATGTGAGTTGTCAGTAGCGGATTATAAAGCGCTCCATAACCTTCAAGACGGCCATGCGCGCCCTCTTTAACATACCAAAGTAATGTCAGTAGGGCGCTAAGCGAAGCCAGTACGGCGCCCAGGAACGTGGTTTTTATCATAAGGTCTGGGTAATGCCTTGCCATCAGGGCTGTGGCGAGAAGCATCATGAGCACATAGAGCGGGTATTTGATCAACGACAGCTCACCGCTGTCGGGAGACCAAGCCAGACTGAGCGACACATAGAGTGCAAAAAGCACATACGCCCGTAGCAATGGACTTTGGAATAGTTGACGCAACTGAGAGGGAGTCAACGAAACGGCTACCAATGTCGGGAAAGCCAGAAAAACATAGAACAACTTGTGATAAAGCGAGCGATCGCCAATCCAGAACATGCCTGTCAAAAGTGCTAGCCAGCCCACGGGTAGTACGAAGCGGACAATCCAGAGAGAAAGTTTCTCAGTACGAGGTGGTGGCGCTACGGTTCCTGATACATGAGAAGTCACTGAAAGAACCCTCTGGGCAGGTTTAACTGATGTCTGAGGGTCTTGCGTGTAAAGGCGATAGATGAATGAGTTAGATAGGCATTGAAAAAGGCTCGGCCATCATCAGTCATCAACCAAATTCTGTCGTTTTCATAACGCAACAGATGATTGAAATTGCGTAGTCGCAGACGCTGTGACAATGGGCGTGACTGGCAGCGCAGGTCTGCTATATCAATCAGGCCCAATTCATATGCTGGCGTCTGAACAATGTTGCCTAGGTGGAGCGAGCGGAAATAAACACCTTGCTCATGTAACAAGGCTACAAAGCGACCCAGTTCGGTTTTGAGCTTTTCTGGCTCATCATTATTGAATAGCTGTCGGATCGTTTGTCCAGGTAATGGTGAATAGTGAACGATATCCCGCTCGATCGCGGCGACGCGATATACCTCGATAATGGTAGGCGTTTGAATATGACGTCGCTGCAACTGGCTGGCATTGTCTGCAAACCGTTGTGCGTAGGGATAAAACGCAGCTGAAGTCAGTAACCGCTTGCGCCTGAATAGCTTAAGGAAGCTGCCATCGGTCAATTGCAACACCTTGTCACCGTACTGGTCCGCTTCTATGACGTGCGCCGCCTCGCGGAGTTTCAGGTAGTCTATTTTTTCAAGCTGTTGCATGTTGCTTCCGTCAAATCTGGGACGTGCATCTTAACTCATCTTCTAGTGATGCCTAGCCGCAATGAAGGTAAGGAAATCGCAAGAAGTCCAAGAGGCTGTGTCATGTAAGGTATTGGTATCTCATGCCAATACTATCGATCTTATTACGTACCGGTGCTCCTATTTGGAGTACTACCATGTTCGTTTCTGGTATGCAGAGTTGGACGTGATAATATCGGCCGTTTACTCAAGACAGTTATTTCAATCATGCAGACGACTCCTACGTCCCCGCGTGCAGAGCATTCAAGTCTCAAAATCTATCTACGCCTCTTGGGCTATGTGCGTCCCTACATCGGACAGTTTGCCCTCAGTATCGTAGGCTTTCTGATCTTTGCCTCGACTCAGCCCATGCTGGCCGGAATTCTCAAATATTTCGTCGATGGCCTGAACAACCCGAACGCGTCGATGTTTCCTGGCTGGCCTGTTATCGGCGAGCTGCATCTGCTGCAGGCTGTTCCGCTTCTCATTATCCTGATTGCTGCCTGGCAGGGCATCGGCTCGTTTCTGGGCAACTATTTTATTGCAAAGGTTTCGCTGGGGTTGGTTCACGATCTTCGCGTAGCACTGTTCAATCATCTGTTGATACTGCCCAACCGGTATTTCGACGCGAACAACTCTGGTCACCTGATCTCTCGTATCACCTTCAACGTCACCATGGTAACTGGCGCAGCGACTGATGCGATTAAGGTGGTGATCCGAGAGGGGATGACGGTAGTGTTCCTGTTCGCATCCCTGCTATGGATGAACTGGAAATTAACCCTCGTGATGCTGGCTATCCTGCCTATTATTGCCATGATGGTGACATCCGCCAGTCGCAAGTTTCGCAAGCAGAGCAAGAAAATCCAGTCGGCCATGGGAGATGTCACCCATGTAACTTCCGAGGCCATTCAGGGCTACCGCGTGGTTCGCAGCTTTGGTGGTGAGGCGTACGAGCGTAAGCGGTTCTTCGAGGCCAGCGAAAGCAATACTCAAAAGCAGCTGACCATGAACAGAACCGGTGCGGTTTATACGCCGATGTTGCAGCTGCTGATCTATACCGCTATGGCTGCCTTGATGTTCCTGGTGCTTTATCTTCGTGGTGATTCATCGGCCGGTGATCTGGTCGCCTACATCACCATGGCGGGATTGTTGCCTAAACCCATTCGCCAGTTATCCGAGGTGAGCTCGACGATCCAGCGTGGCGTCGCAGGTGCTGAAAGCATTTTCGAGCAGTTGGATGAAGTCTCGGAAGTGGACGAAGGAACTGAAGAGCGAGCTCGAGCGCAAGGGCGTCTGGAAGTCAGGAATCTGAACTTCACCTATCCCGGTACCGAAAAGCCGGTTCTGGACGATATCTCGTTCGTGGCGGAACCTGGACAGATGGTGGCGCTGGTAGGACGCTCGGGCAGCGGAAAGTCGACACTGGCCAACTTGATTCCCCGTTTCTATCAGCACACGCAGGGCCAGATTCTGCTGGATGATCTGGACATCCAGCGTTATCGGTTGCCCAATCTGCGTCGGCACATTGCTCTAGTGACACAGCAGGTCACGCTGTTCAACGACACGGTCACCAATAATATTGCTTATGGTGATCTGGCTGGTGCGCCATTCGAGCAGGTGCTCGAAGCTGCCAAGGCCGCCTATGCCGACGAATTCATCCAGCGTTTGCCTGAGGGTTATGAAACACTGGTCGGTGAGAACGGTGTACTGCTTTCGGGCGGTCAGCGTCAGCGTCTGGCCATTGCACGGGCGCTTTTGAAGAATGCGCCCCTGCTGATCCTGGATGAAGCCACCTCTGCATTGGATACCGAATCCGAGCGGCATATCCAGGCGGCGCTGGACAGGGTTATGACTGGCCGAACCACCTTGGTGATTGCGCACCGGCTGAGCACCATTGAAAAGGCCGATCTGATTCTAGTCATGGATCAGGGGCGTATCGTGGAACGTGGTACGCATGCCGAGCTATTGGCGCAGAATGGCTATTATGCCCGCCTGCATAACAGTCAGGTTGAAAAAGGCGCAACGACACTCGATGAAGAAGGCACACACGTTTCATGATGGGGTTGTTTAGGGCGTGGCGTGAGCGGGGCTGGGTTGAGATTGATGCGCCAGCCTATGCCCGGGCGTGGCAAACATGGGGAGGCAGTGTTGCCACCCATCCAGAGATCGTTGCACGCCTGTCTGATCTGGTTGGGCTTCCGGTCCGCTATCTGGGATGGCCAGCCAGCGGCGAGCTGCAGATGGCGGTAGCGTGCTGGGATGGGCACATTGCGCTGTCTCGCGATGTGCTCAAGCGCAAGGGTAGACGTGATTACTTCGACCTGGGGAACGCAGAAATCATTCTGCCAGCTCAGGAGAATGCTCAGGCTCCGCTGCGCCAGAAGGCCCGGTATTTATCTTCGCTAAGTGCCGCGCATATCTCGACTGCACGTCAGCAAAAAGAATGTCTGGCAATTGCACGTGCGCCGGAGGAGCTTTCAAAGAAGTTTCGTTACAACCAGCGCCGCGAGTTGCGTCTGCTGGAAGAGGCGGGTGGGCAGGTTCGGCCTGTCAGTGACTTCACACCAGCAGAACTGGCAGCGTTCTATGCCGATCTGTTCGAGCGCCGTTGGGCCTTCGAGGTACCTGCCAAAGCTCATCTGGCTGACGTCTTCTCCTTATTACGCGAATTCATGATGGGTTCCGTTATCTTTCTGGACGATGCTCCAGCTGCCATTCAGGTGCTTTACCGTGTCGAATCCCCTCGGTGGATCAGTGTTGAATACGTTAATGGTGGTGTGGCGCCGGAGAGCCGGGATTTCAGTCCGGGCAGTGTACTGAGCTTCCTCAATACCCAGGCGGCCTGGGAGGAGGCGCGTGCACTAGGTAAGGACCTGCGCTTTTCGTTTGGCCGTGCGGATCGTGAGTACAAGGATCGCTGGTGCAACCGAGTGCCGGTCCACGAGGTGACGTGATGAGTGCGCGTAAACAAAGGTTACTCAAGCGGCACCGGCGCCATAAGCGGATCGCACTAGGTATCATTGCGTTGTTTCTGCTTGCTCTGCTCGGTGCTGCGTTTGTACAGGTGCTGCCTTGGTGGCTGGTACCTCTTGCGATAGTGGCTGTCTGGATTGTTCATGAGGCCTGGTTCGCGGATCATCTGTTCTATGCGCCACATGATGATTACCGGTATGACTTTCCTGAGAGCAGTGTACGCCTGCCGGTTGAGATCACGGACAACGTCTTGACGTTGAAAGGGTATGAGCTTTCAGATGAGTTGCAATCCCTGGTATTGGAATGCGAAATCAAGGCAGGCTTTTTAGGCCGCTTGTTCGACCCTTATGTTGTGATTCGCGCTGGTAGCCAGGAGGATCGTCAGGATTTCGAGCGGGGCGTGCAAGGTCGCCGCTACCTTAACCTGTCAGGCTTTTCCGAGGCCTTGCGTGAAGGGCGAGTATCTGTCCGGGGCCGTTTTTGCCGGGTCGTTGGTCCTGTGACACTGCATGGGTTTTCCAATCCAGATTATGCCTCCAAACGTGTAATGGTAATTGCGCCCCATGCGGACGATGCGGAGTTGGCCGCGTTCGGCCTCTATAGTGGTTGCGCCGAAGCTTCGATTGTTACCTTGACGCAAGGAGAGATCGAGGCCGAGTACTATGAGCGACTTGGCCTCAGTACTGCTGAAGCAGCCAGGCTCAAAGGACGCTTGCGGGCATGGGATAGCTTGGCTGTACCGCTATGGGGCGGTGTACCCATGACGCGTTGCGTTCAGCTGGGCTATTTTTGCCTTCAGCTACCGGCCATGTATGCTGCGCCAGAGCAGGGGTTTGGCTCACGCGATTCTGGTGATGTGGATATCCGTCCGGTGCGGCGCTTTAATCCGTTGCGTCTTCCGGGTGACACGGACGGACAGCCCTCCTGGAATAACCTGGTTGCCGACCTGGTTGCGCTCATCGAACATTTTCAGCCGGAAGTGATGGTGTTTCCCCATCCCCAGCTGGACCCTCATGCGGACCATGTTCAGGCAGCCCAGGCGGTAGAGGAGGCCATCCAGTTCAGTAGCTGGAAGCCAGATACGGCGTTGCTTTATGCTAACCACCTGCACGACAACGACCGCTGGCCGATGGGGCCATCAGGTAACGGTATCGCCTTGCCGCCGGCTATCGAGCCTTTGCCGGCACTGCCTGTATGGAGCCCACTGTTAAGTGCGCAAACTCAGCTCGATAAGGCCATGGCGCTGGGCATGCAGCATGATCTGCTTGTTCCGCCACCACTCAAGAAACGTTTGCGCCGACTGCTTCAGTCTGTTTTGACAGGGCGTCAATGGCCAGTGACGGGAGAGGACGAATTCTTCCGCAAAGCCGTTCGCCGTCATGAGCTGTTTTTCGTAAAAGATCTGAGGCATGGGCCGCTCGGGGACTGATTTAACCCTGTGGTATCATCGCCGCCGTTTTGACGTTTGGAGTCTTTCCATGAAGCTGACCATGCCCCGTTTTGATCAAGCCCCCGTGCTCGTGGTCGGCGATGTCATGCTCGATCGTTATTGGCATGGTGCAACGTCGCGAATCTCGCCCGAGGCGCCTGTGCCTGTCGTACGGGTTGATCAGAATGAAGATCGCCCCGGTGGTGCTGCCAACGTGGCGCTCAATATTGCTGCCTTGGGGGCACCGGCTTATCTGGTCGGTGTAACAGGCCAGGACGAGGCCGCCGACGCCTTGGCTGACAGCCTGAAGGCCGCCAAGGTCGAGGCACGTTTTCAGCGTATTGCCGGACAGCCGACCATCGTCAAGCTGCGGATCATGAGCCGTCACCAGCAACTACTGCGTGTCGATTTTGAAGAATCATTCAAGACCGATACCCAAGCGTTAGCAGCAGATACGCGCTCCATGCTGGCAGGTGTAAAGGTGCTGGTCCTTTCCGACTACGGCAAAGGCGCGCTCAGAAATCATCAGGACCTGATCCAGCTGGCCCGTGCTCGCAATATTCCGGTACTGGCAGATCCCAAAGGCAAGGATTTTTCGATCTACCGGGGCGCCAGCCTGATTACGCCCAACTTAAGCGAGTTCGAGGCGATTGTAGGACCTTGCGCCGACGAAGCTGATCTGGTCGCCAAAGGCTGCAAACTGATCGCTGACCTGGAGCTGGGGGCACTGCTGGTAACTCGTGGTGAAAACGGGATGACGCTGCTGCGGCCTGATCAGCAGCCGTTCCATCTGCCCGCTCGTGCACGGGAGGTCTTCGATGTAACCGGCGCGGGCGATACCGTTATTTCGACTCTGGCGGCCGCGCTGGCTGCAGGCGAGGAGCTGCACAATGCGGTTGCTCTGGCGAACCTTGCTGCAGGTATTGTAGTGGGCAAGCTGGGCACTGCTGCAATCAGCGCTCCGGAGCTTCGCCGTGCGGTGCAGCGAGAGGAAGGCTCGGAGCGAGGGGTATTGGCTCTGGAGCAGTTGCAGGTTGCTATTGAGGATGCACGTGCCCATGGCGAGAAGATCGTTTTCACCAACGGCTGCTTCGATATCCTCCATGCTGGTCATGTAGCTTATCTTGAGCAGGCACGTGCATTGGGCGATCGCCTGATTGTAGCGGTGAACGATGACGCATCCGTAACCCGCCTGAAGGGGCCGGGCCGGCCTATCAATACTGTCGATCGTCGAATGGCGGTGTTGGCCGGCTTGGGCGCGGTGGATTGGGTCATTCCTTTCAGCGAAAGCACTCCCGAGGAGCTGCTCAAGCAGGTAAAGCCCGATGTACTGGTAAAGGGCGGAGATTACAAGAGCGTCGATGAGGTAGTAGGAGCACCCCTGGTTCAAGCCTATGGTGGTGAAGTAAAGGTACTGGGCGTCGTCGAAAACAGTTCAACTACCGCAATTGTCGAGCGAATTCGCGGAAGCTCCTGATAGAAACGACGTCCGTCAGGACGCCTTCTCCTTGACTGTGCCCAGGCGGCTCAGCCAATCCTGCCAGCGTACCCGTTCTTCATGCACGAGCCAGCCGCGCTGTTCGGCAAAGCTTTCCGAGAGCCATAGGCCTCGGGTGCTTACAGGCTGGCGTTGCCCCTCATGCAAGGTAAACAGCTCGCCGGTAGGGCGACCCTGATCCACTGCCAGCAGATAAATATCCGGGCGGCGCCTGTCCAGGCGTGCGATGAGCTGTCCATCCTCCACCTTGTCATCCACATGGAAAAGACTGGGCGTGCGGATATCCTTGGGTAGCTCCATCTGCATGTCATAGACCAGCTGCAGCGATGCGGTAGGCGTATGCACGTAAGCGCGTGGCCGCTCGATCAGCGCCAAACTGCCGCACTGGACAGGACGTGCGGCCCCAGTACGAGGGGTGAGGGTGAAATGGCCGTTTTCCCGGTACTTCAGTGCACCCTCGTAAGGCGTAGGCAACCAGGTATCGGTAAAACGGCCCTGTAGCCAACCGTCCGAGGTTTCAAACAGGCACTCTTCAGCCACTTCTTGAACGGCCGTAAGCAGTGGAAGGTTAAGCTCATGGGCAGGTACGTAACCAGATATCAGTTTCAGTACGGTATCGCCACGATCGACCCGCTTCTGACGGACCAACAGCCAATGATCATGCCCTTGCCAGTTCAGCGTGATCCTGACCGAAACGCCCAGGTTTGCCAGCTCAAGTGAAAAGCGTTGTTCATCTTCGACGACAATCGGACGGCGGCGCTCCAGCACCTCGTTGAAATTCAGGGGTTGGCCCAAGGCCTGGTAAACCAGCTTTTCCGGGCTGCCTTCAACCAGCAGCGGCAGGGTCTTGAATGCCTTGGGGTTCTGACGCGCAATGAGTTGAGGCATGGCAGACTCCTGAAATTGTTATCATGGATGCCCCGTGCGCGTTAACGTCTGGACTCGATCACGCTAGCAGCGACACGGACATTATGCGACAGGTGCAACGGATTGATGGTTCCGATGATAGCGCTGGCCACTCCTGGATGACCAAGTACCAGTTTAAAACTGGCCTGGACGGGGTCCACGCCACTCCCAAGACAGACATGTCCGCTGGCCAGCGCCTTTTTGATGAGAATCGCCTTGCCAATAGCGGTCGCATGGTCGATGACCGGCCGCTCGCTCCGCTCGTTGAGGTTGTACGTCACCATGGCGCAATCGCCTTTGTCGAGCGCCAGCAGGCCACCCTCTACTGTCTTGCCGGAAAGGCCGAAAGCGCGAATGGAGCCCTCGCGCTTGAGCGTCTCCAGGGTCGTGTAGACATCTGAGTGCTCCAGAATATCGAGATCGTGTCCGTTGGAGTGTACGAGTACCAAGTCAATGCAGTCGGTCCCCAATCGCCTCAGGCTGCGCTCGACAGAAAACCGAGTGTGCTGAGCACTGAAGTCGTGTCGTGATTGGCCGGACTCGAACTCTTCTCCCACTTTGCTGACGATAACCCAATTGTCGCGCTGCCCCTTGAGCAGCTTGCCTAGGCGCTCTTCGCTATGACCATAGGCGGGAGCAGTATCGATGAGGTTGATACCAAGCTCATGGGCAAGGGCCAGCAGGTCAGCGGCTTCACGGTCATCAGGAATCGTGAATCCATTGGGATATTTCACGCCCTGATCACGGCCCAGCTTTACGGTACCAAGCCCTAGAGGCGAAACCATAAGCCCAGTGGCGCCCAGGGGACGGTAGTAATCATGCAAAGTTTTCATGGCAGCAGCGTCTCCCAAACTGGGATACCCATCGGTGGCATAGGGTGCGGAGGAAGGGCGGGGTGCGTACCGGGGCGAATACCTTCTCGCTCAAGGGCCGCAAAGACTCGATCAGAAAAATCGGGCGCCAGGGCCAGTTTGGTTGGCCAGCCGACCAGCAGATGGCCGTGTTCCGCCACAAAGGCATTATCTGGACGGGCCATGCTGGATTGCGCCGGCTCTGCACGGTCTACCCGCAAGGTGGCCCACCGCGCCTGGGAGAGGTCTATCCAGGGCAGCAGCTTTTCCAGCTCATGACGAGCCACTGCAATCTGCTCGTCTTCTGAACGTGCTACACCTTCGGCTTCAGCCAGTTCACCTCCCAAGTACCAGACCCATTGCCCGTCAGCTGAGGGGTGTGTGGTCACTGTAATACGGGGCTTCGAACCGCCGCCCAGGCAGTGGGCATAGAGTGGTTTGAGTGTAGGCGCCTTGACCAGCACCATATGCAATGGGCGGCGCTGCATGGCCGGTTGCTCAAGGCCCAGGTCACGTAGCAGGGCTTCGGTGCCTCCGCCTGAGCTCAGTACTACTCGCTGAGCGCGGATAGGCTGGCCGTCCACGATCAGCCCCACCAGTTGCCCATCCTCAAGGATGGGGTCAAGGCGTTGTCCTTTCATCACGCTGTCACCTGCCAGCTCTGCCAGACGCGCAATGAGGCTCGGCACATCCAATACCACCTCTGCCAAGCGATAGGCCTTGCCCTTGAAGGCACGATCCTGCAGGGCAGGAGGCAGGTCCGATCCCTTGACGGGCTCGACTCGACCGCGAACGGCCTTGCTTGCAAAAAAGCTGGTGAGGTTGCCAGCGAGCGTGCCGGGAGACCAGAGATAATGTGCTTCCGAAAGGATGCGGACACCCTGCAGATCCAGCTCGCCCGTCCCGGCCAGGCTGTCGCGCCAGCGGCGAGGCATTTCGGCAATGGCCTCCGAGGCACCTGTCAGCGCGCCGTGCAAGGCATATTTGGCACCGCCATGGATAATGCCCTGGGACTTCATGCTTTGCCCGCCCCCCAGGGTGCCCGACTCGATCAGGATTGTGGCAAAACCCGCTCGGCGTAGACGGGCGTTCAGCCACAGGCCGGCAATGCCTCCGCCGACGATCAGAATATCGGTGCTCAGTGCTGGGCTCATGTGCAGGACTCTTTCAAAAACAGGCGTGCAGTATAACGTGAGGCGATTGCAGACGTAGGTCTTAGGTCAATGTCCTGTACTCTTTGAAAACAGTTGAATGACAATAACTCCCAGGATGATAAGACCCATGCCCAGTATGGCGGCCAGATCAAGTGTCTGCTTGTAGATGACGGCAGCCGCTATGCTGACCAACACGATTCCCATGCCTGACCAGATGGCATAGGCAATACCGACCGGAATAATCTTGACTACCTGAGAAAGAAGCCCAATGGCAACAGCGTAGCCAACGATAACCAGCACCAGCGGGAGCGGTTTGTTGAAGCCATCCAAAGCCTTCATTGCGGTCGTCGCAACGATTTCAGCCGCGATGGCAATAGCCAGATAAATGTAGCCGATCATAAGAAGCATCCTGATTGAAAACGCCCAGTCTAGTTTTTCTTGTGATGGGATAAAGTGATTACCTATCTGTAATGGAGATAGGTTATGCAGTGGAGCCTTGATCAGGTCTGTCTGTTTGTGAGTGTGGCCGAGACGTGTTCGTTCTCTGCAGCGGCTCGCCGGTTGGGGCGCGCCCAGTCAGCTATCAGTAGCGCAATTGCCTTGCTGGAAGCAGACCTTGGCGTCCTGCTGTTCGAGCGCAGTAGCGGACGACAGCCTCGCCTGACCGAGTCGGGACGGGCGCTGCTTGATGAGGCGCGGGAAATTCTAAGGCATTGTGAACGCCTCGAAAGTCGGGCGCTGGGGCTGACACAGGGCGAGGAAACTCGCTTGCGCTTGGCTCATGATGAAGCGATGCCGTATCAGCCTATCGTCAACAGCCTTGAGACCCTGGCAGCGACCTATCCTTTTCTGGATGTACAGCTTGCCAGTGGCGCCCAGGGAGAGGTTGCGCGAAAGCTGCTTGATCGCCGAGCTGACCTTGGACTCATGTTCCATCACGAGCACATGCCCGATGCCCTGGAGCGCAGGCGGCTTAGTCTGGTGGAGATGGTTACGGTGTGTGGGGCAGGTCATCCCTTAGCTCACTATGCTCGCATCACGCGTCAGCAACTGGCTCAGCACCGGCAGATTCTCATTGCGCCTTATCAGAGCGGTTACCCGGGCGGCGAGCCGATCAGTCCACACGTCTGGCGAGCCGACAGTTTCTATGTGACAGCAGAACTGGTCATGCGTGACATTGGTTGGGCCTGGCTGCCTCGTCATGTGGCCCGCTATCCTACTTACTTGAATCACTTGGTGGAGCTGGCCAGTGACTGGACGCCACCTCCGCTGGTAGTTGAGCTGGTCTGGCGGCGTGACGAGCCCCAGGGGCCTGCGGCGCGCTGGTTGGGTGAGCACTTTGCCGAGCAGCTGCAAGCCATTGGTTAAGGCCGTCCTAGGATCAACAGAGGGCTTTGCCATCGCCTTTCCATGCAAAGCGGGCTAAGCTCCGCCGCTATGAACAGAATTCTCTATAGCCTGCTTTTCTATATTGCCCTTCCTTTCATTGCCGTGCGCTTAGTGCTCCGCTCGCGTAAGGCGCCGCTCTATCGTCAGCGCATGGGGGAGCGGTTTTCCCTTGGCCTTCCGCCCATGCGGCCTGGTGGTCTTTGGATACATGCGGTTTCAGTGGGAGAAAGTATTGCCGCTGCGCCAATGGTACGGGCTCTGATCGAACGGCATCCCGATTTGCCCGTCACGGTAACTTGTATGACGCCTACCGGTTCAGAGCGAATTCGGGCGCTGTTTGGTGACCAGGTCCAGCATTGTTATCTACCTTATGATGTGCCCTGTGCAGTCGCACGATTTCTGGATCATGTACGACCGACGCTAGCTGTCATCATGGAGACCGAGCTCTGGCCCAACTATATCCATCAGTGCTCCTGTCGAGGGATTCCGGTAGCACTGGCCAATGCCCGCCTGTCTGCACGATCGGCAAAAGGATATGGTCGTCTGGAGGGTGTCACGCGCCCCATGCTGTCATCCATGGACTGGATCGCGGTCCAGACACCGGCGGAGGCCGAGCGGTTTATCTCGCTTGGGGCCCGGCCTGAGTGTGTCACTGTGACAGGATCCATCAAATTCGACCTGAGTATCGATCCGGCGCTGATTAGTCGTGCAGAGGTGTTGCGAGAAGCCTGGGGAGATCGCCCTGTCTGGATTGCAGCCAGTACCCATGCCGGCGAGGACGAGATTCTTCTGGCGGCCCATACGCGGTTACGCCAGCACTTGCCTGACGCGCTGATGATACTGGTGCCGCGTCATCCTGAGCGTTTCGATGATGTTTACAAGCATTGTCAGCAAAGCCAGTTGAGCACTGCGCGCCGCTCGAAGGACGAGCCGGTTGCTCACGACACGGCCGTTTACCTAGGCGATACGATGGGCGAGTTGCTCTTCTTATATGCCGCAGCGGATGTCGCTTTTGTAGGAGGTAGCCTGATCGAGCGGGGCGGGCATAATCTTCTGGAGCCGGCAGCCCTGGGTAAGCCGGTTCTTTCCGGACCGCATGTATTTAACTTTCTGGACATCGCGGCGCAACTGCGCGATGCGCAGGCCTTACGTGATGTAAGGAGCGCCGAGGATATTGCTGAGGCGCTCCAGCTGCTGCTGATGGATGAGCATGTAGCCGACCAGATGCGGCAGGGCGGACTGGCTGTACTCAAAGCCAACCAGGGCGCCTTGCAGCGCCTGCTGGATGGGCTGGATCGGTTGATCAGGCATTCGTCAGGGTCTTAACGAGGGCCGCTGCGTCATACTGATGGGTTTGGCCAGATCCGGAGGCAGGAAGTCACGGTCCGGATCGTAGTCAGGTTTCAAATAGCGCGACAGCTCAAGCAGGTCGTTCGGGCTCAGAAGGCCGGCTGACTGCTTCAGGCGCAGGTTATCCAGGATATAGTCATAGCGAGCATTGTTGTATTCACGAACGGCGTTATAGAGCTGGCGCTGTATGTCGAGTACATCAACGATACTGCGTGTGCCTACTTGATAAGCGATCTGGGTCGCTTCGAGAGCGCGCTGGCTGGACGCAATGTTCTGCTTGCGTGCCGCGATCTGTTCGACATCGGTGTTGATTGCACGATGATAATTGCGCGTATTTTGCACCACTTCACGGCGCATGCTCTCGCGCTGCTGCTCGCTCTGGTCCAGCCGCTGATAGGCTTCGCGTACCTGGGAGCTGGTCAGTCCGCCGGTATAAATAGGTACGTTTATCTGCACGCCTATGCTGCGCTGGCTGACGGGGCTGTCGAAAATATCGACACCCGGGTTGGGCAGGTTGAAAGCGTCATTGTCGCCGCGCTGGTAGCGCGCCACCGCATCTACGGTGGGTAAGTGTCCGGCCTTGCGCTGGCGCAAGGTTTCCTGCGCCGTGTCTACGGCTGAGTTGGAGGCCAGCAGCTGGAGGTTCTGCGCCACGGCGCGATCGACCCAGGCCTTGGCATCGTTGGGCATGGGTGGCAGGATCGGCAGATCGTGGCGAATACCTTCGAGCGCGTTGTACTCCCGGTTGGTCAGACGGACCAGCCCCTGAAAGGCATCCTGGACATTACGCGAAGCCAGAGAGCTGTTGGCCTTGGCTGTGTCATAACTGGCCTGGGCCTGGAGTACATCGGTCTCGTCCGTTAGCCCCACCTTGAACCGCTCCCGGGTCTGGTCGAGCTGACGGAACAGGGCTGCTTCCTCAGCCCTGGCTGTCGCCAAGGCATCCTGGGCACGCAAGGCGCTAAAATAGCCCTCCGCCGTTTGCAGGATCAGGTTCTGCTGGGCGGCTGAAAACTGGTACTCGGCCTGTTCCGTACCGGCCTTGGCTGCCTGGAGTTGAAACCAACGATCTGCCCGGAACAGCGGCTGGCTGAGGTTGGCCTGGATCATCTGACTGCTGCGATCACTCTTATATCGCCCCTCCGCAATCCCTAAGGTGTCGTTCTGCTTCAGTCCCAGACTCATATGGGTGTCATTGACTTGCGCGCCCAAGCTGAGCTGCGGTAGCAGGCCTGCGCGGGCTTGCGGAATGGCTTCCCGCTGCGCGGCAAGGCCGGCACGCTCGGCTGCCAGATCGGAGTTGTTGTTGAGGGCTTCCTGGTAAACCGCGACCAGTCCGTTCTGTGTAGTAGCCGACTCTGCTGGCTGAGCCATAACCAGGCTGCAGGCACAGCTCAGGGTTGAAAAGAGAACGATACGCAGCATGTGAGGTCCTGGCATAGCTTTCCATGTTGTAGGGCGAGTGTAGCCGTATCGGCCATACGAGAGAAAATATGCTGTGAAGTTTCCTGGCGGGTAACGCATTCTGTGTTTACACTGCAGACGTTCTTGTCGGGGTGCGTCATACGAAGCGCTGAGATCGGGTAGTCCCGGATCCCGTTGAACCTGATCGGGCTAGACTCGTCGCGTGCGACGTGCCAACCCGCGTAGGGAACAAGAGGTCTGTTCGCTCGAACAAACCACCTTGCAGGCATCCGCCTGTTCCTGTGTATCAGGTTCTTCCCCGGCACCGTGCCTACCAGGAGAGCCTCGATGAACAAGCAGAACAATGTCACCGATTTCACTCAGGTCGATCGCCAGTCCACCCAGCCGTTTCCCAACTCCCGAAAGGTCTACCTGACCGGCTCCCGGCCGGATATCCGCGTGCCGGTTCGTGAGATCCGTCTGGCTGACACGCCAACCGCGTTCGGCGGCGAGAAGAATGCGCCGGTATTTGTTTACGACACATCAGGCCCATATACAGACCCGGATGTACGCATCGATCTACGCAAGGGGCTGCCGGATGTTCGCTCGCGCTGGATCGATGAGCGTGGTGATACCGAGATTCTACCGGGGCTTTCCTCCGAGTTCGGGCGTGCTCGCCTGGATGACCCTGCGCTTGACGCCCTGCGGTTCGCCCATGTCCGGACCCCGCGCCGGGCCAAGGCAGGGCACAACGTCAGTCAGATGCATTACGCCAGGAAAGGCATCATCACGCCGGAAATGGAATACATTGCCATTCGCGAGAACATGAAGCTTCAGGAGGCTCGGGAGGCGGGTCTTTTGACGCAGCAACATGGCGGGCAAAGCTTTGGTGCTGCCATCCCGAAAGAAATTACCGCAGAGTTCGTCCGGGACGAAGTGGCCCGTGGCCGCGCCATTATCCCTGCAAACATCAACCATATTGAGCTGGAGCCGATGATCATCGGCCGCAACTTCCTGGTGAAGATCAACGGCAATATCGGTAACAGTGCGCTGGGGTCCTCAATCGAGGAAGAGGTGGAAAAACTGACCTGGGGCATCCGCTGGGGCGCTGATACGGTGATGGACCTGTCTACCGGGAAGCATATTCACGAGACGCGTGAGTGGATCCTGCGTAACAGTCCGGTTCCGATCGGGACGGTTCCAATCTATCAAGCGCTGGAAAAGGTCGGTGGTGTAGCTGAGGACCTGACTTGGGAGATCTTCCGCGACACGCTTATCGAGCAGGCCGAGCAGGGAGTGGACTACTTCACCATTCACGCGGGGGTACTGTTGCGCTACGTGCCGCTGACGGCCAAGCGCGTGACCGGTATCGTTTCGCGCGGCGGTTCAATCATGGCCAAGTGGTGTCTGGCGCATCACCAGGAGAACTTCCTGTATACGCATTTCGAAGAAATCTGCGAAATCATGAAGGCCTATGACGTCAGCTTCTCCCTGGGGGATGGCCTGCGGCCTGGCTCTATTGCGGATGCCAATGATGCCGCCCAGTTTGGTGAACTGGAAACGTTGGGAGAGCTGACCAAGCTGGCCTGGAAGCATGATGTCCAGTGCATGATCGAAGGTCCGGGCCATGTGCCGATGCAGCTGATCAAGGAAAACATGGACAAGCAGCTCGAATGCTGCGACGAGGCGCCGTTCTACACGCTTGGCCCCCTGACCACGGACATCGCCCCCGGCTATGACCACATTACCTCTGGTATCGGCGCCGCCATGATCGGTTGGTTCGGCTGTGCCATGCTGTGCTATGTCACGCCCAAGGAACACCTGGGCTTGCCCAACAAAGACGACGTCAAAACCGGCATCATCACTTATAAGATCGCTGCCCACGCCGCTGACCTCGCCAAGGGTCATCCTGGCGCCCAGATCCGCGATAACGCGCTAAGTAAGGCACGCTTCGAGTTTCGCTGGGAAGATCAGTTCAACCTGGGCCTGGACCCGGACACAGCGCGTGCTTTCCACGACGAGACCCTGCCCAAGGACTCTGCCAAGGTGGCGCACTTCTGCTCGATGTGCGGGCCCAAGTTCTGCTCCATGAAGATCACTCAGGAAGTGCGTGATTACGCCAAGGAGAATGGATTGACCGATGAGAAAAGAGCCATCGAAGCCGGGTTTCAGGAGCAGGCAGCACGGTTCAAGGAAGAGGGCAGTGTGATTTACAAGCAGGTTTAACGCGAGGGTTGTTGTGTAGTGCTAAGCCGCGTCCCTGGGCGCGGCTTCTTGTTATGTTCAGGGCGACTTAAAAAGTGCGCCTGTCCCGTTGACTACCCGAGATATCGTTTATCGTGAGTACGACCAGCACCTATTCACCCGACATCGTGGTGCCTGACGCACGCCGTGTATTAGGCGGACGTGATTTCTTTTCCCTGTGGTTTTCGCTCAGCGTCGGGCTCATGGTGGTTCAGACCGGGGCGCTTCTGGCTCCCGGACTTGGCCTTGCCCAAGGCTGGCTTACGATTCTATGTGGTTCGGTTGCCGGCTCACTGCTCCTGGCCGTTGTTGGGACCATCGGGAGCCGCACCGGCCTTTCAGCCATGTCGGCGCTCAAGCTGAACCTTGGGCGCTACGGTGCGGTAGTTCCTGCCGTACTGAACATCCTGCAGCTGGTAGGATGGGGCAGCTTCGAGCTGGTGGTTATGAGAGATGCAGCCCTTCTCCTAACGGATCGTTACCTGGGGGCGGGTGGCTGGCTAGCCAATCCGGTCTTCTGGACGTTGATATTCGGCTTACTGGTCACGACTCTGGCGGTCGCCGGTCCGCTTACCTTCGTTCGCCGCATTCTGCGTCGCTGGGGTATTTGGCTGCTCCTGGCCGCCTGCATTTGGCTGACCTGGAATTTCTTCTCCAAGGCAGATCTGGCTGCGCTGTGGGCGCGTCCTGGTGATGGATCACTGAATTTTGCAGCCGGATTCGATATTGCTATCGCCATGCCGCTGTCCTGGTTACCACTGATTGCCGACTATGCTCGGTTTGGGCGCGGGCAGGCTGGCGTGTTTGGCGGCACGGCCATTGGTTACTGCCTGGGCAACTTCTGGCTGATGGGACTGGGCGTGGCCTATACCCTGGCTTTCGCTGATGCAAGCCAGACCAATGCTCTATTACTGGCCCTGGCGGGCGCAGGCGTAGGCATACCCCTGCTGCTGATCCTGCTGGATGAGTCGGAAAATACATTTGCGGCTATTCATTCAGCTGCTGTGTCTTCCGGCATTTTGGTTCGGCTCAAGGTCGAGCATCTGTCACTGGCTTTCGGCGTGCTGTGTACACTCATCGCGTGGCAGGTTGCCCTGGCTGAATACGAGCACTTTCTACTGCTCATCGGGTCGGTATTCGCCCCACTCTTTGGCGTGGTACTGGTCGACCATTTTATCCTTCGTACCCAGCACGCCGATCATGTAGCCATGACGACGCTGCGCTGGGACACCCTCATCGCCTGGGGCTGCGGTGTAGCGATCTATCATCTGCTTGCTGCTTTCTGGCCCGTACTGGGGGCAACCCTGCCGGCGCTGATCCTGGCGGGTCTACTTCAGTTGGCGCTGGGGAGACTGATTGCACGGTAGGAAACGCTAGCCTGGCGATTCGCATCGCCAGGCTAGCAGGCTTACAGCGCGCGGCGGCCTGGAAAGTATTCAGGGCGCACGATGCCGTTCAGCTTGGGATAGGGGATCTTGATAAGCGGATGGCCCATGGAGTAGGGCGCAATGCTGGTGACATCATACTTCAGCGTGACGGCACCGAAATCCAGTGCAATGTTGGATGTCTTGACGAAGGGCCATTCTTTCTCGAAGGCACCGTCGTCCTTGAGTCCGTTGGCTATCAGCCATGCCTGGTGGGCGGTTTTGGCTACATCCCAGAAAGCCTGTTCCTGTCCTGGCACCAGGATGTCCTGAAGCGTCAGGACTTTCTTTTGCTGACGATCATAATTGATGATGCTGCGGCCCGGCTGGCCGTGGGCACCGCCTGTGTCCAGATAGGATGACAGCTCGACAATCACCAGCCCATCATGCTGCTCGCGTATGTTGGCCTGCAGGTAACTGCTCCAGCGCGGCTGCGCATTGCGCAGGAAGTCCTGCTCGTAAGCGTCCAGCGACTGTGCTACCGGGGCTCCCGGTTCCGGTCGGGTTTCCTCAAGCAAGGCTTGCTCGATGATCGCATTAAGGTGTTCATCGTCGAACTTCAGCGTATCGACATTGACGAAGGGGCAGTCAGCATTGGCGCAGCCCGCCGGACGGTGCTCCCACGCCACACGCTTGGGCTTGAGCGGTTCGTTCAGGTCAGGCTTGAAAAAGCTTTGGCAGGCACTCAATAAAACGGCCGCGCTGGCGATAACGAGTAGTTTGGACAGTCGCATGGGGCTCCTTGGTAGGTAGAGGGGCTGTGCTCAGGATGTGCTTCGAGTGCATCCGGTGCAATGAGTTCGGCATCAAACCGTTCAGTCATCCGCATATCTTCCTGTCTTCCGGACGGTACTGCCAAGGGGCTGCATCCTTCAAGCGGTCACGCTAGGATGGCGCGATTGTCACGACTGAAGTCTGGAGAGGCTTAGATGAGCGAAAACGTAAAGTCAGCCCCAGGCGACTTCGAAATTGAGCGCCGCGAAGAGTGTTTCAAAGGGTTTTATCGCGTAGACCGTCTATATTTACGGCATCGGTTGTTTTCCGGCGAAATGGGTCGCCGGTTGGATCGGGAGCTTTTTGTTCGGCACGATGCGGTCTGCGTACTGCCCTACGATCCCAAGCGGGATAAGGTAGTGCTGGTAGAGCAGTTCAGGGTTGGGGCCATCGATAAAAGTGATAATCCGTGGCTGCTTGAGCCGATAGCCGGGCTGATCGACAAGAGCCATGAGGTGCCCGAAGAGGTCGCTCATCGCGAAGCGCAAGAAGAGGCTGGTCTGGCCTTGCAATCGCTATGGCCCATCTCCACTTACTTCCCCTCTCCAGGTGGCAGTGACGAGCTGGTGCATCTCTTCCTGGCCCGTGTGGACAGCGACGAGGCTGGCGGTGTGCACGGCTTGCCTGAAGAAGGGGAAGATATTCGTGTTCACGTCATGCCTTTTGAGGATGCGCTGGACGCCGTCAAGAATGGAAAAATCAATAACGCAGCGGCAATGATTGCCTTGCAATGGCTGGCGCTCAATCGCGCCGAGGTACGTGGTTTATGGGTTTGAAAGGGCGGGATCGCTACCGAGTTGACTTGCCGGGGCTGCAGGCCACGTGCGAGTCCAACTATCTGCGACTGATGCAGCTTCTTCCCAAGATGCGCGAGGCACTGATTTCCCGTCGTGTGGCGCTTTCGCAGGGAGAAAAGCTGTTGGGCATACTGGCCTTGGAAGTGACCGAGGCGTGTCCATATACAACAACACTGCAGGTCAGCCAGGAGCTTGGGCTTCCCTGGTTGCCTGTGCCCAGGCTTGAAGTGCGTGTTTACCATGATGCACGCATGGCAGAGGTCATCAGCGCGGGGCCGACCCGCCGGTTACAGGCAATCTATCCGTATCCGAACGAGCTGATGAACCATCCTGACGAAAAGACGCAGCTGAATTTGTTTCTAGGCGAATGGTTGAGCCACTGCATGGCATGCGGACACGAGTCCGAACCTGTCCTGCAACGCTGATTACCGCTTTGTCCTCCGGCGCGCGTGTCTCGCCGCCATAGAAACTCCCAGCCACGGATCGATACGCAAATAATGGCTTTGTGCTAGCATTTAATTTGATGCTGCTACCGTCGCCTGCTGCCGTAAAACGACCTTTTGTCGCTGCGTGATGTAATACCTTGTCAAACAGGGGTCGGCATACAGTTCATCGGTTACAAGTGTGAACTGTGCACCATCTGTTAGGTGCGCTTACATGCACTCTCTACACTTTGATTTGTTGTAGACGCCGCGATTCAAGGAGATGGCTTTGGCTACGTCGCCAGATTTCCTCGCTGCACCGCTTGTGGTCCAGCTTACCGATAGTCACCTGTTTTCCTCTCCCGAGGGGCGCCTGTTGGGGTTGGATACCCGCTATAGCCTGGAACAGGTTGTAGAGCGCGTACGAGCCGAGCAGCCGACGATAGACCTGATACTGGCCAGCGGAGACCTGGCACAGGAAAGTACGCCCGAGGCCTACCAGTCCTTCAAGGAGCTTACGGCTTGCCTTGATGCGCCTGCCCGCTGGTTGCCGGGCAACCATGACAAGGTCAAGGTAATGCAAACCTTCTGTGCCGGAACAGACCTCATGGACCCCGTGCTCGATATGGGGCAGTGGCGGCTGATCATGCTGGATTCGACTATTAATGGTGCCGTGCCCGGGCGGTTCGACCAGGAGCAGCTCGAGCTGCTCGAAAAGGCACTGAGCGAAGCACCGGATCGACACGTGCTGGTGTCTTTCCATCACCACCCTGTTCAGGTGGGCTGCCAGTGGATGGAGCCGTTAGGGGTTCTCAATCCTGAGGCGCTTTTTGAAGTGCTGGATCGGTATTCGCAGGTGCGCGTCATTCTCTGGGGCCATATCCATCAGGAATTCGATCAGATACGTAACGGCGTACGCCTGTTGGCATCACCGTCAACAGGGCTGCAGTTTGAGCCGAACAGCATTGATTTCAAAGTGGGCATGCAAGCCCCGGGCTACCGCTGGCTCAGGCTATTACCGGACGGTACGATTGAAACCGGCATCTCGCGGGTAGAAGGTGTGGATTTCAATGTGGATTTCCAGGGCAGTGGTTATTAGCCGATAGGCCTTCAAGAGGAGGCAAAAAAAGGTTAATATAGCACTGGTTATTTATACAGGATTAACCAGTGCCTTCTGTACTGTATATCCACGGCTTCAATAGCTCGTCGGCTTCCCTCAAAGCCCGCCAGCTCCATGCCTGCATGCAGCGGCTCGGCCTGCAGGGGTGCGTTCGCGTGCCTGATCTTCATTATGACCCTGTCATTGCCATGTCTCAGCTTGAGACATCTCTGGCTGCTTTGGGCCAGCCTTTACTGGTCGGCAGTTCATTAGGCGGCTACTATGCCACCGTTCTTGCCGAGCGTTATGGCCTGAAGGCCCTACTGGTTAATCCGGCAGTGCGCCCCTGGCGTTTGATCGATGCTTATCGGGGGCCGCAGAAAAACTATTACAGCGGTGAGGAGTGGGTATTGACGGACGCTCACGTTGACGCGCTGGCGGCGCTCGATGTGGGCGCGCCTCAGGATCCTTCCCGCTACCAGGTGTGGCTGCAGACGGCTGACGAGACGCTCGACTATCGCGACGCCCAGGCGCTTTATCAAGGATGTGCATTGCGCATCGAAGCGGGTGGAGACCATGGTTTCCAGAACTTCGCTGAAAAGCTGCCTTCGCTATTGTCCTTTGCCGGTTTCTCGCCTGTCTTGTGGCATGGCATCGATTTTTCGACTTTCAAATAGAGATTATGGCCCAGCAAAACGCCTATACCGCAGAAGCTATCGAGGTCCTGTCCGGACTGGATCCGGTGCGCAAGCGCCCGGGCATGTACACCGACACGACTCGTCCCAATCACCTGGCGCAGGAAGTGATCGACAACAGTGTCGACGAGGCGCTGGCCGGTCATGCCCGTAGTGTGCAGGTCATCCTTCATGAGGATAACTCCCTGGAAGTGCTCGATGACGGCCGTGGTATGCCGGTCGACATCCATCCGGAAGAAGGCGTTTCAGGCGTCGAATTGATCCTGACCAAACTGCACGCCGGCGGTAAGTTTTCCAACAAGAACTACCAGTTCTCCGGTGGCTTGCACGGGGTGGGTATTTCTGTAGTGAATGCGCTGTCCACCCGTGTCGAGATCAAGGTCAAGCGTGATGGCAGCGAGTATGCTATGGCATTTGCCGATGGCTTCAAGGCGAGTGAGCTGGCCGTAGTGGGCAGTGTCGGCAAGCGCAACACCGGCACCAGCGTTCATTTCTGGCCTGACCCCAAATACTTCGACTCGCCAAAGTTTTCTGTCAGCCGGTTGAAGCATATTCTCAAGGCAAAGGCCGTTCTCTGCCCTGGCCTTGCGGTCAGTTTCGAGGACAAGGCCAGCGGTGAGCGTATCGAGTGGCATTATGAAGATGGCCTGCGCTCCTATCTGGTTGATGCGGTAGGTGACGCCTTACGCCTGCCGGAGGCTCCGTTCTTCGGCAGCCTGGCGTCAGACAAGGAGGCCGTCGACTGGGCGCTCTTGTGGTTGCCTGAAGGCGGTGAGTCGGTTCAGGAAAGCTACGTCAACCTAATCCCTACTGCCCAGGGTGGAACGCACGTCAATGGTTTGCGTCAGGGGTTGCTCGATGCCATTCGTGAGTTCTGCGAGTTTCGCAATCTCTTGCCCCGTGGTCTCAAGCTTGCGCCCGAGGATATCTGGGAGCGCATCGCCTTCGTCCTGTCGATGAAGATGCAGGAGCCTCAGTTCTCTGGCCAGACCAAGGAGCGTCTCTCCTCGCGTGAGGCTTCGGCGTTCGTCTCGGGCGTCGTTAAGGATGCCTTCAGCCTTTGGCTTAATGCCAACCCAGAGCTGGGTCTGCAAGTCGCTGAGCTGGCCATCAACAATGCCGGGCGTCGCCTGAAGGCTGGCAAGAAGGTTGAGCGTAAGAAGATCACTCAAGGCCCCGCACTGCCCGGTAAGCTCGCGGACTGCGTAGGGCAGGAGCCGCTGCGCTGTGAGCTGTTCCTGGTTGAAGGGGACTCAGCAGGCGGTAGCGCCAAGCAGGCTCGCAATAAGGAGTTTCAGGCGATCATGCCGTTGCGCGGTAAGATCCTGAACACCTGGGAAGTCGACGGTGGTGAGGTTCTGGGTAGCCAGGAGGTTCATGACATCGCGGTTGCGATTGGCGTGGATCCCGGTGCAGCGGACCTTTCCCAGCTACGGTACGGCAAAATCTGCATCCTGGCGGATGCCGACTCTGACGGTCTGCATATCGCCACGCTGCTGTGTGCACTGTTTGTGCGCCACTTCCGACCGTTGGTGGAGGCCGGGCATGTCTATGTCGCCATGCCTCCCCTGTATCGGATTGACCTGGGTAAGGAGGTCTACTATGCGCTGGATGAGGCCGAGCGAGACGGTATCCTTGATCGCCTTGCGGCCGAGAAGAAGCGTGGCAAGCCACAGGTGACCCGATTCAAGGGGCTGGGTGAGATGAACCCGCTTCAGTTGCGTGAGACCACGATGGATCCCAATACGCGACGGCTGGTGCAGCTTACCCTGGAGGACACTCCTGGGACGCTCGAAATCATGGATATGCTGTTGGCAAAAAAACGCTCTGGGGATCGCAAAAGCTGGCTGGAGAGCAAGGGGAACCTGGCTGAGGTGCTTGTTTGAGTAAGCATTGGCGCCTGTGGGCTCTATTAATACTGCTAGGTCTCGGTTTGCAGCAGGCCAGTGCAGCGGAAGAGCTGCGCCTGGAAGCAGAATATCCTGTGGAAGGGATGCGAGGCGGCAATCTGTCCGGCCTGGCACTGTGCAAGGGTGAATTCTGGACGGTATCGGATCGCGACGATGACCAATATTATCGTCTGGACTCGAGCGGCGAGATCTGGAAGGCCGAAGCTCATCCGATTTCGGCAGGCCCTCCGCCTTCAGCAGGGCTGCCTTGGAACCTTCGCCTGTTTGTCCGCCTTGCAGAGTACAAGCGAGGCGGGACGGTCGATCTTGAGGGCATCACCTGTGATGAGGCGGGTAACCGTTATCTGGTCAGCGAAGGATACGCGGCAGTATTGCTCGATCCTGTGCAGGGTGGTCAGTCCTGGCTGAAGCTGCCTTGGAACCTGATGTCACAGGCAAACCGTCATGGTCTTCTTACACACTTCAATTCCATTTATGAAGGTATCTCTGTAAGCCCGGATGGCCAGCAGATCTGGCTGGCAGCAGAGCGGCAGCGCCGCGGAATCCTGACGCTGTTCAAGCAGGGCGATAAGTGGGTCTGCCATGGTAGCTGCGTCATGTTTGCCGAGGGCGGGACCACACCGATTCCGCCTGCGCTGGGTAAACGCGGCCCGCTACCTGTCGACTTTTCCGACATGGTCTATTACCACGGAAAGCTCTTTACCCTGGAACGTGCGGCTCATCAACTCTGTCGTCGTAGCGCTGAGTCGGGTATTGCCGAACGCTGTTGGTCATTCGCTAAAACACTGCTGGCCCCTGTTCGGCATTACCGGCAGAACTGGGGATTGGCCGAGGCGCTATGGATAGACGAGCGAGGCGCCTGGATTGGCCTGGATACCGGTGATCTGGCGCGCGAGGATGGTGACAAGCGGCCTTACGTTCTGCATTACGCTGCACCCGCCGCGGGCTGGGACGCACCGTGAGTCATCAGACGGCAGGCCAGCGTGCCGGACGCGTCATGCTCTTTCTTGCGTGGGGGGCAGGGCTATGGCTCTTGGCGCACTGGTTTGGCGGCCTTGAGCTGCAGCGGCAGAACCCTAATCAGGTGCCTGTCTCCCAGCACGGCGATGGCTATATCGAGGTTAGTCTGGCCGGTAATGGTGCAGGACACTTTCTGGCCAACGGATCGCTGAATGGCAAGGACGTCACCTTTGTAGTCGATACGGGCGCAACTGATGTTGCCCTGTCAGCTGAGCTGGCGGCCACGCTGAAACTGCCCCATGGCGGCCCTGTTCTGTTGAGCACAGCCAATGGTCGGGCCGAAGGCTGGCGTACCCGTATCAATGAGCTTCGATTGGGCGATATCGTGCTGCACGACGTACGTGCGCTGGTTGCGCCCAATATCGATGGTGATCAGGTGCTGCTTGGTATGAGCGCCCTGCGCCAACTTGAATTCACCCAGCGCGGCGGCACCTTGCTGCTGCGCCAGTATACGAAACAAGAGTAAACCGCATGAGCGACTCTCTCGATCTGAGTATGGACGGTGTAGAACGCCGTTCGCTGGCCGATTTTACCGAGCAGGCGTACCTGAATTATTCCATGTACGTCATCATGGACCGAGCCCTTCCTCATATCGGCGACGGTTTGAAGCCTGTGCAGCGGCGCATCATTTATGCGATGAGCGAGCTTGGCCTGAGCGCCGATGCCAAGCACAAAAAATCAGCCCGTACCGTAGGCGATGTGCTGGGTAAGTACCATCCGCATGGCGACAGTGCCTGCTACGAGGCCATGGTGCTCATGGCGCAGCCATTCTCCTACCGGTATCCACTGGTTGATGGCCAGGGCAACTGGGGCGCCCCTGACGATCCCAAATCGTTTGCCGCCATGCGTTATACCGAGGCGCGGCTGTCCCGCTATTCCGAAGTCCTGTTAACTGAGCTGGGGCAGGGTACTGTGGATTGGGTGCCCAATTTCGACGGCACCATGGATGAGCCCGCGGTATTGCCTGCTCGGCTGCCCAATCTGTTGCTCAACGGCACGACCGGTATCGCCGTAGGGATGGCTACCGATATTCCTCCCCATAACCTTCGGGAAGTCGCCGCCGCGTGTATCCGTCTGCTGGATGAGCCGCAGTCAACGGTTACTCAGTTGACCGAGCATGTACCAGGTCCGGATTTTCCGACCGAGGCAGAGATCGTTACCCCACGTGCGGATCTTCTGAAGCTTTACGAGACAGGTCGCGGCTCCGTACGCATGCGTGCCGTATACCGCAAGGAAGATGGCGAGGTTGTCATCACAGCGCTGCCGCATCAGGTGTCGGGCGCCAAGGTGCTGGAGCAGATCGCTGCCCAGATGCAAGCCAAAAAGTTGCCGATGGTCGCTGACCTGCGTGACGAATCCGACCATGAAAATCCGACCCGTATTGTTGTGGTGCCACGCTCCAATCGGGTCGACCTCGACGAGCTGATGCAGCATCTGTTTGCCACAACCGATCTGGAGTCCAGCTATCGCGTAAACCTCAACGTGATCGGGTTGGATGGCAAGCCGCAGGTCAAGAACCTTCGGCAGGTATTGGGTGAGTGGCTGACGTACCGTATCGGCACTGTACGCCGTCGCCTGCAATTCCGTCTGGACAAGGTCGAGCGCCGCTTGCATCTGCTCGAAGGTTTGATGATCGCCTTCCTCAATCTGGACGAAGTGATTCATATCATCCGTACCGAGGAGCAGCCCAAGGCTGTGCTGATGGCTCGTTTCGGGTTGAGCGAGACCCAGGCTGACTACATCCTCGATACCCGGCTGCGTCAGCTGGCGCGCCTGGAGGAAATGAAGATCAAGAGCGAGCAGGACGAACTCCTCAAAGAGCAAAAGCGACTTCAAGGGCTATTGGGCAGCGACAAGAAGCTACGCAAGCTGGTGCGCGATGAGCTGATCCAGGATGCCGAGGCGTATGGCGATGAGCGGCGTTCGCCGATTGTCGAGCGTGCGGAAGCGCGCGCGTTGTCTGAAACCGAACTTATGCCTACTGAGCCGGTAACGGTTGTCCTGTCTGAAAAGGGATGGGTTCGCAGCGCCAAAGGGCACGACATCGATGCCACCGGCCTTTCCTACAAGGCGGGAGATGGATTCAAGGCCGCGGCGCCAGGGCGATCCAATCAGTTTGCCGTCTTTATCGACTCCACGGGGCGAAGCTATTCACTGGCTGCACATTCGTTGCCTTCTGCGCGGGGACAAGGTGAGCCCTTGACGGGGCGTCTTACGCCGCCGCCGGGCGCTACGTTCGAAACGGTACTTCTGCCGGATGACGGGCAGCTGTATGTCATGGCATCCGATGCGGGATATGGGTTCGTTGTCAAAGGTGAAGATCTGCAGGCCAAGAACAAGGCGGGCAAGGCCTTGATTAACTTGCCGGCGGGGGCGCAGGTCATGGTGCCTAAGGTGGTTCGCAATGCTGAGCAGGATCTGCTTGCAGCAGTTACGACTGAAGGGCGCCTGCTGGTCTTCAATGTGTCTGATCTGCCTCAGCTGGCCAAGGGTAAAGGCAACAAGATCATTGGGATTCCCGGTGATAAGGTTGCCAGTCGTGAAGAGTACATGGTGGGCTTTGCCATCGTACCGCCAGGTGGTCAGCTGGTGTTGCAGGCAGGCAAGCGGACCCTGTCCCTCAAGGGCGATGACCTTGAGCATTACAGAGGTGAGCGCGGGCGTCGCGGCAACAAACTGCCACGCGGTTTCCAGCGTGTTGATGCCTTGGATGTCGAGATTTGATCGGATTGGCTGGAAGACGGCGTAAAATTCTAGGATGATTCGCCGTCTGTTTTCGTCCGACGTAATCGGTTTCAGCCAGGACGTGGCTCGACAGTAGGTACTCAATGAAGCGAACGTGTTTGATGGCATTGCTTGCAGCTACCATGACCTTGGGTCTGGGCGGCTGCGCTAGCCTATATCCGGCTCATTATTATCAGCTGGACAGCGGGACGGCTTCGGTTCCCAAGACCAAGGCCGGCACCGCCGTGCAAATTCGCAGCCTGAACATTGCCAATTATCTGCAGCACGGCACCTTGCTGCAGCGGCACCCCGATGGTTCCTTATCGGACAGCAAGGCGCGCTGGGCAGGCTCTCTCACTGATGATATGCAGCATGTACTGCTCCGTCAGATGGCATGGCGTCTCAACAGTAACAGGGTCGTGATAGGGGATGCCCCCGAAGGGTACAAACCTGAGATCATGGTTGAACTGGAGATTTCTCGCCTGGACTCCGGCCCGAAGCAGTCTGCTGTCCTTGATGCACGCTGGCACCTGCTGGATAGTAATGAAAAGCTCAGGGGCAGTCGGATGGTTCACCTTGAGGAGAACCACAACGGAACCGAAGCAGATCAGGTCAGAGCCCAGAGCCTTCTGTTGCAGCAGCTGGCCAAGCAGCTAGCCGGTGCGGTCACTGCGGCTGAGCAGGCTTCCAGGAAGGCCGCCAAGTCATCTTCCAGGCAGTCCAGGACACAAGTGGCTCAAGACGTTGAGGCACCCGCGAAGCTTCCCAAGATCATTCCCATTCGTACGGGTGCGGAAGTTTATCGCTTCTAAATGTGACGTTTTTCGGGTCCGCCATTGCACGTGGCGGACTTAAAGGCGTCAATAGGCAATCCTGACGATAGATCGAGATGCCTTATGAAGCTTCCCTTGTTTCCCCTGTCGACCACGCTTTTTCCAGGCTGCCCCTTGGATCTGCAGCTGTTCGAGCCTCGCTACCTCGACATGATCAGTCGCTGTCTCAAGCAGAACATCGGTTTTGGTGTGGTGACTATCCTTGAAGGAGAGGAAGTGGGTGCTGCAC
The DNA here is from genome assembly GCF_002364655.1 of Pseudomonas sp. UBA3149. NCBI lineage: Bacteria > Pseudomonadati > Pseudomonadota > Gammaproteobacteria > Pseudomonadales > Pseudomonadaceae > Pseudomonas > Pseudomonas sp. UBA3149. Next base: position 259,815 of record NZ_DEYV01000026.1, read on the forward strand.
CAACCCGTCTTGGAGGCTTCGGTTGTGAAGCGGTGGTCAGGGACTGGCAGCAGCAGTCCAATGGGTTGCTGGGCGTCAGGGTCGAGGGTGTACGGCGGTTTCGACTGTTGGATACCGAAGTTCAGGATGATCAGCTGACTATGGGTACGGTTGAATGGCTGGACGAGCCGGCCGAGCGCCCTTTGAGCGATCAGCATGATGACTTGGCTGCCCTGTTGCAGGCATTGGCCGAGCATCCTATGGTGGCTGCGCTGGACCTGGATGGGACGGCCAGTGGGCAGCGCGAATTGGGTTACCAGCTAGGATACCTGCTGCCTTTTACGCCTGATCAGAAAAACGAGCTGCTTTCGCTCGACGATCCAGGTGAGCGCCTGGATCGCCTTCATGAACTGCTGTCCAGCCTGCAGGAGTGAGGTGGGCTATTACGTAGCAGGCATATAGCGTTCTATGGCAACCGGTAAGGCCCAGGCGGCTGCAAAGGTGAAGACCGCGAGTATGATTGGAATGAATATCCACCAGAAGCGAAGCGTCAGCGGCTGAAGCCTTGCCTGCCGTTGCATGACAGCCAGACTCAGGGCGCAGAAACTGCCCGCCAACAGTGCTCCTGCCAGGACATCGGTGGGCCAATGCACGCCCAGGTAGACACGCGTTGTGGCAATCGTGAGAGCGGGCAGGGCGGCTACGGCCAGCCATGTCAGTCTCACTCGCGGGGATTGGCCGCGCGAGACAAGAATACCCAGGGTTAGGAAGAAGGCAAACGATGCCGAGCTATGTCCGCTAGGCAGGCTATAGGTTGTCAGTGGTTCGGCCAGGATGTCTGGACGCGCTCGCGCCAGCAGGTTTTTCAGTGTGCCGTTAGCTACCGCCGTTCCCAGCAATGAGCCTAGGGAAAAGAACATACCGCGCCACTGGCGCATCGCTCCCAGCAGCACGATCAGAATGATTGCCACGACCAGTTGGGTTCGGAAGTCGCCCAGGCGGGTAATGATGACCGCAACACTGTTCAGGTAGGGCTGCCGGTGCTCCTGAACGAGGGTCATGATGCCTTCATCCAGCGAACGCAAATGCTGCCAGCCCAGTAACAAGGCAAGCAGAAGCACAAAGGTCAGCACAGCAATCATGAAGGTCGAGCCGCTGCGCTCGCGCAAGGTGGCATGCATGATGAATACAAGCAAAACGGCTGCACTGCCGGCTATGACTCCGGCTTGGGGCCAGAAGTCAGGCGGCAGAGGAAGGCGAAAGGCCGCACCGGTCATCCAGCCCGGGAGCAGGTATACTATCGACCAGCCTGCCGCGGCGATGAGGCTGACGACCGTAAAGCGGATGACAGGCATGTCCAGCATTCCGGCAATCATGGGCAGCATGGGCCTCAGCGGCCCAATGAAGCGGCCTATCAACAAGCTGGTAATGCCGTTGCGCTGGAAAAAGGTCTCTGCTGACGAAATCCATTCTGGATGGGTGCGCAGCCCGGGAAGGCTCCGGATATTCTGATGGAATCGTCTGCCCAGATAATACGAGGCGGCATCCCCCAGCAGACCACCCAGGTAGCCCAGGATAAGGGTCTCGCTAAGACCCAGCACACCGCTGCCTGCCAGTACGCTGATGCCAAACAGGGCAAAGGTGCCAGGCACCAGTAGGCCTGCCAGTGCGAGGCACTCGAGAAAGGCCGTGATGAATACGGCAGCTCCCAACCAATGGGGATGCGCACTTAACCAGGCATTCAGGTCGGCAAGAAAGGCTGTCATGAGAGAGAGGGTAGGTCCTTTGCTATAACGCGTTTTCGACTAATCTGGCGATGAGCGGTTCAGTAGGCGTTATGTGGAATAGGAACCGGTTCGCCGTCTCGATAATACCCAGGCGCTTCCGTTTCGGGTCCAGGGCTGAAGCGTTAAAGCTTTTCAATCTATGACGGCTGCATGTCATGACTGTCCGTCTTGGGTTTACCCCGGTATAATTGTTTAATTTTCAGCCAAACTCATTTTTGCCATGACCGAGTCCGTGCACGATTATATGACCCGCTTGGGCCGTGCGGCCCGTGAAGCTTCGCGCCTTTTGGCCAGAGCTTCGACTGCACAGAAGAACAAGGCGCTTCTATCTGTTGCAGATGCGCTGGATCGTGCGCGACCGTTACTGGTTGAGGCCAATGAGAGAGATCTGGCTGCAGGTCGCGTAGCAGGACTCGACTCAGCACTGCTGGATCGTCTGGCGCTGACCCCAGCGCGTATCGATGGCATGATCGCTGGATTACGTCAGGTCGCAGCTCTGCCGGATCCTGTGGGTGCTATCCGTGATATGAGCTATCGCCCTTCAGGTATCCAGATCGGTAAGATGCGTGTCCCGTTGGGTGTCATTGGCATCATTTACGAGTCACGTCCCAATGTGACCATCGATGCGGCCAGCCTGTGTCTGAAGTCCGGTAACGCCACAATTCTGCGAGGTGGCTCCGAAGCCATTCACTCCAATCGGGCCATTGCGCTGTGCATCCAGGAAGGGCTTGCTTCGGCAGGATTGCCAGCAGCAGCGGTTCAAGTTGTCGAAACAACGGATCGTGCTGCGGTTGGTGCCCTGATCTCCATGCCCGAATATGTAGATGTGATCGTTCCCCGGGGCGGTAAAGGGCTGATTGAGCGAATCAGTCAGGATGCTCGGGTGCCTGTGATCAAGCACCTGGATGGTATCTGCCACGTTTATGTGGACGAGCATGCCGATCTGGAAAAGGCGCATCGCATTGCGCTCAATGCCAAGTGCTATCGCTATGGTATCTGCGGGGCGATGGAAACCCTTCTGGTGCAAGCCGCAGTTGCCAATGCCTTTTTGCCGAACATGGCTGCCTCGTTGCGGGAAAAGGGCGTGGAACTCAGGGGATGTGAGCGCACGCGTGATATCATCAATGCCGTCCCTGCTCATGATGCGGACTGGAGTACTGAATATCTGGCTCCTGTTCTGTCAATCAAGGTAGTGGCCGACATCGAAGAGGCTATTACACATATCAACCATTATGGCTCGCATCACACCGATTCCATTGTAACGGAGCACTTGGGTCGTTCGCGGCAGTTCCTGGCGGAAGTGGATTCAAGTTCCGTGATGGTCAATGCGCCCACATGCTTTGCCGACGGGTTTGAATATGGACTCGGCGCAGAAATCGGAATTTCGACCGACAAGCTGCATGCCCGCGGACCGGTAGGGCTGGAAGGTCTTACCAGCGAAAAGTATATCGTCCTTGGTGACGGGCAAGTTCGTTCTTGATGGTCACACGTATCGGATTGTTCGGCGGCACTTTCGATCCGATTCACATCGGCCATTTGCGCAGTGCGCTGGAAGTGGCCGAACAGCTAGGGCTCGATGAGTTGCGGCTGATTCCCGGGGCGCGTCCACCTCATCGTAACGCTCCGCAGGTTTCGGCTCAGCAGCGGTTGGAAATGGTCAGATTGGCCGTTGAAGGTGTCGAGTATTTGCGTGTGGATGATATTGAGTTTCGACGTGAACGCCCCTCCTATACGATCGAAACGCTTGAAGCGCTGCGCCGGGATATGGGGCCACATGTGCAGCTTTTACTGATGTTGGGCTGGGACGCCTTCTGTGGATTGCCAGGATGGCATCGATGGACTGAACTCCTGGATCATTGCCACATTCTGGTCCTGCAGCGTCCCGATGCGGACAGCGAGCCACCCCAGGCACTCTGTGATCTGATCGCTGCGCGTACGCAGTCCGACCCGCAGGCGCTGTCTGGCCCAGCGGGGCAGATCACCTACATCTGGCAGACGCCCCTGGCGGTATCTGCCACTCAAATACGGGGCCTGCTTGCTGCAGGAAAGTCGGTACGTTTCCTCGTGCCGGACGCGGTAATGAACTATATCGAAACGCACGGCCTGTACCGTGCTACGACTTGAATATGAGGTTTATACGTAGTTATGCAAAGTGAACAACTCGTTCAGCTCGCGGTTGACGCGCTGGAAGACATGAAAGCCCAAGACATTACCGTGCTGGATGTGCGCGACAAGACCAGCGTGACGGATGTCATGGTTATCGCCAGCGGCACCTCGAGCCGTCATGTGAAATCACTGGCGGATAACGTTGTGGAAAAGGTCAAGAAGAACGGCGTCCAGCCCTTGGGTAGTGAAGGGTTGGAAGCAGGTGAATGGGCACTGCTGGATCTGGGTGACGTTGTGGTGCACGTCATGTTGCCGGCTACCCGTGAATTCTATGATCTGGAACGCCTCTGGCGCGGTGCAGAGCAAAGTCGCGCAGCCCATGGCGAGTAAGTGATACCGTGCGTGTGCGATTGATTGCTGTCGGCTCGCGCATGCCGCGTTGGGTCGAAGAAGGCTGGCAAGAGTACGTCAAACGTCTCCCGCCTGAACTGCCTCTGGAACTGGCGGAAATTCCACTTAATACCCGAGGCAAGAATGCTGATGTGGCCAGACTTATCCGTCAGGAAGGTGAAGCCATGTTGGCAAAGGTTCAGCCTGGAGAGCGTATAGTAACGCTGGAGGTGGGCGGTCGACCGTGGAGCACGGAGCAACTGGCCGAAACACTTTCCCGCTGGCGACTTGATGCCCGTAACGTCAATCTCATGGTCGGTGGCCCGGAAGGGCTCGCGCCGGAGGTCATGGCGCGCAGTGAGCAGCGTTGGTCATTGTCACCCTTGACCTTGCCTCACCCGCTTGTACGTATTCTGGTCGGCGAGCAGATTTATCGAGCCTGGACGCTTTTGGCTGGGCACCCTTACCACAAGTAATCTCGTTTCCACTCGTCGATGCCGCAACCGATTCGTCTCAAGGACCACGAAAAAGACGCTCGCCAGGTCCGTTCGCGCGTGTTCATCGGCATGGCCGTGATTGCGTTTTTGTCGTGCCTGCTGGTAGCGCGTATGTACTACCTGCAGGTTATGCAGTACGACTATCACTCTACGCTTTCTGAAAACAACCGCGTGCATGTTCAGCCGATTCCGCCGACGCGGGGGCTGATCTATGACCGAAACGGGGTCATTCTGGCGGATAACAGACCCAGCTTTAGCCTGACCGTGACACGTGAGCGGGCAGGTGACTGGAAGAAGACCCTCGACACGGTTGTTGAGGTGCTGGGGCTGCAACCCGAGGACAAGGAGCTTTTCGAAAAGCGAATGAAGCAGGGGCGGCGGCCTTTCGAGCCGGTTCCCATCCTGTTTGAGCTGACTGAAGACCAGATTGCCCGTATTGCAGTCAACCAGTTCAGATTGCCGGGCGTCGATGTCGCTGCCCAATTGGTACGGCATTATCCTCTGGGTGAGCACTTTGCGCATTCGGTTGGATACGTCGGCCGTATCAACGAGCAAGAGCTGAAAAAGCTGGACCCGGTCAACTACAGCGGTACCCACCATATCGGCAAGACCGGCATCGAACGGTTCTATGAAAGCGAGCTTCATGGACAAGTAGGGTATGAAGAAGTCGAAACCAATGCGCGGGGGCGCGTGCTGCGTGTTCTGAATCGTACCGATCCAAAGCCTGGAAAGGATATCGTTTTGACGCTGGATGCCAACCTGCAGGCCGCTGCGGAGAAGGCTCTGGGAGGACGACGTGGAGCTATAGTCGCTATCCAGCCACGTACTGGGGAAGTGCTGGCCATGGTCAGTCAGCCCAGCTATGACCCCAATCTGTTCGTGGCCGGCATCAGTTTCAAGGATTATGCAGAGCTTCGCGACTCCATTGACCGTCCACTGTATAACCGCGTCTTGCGCGGTTTATACCCGCCAGGCTCCACCATCAAGCCTGCTGTAGCACTGTCTGGGTTGGATGCCGGTGTGGTGACACCCAGTACCCGGGTATTTGACCCGGGCTATTACCAGCTGCCCAATTACGATCACAAATATCGCAACTGGAACCACAGTGGTGATGGATGGGTGGATTTGGAAACCGCCATCATGCGTTCCAATGACACTTATTTCTATGATCTTGCCCACAAGATCGGCATAGATCGGCTGCATGATTACCTGAGCCGTTTTGGCGTTGGGCAGCGGGTCTCGCTGGATATGTTCGAAGAGGCTTCGGGCCTGATGCCCTCTCGGGAGTGGAAACGTGTCACGCGCCGTCAGGTGTGGTTCCCCGGTGAGACACTGATCCTGGGAATTGGCCAGGGCTATATGCAGACAACGCCTTTGCAATTGGCTCAGGTCACCAGCCTCATTGCCACCCACGGTAAGTGGATTCGCCCGCATTTGGCCAAAACCATTGAGAATCAAAAGCCCGTTGATCCAAACCCGATGCCGGATATCCTGCTCAAGGACCCTGCGAACTGGGAGCGCGTCACTCAGGGCATGGAGGCGGTAGTTCATGCCGCACGTGGTACAGCGCACAAGATGGGCGCTACTGCCGCTTATAGAATCGCAGGCAAGAGCGGTACTGCACAGGTGGTCGCGATTCGCCAGAACGAGCGTTACAACTCCGCCGCGCTCAAGGAACGCCACCGTGACCATGCGCTGTTCGTAGGGTTTGCGCCAGCTGACAACCCACAGATAGCCATCTCCGTTATGGTTGAAAACGGAGAATCGGGCAGCGGGATTGCTGCTCCCGTACTTAAGGAAGTGGCTGATGCCTGGCTGCTGGATGAAAACGGTAAGCTCAAGGCTGAATACGCCAAACCGGTTGTTGCGGAGTCAACCAAGCCATGAATACTAACTTCGACCGGACGATACCCGAAGGCGACGTCATGCGCCGCCGCTCCACCCTGCTGCAGCGGATGCACATTGATGGCCCATTGCTGTTGATATTGCTCATGCTCGGGGCTGTCGGCCTGTTTGTACTCTACTCAGCAAGCGGTAAAAGCTGGGACTTGGTTATCAAACAGGGCACATCGTTCGGGCTGGGTCTGGTGGCCATGATCGTGATTGCACAATTCGAGCCCCGCTTCATGGCTCGCTGGGTGCCGTTGGGTTATCTCATTGGGGTGGCACTACTGGTGGTCGTGGATGTCATGGGCCATAACGCCATGGGGGCTACCCGCTGGATCAATATTCCGGGAGTCATACGTTTTCAGCCATCCGAATTCATGAAGCTGCTCATGCCCATGATGGTGGCCTGGTATCTGTCCAAGCGCAGCCTTCCCCCCAGCTTCAAGCATATTGTTGTCAGCCTGATCACAATCGGCATCCCCTTTGTGTTGATCCTTGATCAACCGGACCTTGGGACCGCCATGCTCATTCTCGCTTCGGGTGGCTTCGTCCTGTTCGTCGGAGGTATGCAGTGGCGCTGGCTTATCGGTGCAGTGGCGGCGGCGGCACCGGTTGCGGTAGCCATGTGGTTTTTCGTCATGCACGATTATCAGAAGCGGCGAGTACTAACGTTTCTGGATCCTGAAATGGACCCCCTAGGGTCTGGATGGAACATCATTCAGTCGAAAGCGGCCATTGGATCAGGTGGCGTATTTGGCAAAGGTTGGCTTCTGGGAACGCAATCTCATCTGGATTTTTTGCCCGAAAGCCATACGGACTTTATCATTGCCGTCCTCGGAGAAGAGTTCGGCATGGTCGGCGTATGTCTGCTGCTGTGCTTGTATCTGCTGCTGATAGGGCGAGGGCTGACGATTACCATCCAGGCGCAAACATTGTTTGGCAAGCTATTGGCTGGTAGCGTGACGATGACGTTTTTCGTTTATGTCTTCGTTAATATTGGCATGGTCAGCGGTTTGCTGCCCGTGGTTGGGGTGCCGTTACCGTTTATCAGCTATGGCGGTACGTCCGTTGTGACGTTGCTGTGCGGTTTTGGAGTTTTGATGGCGATCCACACACATCGGAAGTGGATCGCCCAATCGTGATTTAAGTGAAGGACGCAATGCTGACACCGTTTGGATGGATGGGCCGCTGCCTTCAGTGCTTCGGTCTGCTGGGAGCGATAGGGATTACGGGCGCCGCAACGGCCGGCGACTATGATGATTCGCCTCAGGTTGCCAGCTTCATCAACGAGATGACGCGCAACTATGGCTTTGCCGGACAGCAGTTAAAGGAGCTGTTCGGTGAAGTCGAGCGCAAGCAGAGTATTCTCGATGCCATTTCTCGTCCTGCGGAGCGAGTAAAGCCCTGGAGCGAGTACCGCCCTATCTTCGTAACCGACAAGCGCATCGATCAGGGCGTCACGTTCTGGAACGAAAATGCCGAGTCGCTGGCGAAGGCTGAGCGGGAATATGGCGTTCCGCCTCAATTCATCGTTGCCATCATTGGCGTCGAAACCTTCTATGGTCGAAACAAGGGCAACTACCGGGTGCTGGATGCGCTGTCGACGCTGGCCTTTGATTACCCTCAGCGAGCGCCATTCTTCAGAGATCAGCTGCGTGAATTCCTGCTTTTGAGTCGTGAGCAACAGTTCGATCCGCTCAGCTTGACCGGCTCCTATGCCGGTGCCATGGGCCTTCCGCAGTTCATGCCAGGCAGTTTCCGTGCCTACGCTGTAGATTTCGATAACAGTGGCCATATCGATATCTGGAACGACAAGGCCGACGCCATTGGCAGCGTCGCCAGCTATTTCAAACGCCACGGCTGGACTGCGGGTGGCAACGTGGCGGTGCGCGCTCAGGTACGTGGCGATAAAGTGGAACAGGGTGTCGTTCAGGGTATCGAACCGGTTAAAAGCGTGGCAGATTTGCGTGCGCTGGGCTGGAATCCATCCGAGCCGTTAAGGGATGACCTGCGTGTCACCTCATTCCGGCTGGACGGTGAGGCAGGTCCTGAATACTGGATGGGACTGCCCAATTTCTATGCAATCACACGCTACAACCGTAGCGTCATGTATGCCATGGCTGTAAATCAGCTGGCGGAGGCTATTGCTGAGCGTCATACGCATGGGGCGTCGCAATGAGTTATTTTAATCGCGGTTTGACCGCCGCAACCTGTCTTGCCCTGGCAGGGCTAGTGGCAAGTTGCTCAAGCCCATCCCCAAAAAGTCCGACCACCTATGGGTCCAATGCAAGTGCTGGTAGTTACTCACGCCCGCATAAGGACGGTGCTCCTTGGTGGGATGTGGATGTTTCACGTATTCCTGATGCCGTTCCGATGCCCAACTACGGGCCTATCAAGAACAACCCCTACACGGTGCTGGGCAAGACCTATTTCCCGCTGAACGATGCTACGAGCTATCGTGTCACCGGGACTGCCTCCTGGTATGGCACCAAGTTTCATGGTCAAGCCACGGCGAACGGCGAGACCTATGACCTCTATGGCATGACTGCCGCTCACAAGACCCTGCCGCTACCCAGCTACGTTCGTGTAACCAACCTGGATAATGGCAAAAGCGTTATCGTTCGGGTCAATGATCGTGGTCCGTTCTATTCAGATCGTGTGATTGACCTGTCTTTTGCGGCTGCCAAGAAGCTTGGTTACGCCGAGACAGGAACGGCCCATGTGCGTGTCGAGGGTATCGATCCGGCACAATGGTGGGCTCAGCAAGGCCGCCCGATGCCAATGGTGCTGGCGCAGCCGCAACGTGCGCCTACCGCTCCGACACCTGTAAAACCACAGACAGTGGCTACGGTTGAAACCTATAATCCGCCTCCGCAACAGCATGCCGCGCCGGTTGTGCCGCTTGAGATCGACTCAAAAAAAAACGCTTCTGCACAAGCCGGTGGGCTGTATCTCCAGGTGGGCGCCTTCGCCAACCCGGACGCTGCGGAGCTCCTGAAGGACAAACTCAGCGAGCTGACAGCTGCCCCGGTCTTTATCAGCTCGGTCGTGCGCAACCAGCAGACTCTGCACCGCGTGAGACTCGGGCCGATCGGCACGCAGGGTGAGGCCAGTCAGCTGCAAAATACCGTGCGTCTTGCCAATCTGGGGCAAGCCTCGCTGGTACGTCCGGATTAGGAGCAAGGACGCTCTGTGTATATGCCCTCTGGGCTTGTTTAATTAGTCTGCTTAACCATTAGAGAGTCGGATGAACATCACCACCTTAGCTCAACGCGTCTTTTTGCTCGTTCTGCTCATCGCTGCGCCAGCCGCCTGGGCGGCCGAGCCGATGATTCCTTCGCCCCCGCAGCTTGCTGCCAAGTCCTGGGTTCTCATGGATGCGAGCAGTGGCCAGATCATCACGGAATATAATTCCGACCAGCGCCTGCCTCCAGCCAGTCTGACCAAGTTGATGACTGCCTACATCGCGACTTTGGAGATCCAGCGTGGCCGTATCAAGGAAAGCGATATGGTCAATGTGAGCGAGCATGCCTGGCGTACCGGTGGTTCCCGGATGTTCATTCAGGTGGGCAATCAGGTTTCGGTTAGCGATTTGCTCCACGGCATCATTATCCAGTCAGGCAACGACGCGAGCGTGGCCATGTCTGAGCATATTGCTGGCAGTGAAGACGCGTTCGCCGACATGATGAATACCACGGCGCAGCGTCTGGGTATGAGCAATACCCATTACATGAATGCTACGGGTCTGCCTAACCCGGACCATTACTCTTCTGCCCATGACATTGCCAAACTGTCTCGTGCAATCATCTATGAAGAGCCGACTCACTATGCCATTTACTCCCAGAAGGAATTCTTCTGGAATAACATCAAGCAGCCTAACCGCAATCTGCTGCTATGGCGTGACAAGACCGTTGACGGTCTGAAGACCGGCCACACTGATGAAGCAGGCTATTGCCTGGCCGCCTCTGCTGTTCGTGACGGTATGCGCTTGATCGCGGTGGTATTCGGTACGAACAGTGAGCAGGCCCGTGCAGCCGAAACCCAGAAGCTTCTAACCTATGGTTTCCGCTTCTTCGAAACCCAGTCCTTCTACAAGAAGGGTGTAGAGCTTGCGCGTGCGCCGGTCTGGAAAGGCACCGAGCATGAGGTTTCTGCTGGTCTGGCAGACGACCTGACCATGACGCTGCCCCGCGGTCAGCTGAAAAAGCTGAAAGCTGAAATTGTTATGAACCCACAGATCACTGCACCGATCGCCAAGGGTCAGCCTATCGGCAAGGTGGAAGTGAAGCTGGATGACAAGGTCATGCACACTGCTGACCTGGTAGCCTTGCAGCCGGTCGAGGAGGGTGGTTTCTTCCGTAAGTTGTGGGATAGCATTCGTCTATTCTTCTACGGACTGTTCAACTGATCTCAAGACGCCCGCTTTAGCGGGCGTCTCTACCTTCGGGCCCCAGACCCGCGAATGCCATGACTGATACCGACACTCAAGCTCCAAAAATTGAATTTCCTTGCGATAACTATCCGATCAAGGTGATCGGTGATGCCGGAGACGGTTTTACTGATCTGGTAGTTGAAATCATTCAGCGCCACGCACCGGATCTGGACGTTACGACGCTGGTAACGCGTGATAGCCGTAACGGCCGCTTTCTGTCAGTACAGGTCCTGATCCGTGCTACCGGTGTCGAGCAGCTGCAGTCGATCCATTCGGACCTGCGTACCACCGGCCGCGTCCATATGGTGCTGTAATGGATAAGACGCTCGGCTTCCGAGAGCTGGGCCTGGTCTCCTATGAGCCGACCTGGCAGGCCATGCGGCGTTTTACTGACGAGCGCAATCCTTCGGCGCTGGACGAGGTCTGGTTGCTACAGCATCCCGCCGTATTCACCCAAGGGCAGGCAGGCAAGGCCGAGCATCTGCTCAATGCCGATGAAATTCCTGTCATACAGGTCGATAGAGGCGGCCAAGTAACGTACCATGGTCCGGGACAACTGATTGCCTATCTGCTTCTGGATGTCAGGCGATTGGGGTTGGGGGTTCGTGAGCTTGTATCCCGAATCGAGCAAAGCCTGGTTGGCGTGCTGGCCAGCTACGGGGTCGAGTCGTATGCAAAGCCTGATGCCCCTGGTGTTTATGTCAAGGGTGCAAAGATCGCATCCCTTGGCTTGCGTATCCGTAACGGACGCTCCTTCCATGGTCTGGCCTTGAATGTCGACATGGACTTGGCGCCGTTCCGTCGAATCAACCCCTGCGGTTATGCCGGCCTGGCCATGACCCAGCTACGCGATCATGCCGGGCCGATCGAATTTGCCGAGGTGACCCAGCGGCTGCGTGAGCAGCTCGTGTCACAGCTTGGCTATGCTGACCAGATCACCCTGGAAAAGAGCTGACATGACAACAGTGCAAGACAGTGTGAACGTCGAGACGCCCATCGCTGAAGCGCCTGCGCGCAAGAAAGTTGAAATGGGCGTCAAACTGCGTGGTGCAGAAAAGGTTGCCCGCATCCCGGTCAAAATCATCCCGACCGAAGAGCTGCCACGTAAACCTGACTGGATTCGCGTACGAATTCCAGTGACGCCAGAAGTGGAGCGCATCAAGCAGCTGCTTCGCAAGCATAAGCTGCATAGCGTCTGTGAAGAGGCCTCTTGCCCCAACCTGGGTGAATGCTTCTCTGGCGGTACAGCTACATTCATGATCATGGGCGACATCTGTACACGTCGTTGCCCCTTCTGTGACGTGGGACATGGCCGTCCGAAGCCTCTGGATGTCGATGAGCCACGAAATCTGGCTGTCGCGATTGCCGACCTTCGTCTGAAGTATGTCGTCATTACATCGGTAGATCGTGATGACCTGCGAGACGGCGGCGCTCAGCATTTTGCCGACTGTCTGCGGGAGATCCGCCAGCTGTCTCCCGGCATCCAGCTGGAAACATTGGTACCTGACTACCGTGGCCGTATGGATATCGCGCTGGATATCACCGCTACCGAGCCGCCGGATGTCTTCAACCACAACCTGGAAACGGTGCCGCGCCTGTACAAGTCATCTCGTCCGGGCTCCGATTTCGAGTGGTCGCTGGACCTGCTGCAGAAGTTCAAGCAGCGTGTACCACACGTCCCCACCAAATCAGGCCTGATGCTGGGGCTTGGCGAGACAGACGATGAGGTCATTGAAGTCATGAAGCGCATGCGCGAGCATGACATCGACATGCTGACCCTGGGCCAGTATTTACAGCCTTCTCGTAATCACTTGCCGGTACAGCGCTTTGTTCATCCGGATACCTTCGCCTGGTTTGCCGAGGAAGGCGAAAAGATGGGCTTCAAGAATGTGGCATCCGGCCCGCTGGTTCGCTCCTCCTATCATGCCGACCAGCAGGCGCATGGCAGCAAAATCTCCTGACAGGCAATAAAAAAG
>NZ_DEYV01000026.1:272888-467547 GCF_002364655.1 Pseudomonas sp. UBA3149
CTTTTTTATTGCCTGTCAGGAACGTAAACGAGCCAGCAGGGATGGGGTAGGGTAGCCGTCTGCTGGCCAGCCCAGCGTCTGCTGGAACGCTCGTATGGCTTTACGGGTATTGGCACCTATGATGCCGTCAGCAGCACCAGGCGTAAAACCTCGGTCTGCCAGGCGCTGCTGAAGTTCGACTCGCTCGCTGCGGCTGAGTGGAACGTCCTCAAGCGGCCAAGCTGCGCTGACTTTCCCGGCGCCCTTATAGCTATCCGATAGAAGTCCCACGGCTAGCGCATAGGATGATGAGTTGTTATATCGAAGAATGGTCCGGAAATTGTTGAAGACCAAAAAGGCTGGCCCTCGATGTCCCGCTGGAAGCAGTAGAGAAGCCTGCTCCATGGAGTACGCAGGGGAGAGGGGCGTCGTTGCGCCTTGAACACCCATGGCCTGCCAATCTGACAAGGGCTTGCGGATGTCCATGTCTGCTTGAGCATAATCGAAGCCCTGCGGCAGGCGAACTTCAAAACCCCATGGCTTTCCGTCCTGCCAACCGGAGGCTTTCAGATAGTTGGCCGTTGAGGCCAATGCATCAGCATTGGAGCCCCAGATATCCCGACGACCGTCACCATCAAAGTCGACGGCATGTTCATTGTAGGTCGTTGGAATGAACTGCGTTTGACCCATGGCACCAGCCCAGGAGCCAATCATGCGCTCAGGCGTAATATCGCCATTTTGGATGATGGTCAGTGCGGCCAGCAGTTGCGCCTGCGCGAAGGCGGGGCGTCGTCCCTCATAAGCCAGGGTTGCCAAAGAACGAATAACGCTCTTGGTGCCCATGTTGTTGCCATAGTTGCTTTCGATACCCCAGAAGGCCACAAGGCGTTCTGGCTCGATGCCGTAACGTGCCTCGAGTTGCGCCAGAAGGCTCGAATATTGGGTTAGTAGCTTCTGGCCGTTTGCAATGCGCTGCTGGGAAACTGCAGACGACAGGTATTCCCACACAGGACGGGTAAATTCGGGTTGGCTGCGGTCCGCTGCAATCACGGCATCGTCAGCAGTCACGCCTGCGAAAGCCTGATTGAAGGTTGCGGTAGTAATACCGACCGCTTGAGCGTCCTGCCGGAAGCGGTCTCGCCATTGCTCGAAGCTTTCCTGAGGAGCAGGCTCAGGCGTCGTACTGGCGGAGCGGCTTTGTGAGGCAGAGGTAGGTGCGTTCGTGGCCGTTTCGCTCTGCGTCTGTGTTTGTGCACAGGCAGCAATGACCCCTGTGATCAATGTCGCGAGAGTGCCTGCGATAAGGCTGCCGTGTTTCAGCCTGCGTTTTTTCCCGTGTTGCATGAATCTCCACCGGGTGCGTCAACAGACTCGTCACCATAACATGCCTGAATCGAGGCGTCTTCGTTTGGAGAAGGGAGTACGGATGGAATTATGCGGCTACCAATAAAAAAGCCTTCCCATCATCAGTTGGGAAGGCTTCACGGCGATAACTGCCTTTGCCTTTCTTGGGCTTTTCCTGTCGACAGCGAAATAGGGGCTGGGCAATGGTGGATTTGGCCTTGTTGGGCCTTCGCTGTTTTTTGGTCATGAGAGTACTCGGTCTGAATGCGCGGTTGCGCGAAGACCGGCATCTTACGATTATCGTGAGAATGTATCCAGAGCGGCAGAAGGCAAGGAGAAGCGTTGACCCGCCAACAGCAAGGTCAACTGGCGCAGGGTTGTCCAAGTATCACCCGGGGCCTGGCCCTTGATCTGCGCATCCACAAGCTGGGCATCCAGCAATAGGCGACTTAGTTTGGCCGTAGAGTGTCGTTGCAGGGCGCGGCTTATGAGTGGACGTCTTTTCTCCCAGACCGGGGGCTTTGCCTGCGCAAACGCGCGGTCAAGTGGTATACCCTGTTCCTGCTGTTGCGCAAGGTTGGCCAGTTGCCGCAGCTCTCGGGCCAGTGCCCACAGGATCACTGGCGGCTCGACACCCTCGCCGCGAAGACCCTCCAGAATACGTAACGCGTGATTGGCTTCCCCTGCCAGAACCGCATCGATAAGACCAAAAACGTCGAAGCGGGCACTATCACCAACGCTTGCCTGTACAGTGGCGACATCAATTTGGTTGCCTTCGGCCAAGAGCTTGAGTTTTTCAATTTCCTGGGCGGCTGCAAGCAGGTTGCCTTCTACCCGGACGGCAATCAGTTCGACCGCTTCCTGCGAGGCGGCCAGACCTGCCTGAGAAAGGCGTTGGCGGATCCATTGAGGCAGTTGATGAACATCGATGGGCCAGATCTGAATGAACTGAACGTCAGCATGTTCAATCAGGGCCTTGGCCCATTTGGTCTTTTGGGCGCTGCCATCCAGCTTGGGCAGGCTGATGAGCAGCAATGTATCTTCAGCAGGGCGCGATAGATAGCGTAGTAGCGCTTCGGCACCTTTATCACCAGGCTTGCCGTTTGGAATGCGTAATTCGATCAGACGCTTCTGGGCAAACAGAGACAGGCTTGCCCCTGCTTCGTAAAGCAGGCTCCAGTCAAAGTTATTTTCTACGTTGAACACCTGACGTTCATCAAACCCCTGGCTTTTCGCCGAGGCTCGAATGGCATCGGTTGCCTCCTGGCAAAGCAGGGGCTCGTCGCCGCTGACTATATAAATTGGCGCCAGCTGTCCTTGCAGGTGCTTGGCGAGTTGAGCAGGGTTCAGTTTCATAGGATAAAAATACGGGGCCATAAGGCCCCGTAGTCGTTAGCGGGTGGGTATTTCGATCGGAGATTGTTGTGGCGGCATGTTCTGCTGCGCTGCGCGTGCGGCCTCGGCCTCGGCACGCGCTCGTGCATCAGCCTCGCTTTGCAACTTGTCGAGCCGCTGGGGTGTAATGGTCTGCAGGCGCGAAGCCAGCTGGCGGACCAGTTCTGCACGCATTTCCCGACGGAGCTGCTGAGCCTGTTGCTCGGAGCCGATGATGTTGTTTTCATCCGTCACGTAGTAACGCTGCGTTTCCAGATCATCATGCAGCAGCACGGCATCGTTGCGGCCACGAATTTCATAGGGCAGCTTGGTCGTCAGCTCGATTTCAGCACTACGTGCGCCCGCGGTATAGCTCGCAGTGCGTTGCGTCTGCTGCTCACCTGCCAGGTACAACGTATAGGTTGCGCCCGGGTTGACGTTTACATGATTGCTTTCAAGCATGGTTCTTACCTGCTTGACCGTTTCACCGTAGCTGTCACGGGCGGAAAGACTCAGCTCACGCAGCGACAGTTCGGTGTCGCCTGTACCTCGCAGCTGAAAACCGCAAGCACTTAACAACACGGTCATTCCAATCGCTGCAAGGCAGGGAAAGCTCCGTTTCATCATGATCTTTTTCACTCCGTTCAGCCTCAATTGGCGACGATATTGACCAGCTTGCCAGGAACAACAATCACTTTGCGGATTGTCAGTCCCTCAGTAAAGCGCAGAACATTTTCGTTCGTACGGGCAGCAGCCTCGATGTCTTCACGGCTGGCTTGGGCTGCGACCTCAATGTGGCCACGCAACTTGCCGTTTACCTGAATCACGATCTGCAGGGTGTCCTGTACCAGGGCGCTTTCATCCACGCTTGGCCAGCGGGCATCGATAACGGCATCGGCATGCCCCAACTCATTCCACAATGCATGGCAGATATGGGGCGTAATCGGTGCCAGTAGCAACGCGACGGTTTCCAGACCTTCCTGCATTAACGCGCGGTCCTGCTCGGTGGCCTGCGGCGCTTTTTCCAGCACATTCATCAATGTCATCACAGCTGCAATGGCCGTGTTGAACTTGTGGTTCTGTCCAATATCCTGGCTGGCCTGCTTGATCGCAAGGTGAATGGCGCGACGGACTTCCTTCTGCTCGTTTGTCAACGTTGCCACATCCAGAGCAGAGGTAAGGCCCTGGCTGATATGCGCCTGGGCGAGACGCCAGACGCGACGCAGGAAGCGGCTACCGCCCTCAACGCCGGAGTCGGACCACTCGAGGCTCATGTCCGGAGGGGAGGCAAACATCATGAACAGTCGGCATGTGTCGGCGCCGTACTGATCGATCATGGCCTGCGGGTCCACTCCGTTGTTCTTTGATTTGGACATCTTTTCAGTGCCGCCGATTTCTACCGGCAGACCGTCTGTCTTCAGCTTGGCACCAATAACCTTGGCCTTGGCGTCACGCTCGACTTCCACGTCAGCCGGGTTGAACCAGTCCTTACCGCCTTTTTCATCCATGCGGTAATAGGTTTCAGCGACTACCATGCCCTGGGTCAGCAGGTTCTTGAACGGCTCATCGGAGGAGAGAAGCCCCTCGTCACGCATCAATTTATGGAAGAAGCGTGCATAGAGCAGGTGAAGAATCGCGTGCTCGATACCGCCAATATATTGGTCGACGGACAGCCAGTAGTTGGCAGCATCCTTATCGACCATACCGCCTTCAAACTTGGGCGATGCGTAGCGGGCGAAGTACCAGGACGACTCGACAAACGTGTCCATGGTGTCGGTTTCGCGCTTGGCAGCTCTGCCGCATTTGGGGCAGGAGCACTCGTAGAACTCCGGCATTTTGGCCAGAGGAGAGCCTGCACCGTCTGGAATCACATCTTCTGGCAGAACGACCGGCAGTTGATCTTCCGGAACGGGAACATCACCACAGCTATTGCAGTGGATGATCGGGATCGGGCATCCCCAGTAACGCTGACGGCTGATGCCCCAGTCGCGCAGGCGGAATTGAGTGCGCGGCTCGCCCAGACCTTTGGTCTGCAAGGTCGCAGCGATGGCTTCAAACGCCGCATTGAAGTCAAGGCCGTCATATTCGCCGGAGTTGATCAGCGTGCCGTGCTCGCCATAGGCAGCCTGCCAGGGAGCAGAGGTCTCGTCACCTGCGCTGGTACGTACGACCGGCTTGATAGGCAGATTGTATTTGGTCGCGAATTCAAAATCGCGCTCGTCGTGTGCCGGAACGGCCATGACCGCGCCTTCACCGTAATGCATCAGGACGTAGTTGGCGACCCATACCGGCAATTTTTCACCCGTTAACGGATGCTCGACGAACAAGGGCGTCGGCATGCCTTTCTTTTCCTGGGTGGCGATGTCGGCTTCTGCCACGCCGCCACGCTTGCATTCGTCAATGAAAGCCTGCAGCTCGGGATTGTTCTGCGCTGCCTGGGTAGCCAGCGGATGCTCGGCCGCGACAGCCACATAAGTGGCACCCATCAGGGTGTCGGCGCGCGTTGTGAAGACCTTGAGTGCGCCGGCATGACCAATGGAGGCCTGGTCATAGGGGAACTGAACTTCCATGCCACGGGACTTGCCGATCCAGTTGCGCTGCATGGTCTTGACCTGCTCGGGCCAGCCGGGCAGATCATCCAGAGACGCCAGCAGTTCTTCCGCATAATCGGTGATGCGGAAGTAGTACATCGGAATCTCACGCTTTTCGATCAGCGCGCCTGAGCGCCAACCGCGACCGTCGATGACCTGCTCGTTCGCCAGTACGGTCTGGTCGACCGGGTCCCAGTTTACGGTGCCGTTCTTGCGGTAGATGATGCCCTTCTCGAAGAGACGCGTGAAAAGCCACTGTTCCCAGCGATAATAGTCGGGCTTGCAGGTTGTAACTTCGCGCGACCAGTCAATAGCAAGGCCCAGGCTCTTGAGCTGGTTCTTCATGTATTCGATGTTTTCATACGTCCACTTGGCAGGGGCGACGTTATTTTTCATCGCGGCGTTTTCCGCCGGCATACCGAAGGCATCCCAACCCATGGGTTGCAGGACATTCTTGCCCTGCATGCGGTGATAGCGGGCAATCACATCACCGATGGTGTAGTTGCGGACGTGCCCCATGTGCAGCTTGCCGCTTGGGTAGGGGAACATGGACAAGCAGTAGTACTTCTCCTTTCCCGGCTGCTCCGTCACAGAGAAGGCATTGTTCTGTTCCCACCAGGATTGGGCGGCGGCTTCTATCTCACGGGGTTGGTAATGTTCGTGCATGGCGTGATCTGCGGCTACGAAAAGCAATTAGATAAGCCGGTAAGCATACATGAACCGTCTCCACGCAAGGAACCTTTAGCCAGAAAGCGTTTTATTTCATAAAAGTGAAATTCGTCATTTTATCGGCTCGCGGTTTCGCCAATCGCGCACTACGCTTGGGTAACAGCAGGATAGGACTTTCCGGAGGCTATCTATGAGTCATGACACAGCGCAGCGCCTGGCGAGACTTCCGCTGGAGCGTTTGCAACGGCGTCTGGAGCGTGCTCTGGACGAGGCTGCCACGGCGGAGCGTTTGCACCGCAGGGCGCAGCAGGAGATAGAAATTTCCGGCCTTCATCAGGAGGATCTGGACATCATCAGGGCGTGGCTGGTCAGAAATGATCAATGGGTTCATGCCTGTCAGGAGCTGATTTATCCGAGGCCTTCCCGTCTGGGAAAGTCGTCAGTGGCAGTGCGCTGCCTGCGTTGCGGGCTGCAAGTTAACGCTGGACAACAAATCGAGCGGTGCCCCCTGTGCATGACTCACAAGGTCTGCAGCACGGATACTTGCGCTATCTGACTTCGCTTCGAATGCCTGCACCTCGGTAATCCGCTTCCTACGCGTTATTATCACGTCTCGTTTTTCCAGCTAGACCAGGGATGTGCCTGACGTCATGGATGTCTCGATGTTGATTCGCTACGTTTGCAAGCAGCTGTTGATGCCGCCAGGCCTGTTTTTGTTGCTGTTATGGGCCGGTATCGTGCTTCGCAAGCGTTGGCCCCGAATTTCGGTTGCCTGCCTGATCATGGGCGCAGGTGGTTTCTGGCTGATCAGTCTGCCGATTGCGGTTGAATGGGAGGCGCGCCTGATCGAGCGTGATCCGCCTCTGGCTCAGGCTGATTGGTCGTCTCTGGCTCAGCAGGCAGATGCCATTGTTATCCTGGGTGCTTCCCGGGAGCGTAACGATCCGGCGTGGGAAGGCGATGTCTCCAGCGCGATGGGCATTGAACGTGTTCGCTATGCGGCACGTATCGCCAAGGTCTCTCAGCTGCCGATTCTTATTTCTGGAGGCTCACCTTTGTCTTCGCCTCCCAGCGAAGCGGAATTGATGACCGAGGTCATGGAAAAAGACCTGGGCGTATCGGTGCGGTGGCAGGAGAAAGACAGCCGTACCACGTGGGAAAATGCGACGCTCAGTGCGGCTATTCTCAAACCAGCAGGTGTTAAGCGAATCGTGCTGGTTACCCAGGCGTTTCATATGGCGCGTGCCCGGTGGTGCTTCGAGCGCCAGGGGTTCGAGGTGATCGCTGCGCCAATGGGATTCATGAGCACGCCTAACGGCAAGCCGCTGGGAGGATGGATGCCCGAGGCCAAGGCAATTGCCCAGAGCATGATTCTGATGAACGAAGCGATAGGGCTCATAGCCTATCCGCTGGCCTACCGCTGAAGAAGGGCAGGCCAGTCATATCTGGCCTGCCACTGTCTTCCATTAGACGATAGGACGGGAGCGCTCAAGGCCTCTACGAGCCAGCGCCCAAAGCGTCAGCAGGCCACACAGAATGGCCAGCGGCCAGAGGCGCCAGGTCAGGTAGGGTGTAGCTCCCTTCATCGGTACGACCGACCCGTGCAGCGTAGCCAACTGGAATGATGGGATCTGGGTGGTGATGCGGCCAAAGGGGTCAATCAGGGCCGTGACACCATTGTTGGTGCCCCGGATCATCCAGCGACCACTTTCCAATGCACGCATCCGGGCCATTTGCAGATGCTGCTGAGGACCGAATGATTTACCGAACCATGTGTCGTTACTTACCGTCAGCAGAAGATCGCTACGGGTGGCCATGTCTGCCACGAATTCCGGATAGACCACTTCATAGCAGATGAACGGGGCGATCTGGTATCCCTTGGCTGTTAATAACGGCTGCCCTTCTGGGCCCGGGACGAAATCGGACATCGGTAGGTTGAAGAAGGTGATCAGTCCGCGCAGCTGCTCCTGCAAGGGAACATACTCGCCAAACGGCACCAGCTTCTGTTTGTAATACGTGTTTGTATTGTCGCCATTGACCGTTAGCGCGTTATAAAAACGATCCTGGCCCTTGTCGTCACGCTCACGTACCGGAATGCCCGTGATAAGCGTTGCGCCGCGCTGGTTGGCGATAGCCGTAACGTCTTGTAAATAGCCGTCAGCATATTCCTTGAGCACTGGAATGGCATTTTCCGGCCAGACAATCAGGTCGGTCTTGCCTTCCCGAATAGTCATCTGGCGATACAGGGCCAGCGTATCCTGCACATGGCCCGGATCCCACTTGAGTTCCTGGGCAATATTGCCTTGCATGGCGGCTACCTTGAGCGGCTCGCCGGCTGGCTGAGTCCAGACTTGTCCTTTGAAGGCAATGGCGCCGAACCAGGGTGCAATCAGCAGGACGATACCTGCAACCAGGCTGACGGGTCTGCGAATCAGCCAGGGAATATTGACGAGCAGAGCGGCGATCAACGCCACGCTGAATGACAGAAGCCAGACGCCACCCACTGGAGCAAGGCTGGCCAGCGGGCCATCCATTTGGCTATAGCCTGCAAACAGCCAGGGAAAGCCGGTCAGGAACCAGCTGCGGAACAGTTCCAGGCCAAACCAAAGCGCTGCAAAGGCCAGGGCGTCACTGGCGGGTGCATGATTGCGGCGCAAACAAAGCACCCATAACCAGGCTGGCAGCGCGAAAAACAGGGCAATACCGGCACAGAACCCAAACGTGAGACCCGCCGCCAATGGCATGGATGCCGCACCGTAGTCGTGGATGCTGACATATACCCAGCTCGTACCCGCCAGAAAGGCCCCCAGGCCATAGCACCAGCCTCGCAGAAAGGCCCATCCGGCGCGCAATTCGCGCAGCGAAAGATAGAAGAAGGCGATCGATACTATTTCCAGCGGCCAGAAGTTGAACGGCGCCAGTGCGAGGGGCGTTAGCGCGCCGGCAACCAGTGCCAGCAAATTGCCTTTCCAGCCGGGGGTAATCATCCAGCGCATCGGAAATCCTTGGTCTATGCAGCGGTGCGCAAGCTTAATGGATGCCAGGTGCTGCTAGCTACTAAGAGAGGTATATACGGGGCTATTCAGCGGCTTGCCTGCTCAGGCGAGCAGACAGGCCGTTACAGCTTAGCGCTCGGTGAGCGGAGTCATGCGCAGCAGATGGATGCGACGACCGTCTGCGTTGAGTACACGAAAGCGGAAGTCGTCGATGACCACTTCCTCGTTTCGGCGAGGAAGATGACCGAAGGCGCTCATGACAAGACCGCCCACTGTATCTACATCCTGATCGGGGTACTCTGTGTCGAAGAAATCATTGATGGCCTGGACAGGTGTCAGCGCCTTGACGATGAAGTCCCCGCTGGGAAGCGGTTTGATGAAGCTCTCTTCCTCGACATCGTGCTCGTCTTCAATGTCACCCACGATCTGCTCAAGCACGTCCTCAATGGTGACAAGGCCTGCCACACCACCATACTCATCCACCACAATGGCCATATGGTTGTGCGTGGTACGAAACTCACGCAGAAGCACATTAAGCCGCTTGGATTCTGGAACAAAGGTGGCCGGGCGCAAAATAGTCTTAAGATCGAAGGCCTGGTCCCCGTGAATGATCAGGGGCAGCAGATCCTTGGCGAGCAGGACGCCGAGGATATCGTCAGGCGTCTCGCCAATGACCGGATAGCGGGAGTGAGCGGCCTCGATAACGGCCGGCAGAAACTCTTGGGGCGTCTGGTGGGCCTTGACGCTAATGATCTGTGAGCGCGGCACCATAATGTCGCGTACTTGCAGGTCGGCAACAGAGATAGCGCCCTCGACAATGGATAAGGCTTCACTGTCGAGCACCTTGTTTTCGTGAGCCTCACGGAGCAGCTCCAGGAGTTCCTGGCGGCTCTTGGGCTCGTGGGCAAAAGCCTGGACAATCCGTTCCAGCCAGGACCTGTGCCCGTTACTCGATCGATCTTCGTTCATGTCAGTTTTGTTCGTCGCCATATGGGTCGGGATGACCTAGTTCTGCCAGCAATTCTCGTTCCAGGCTTTCCATTTCTTCCGCTTCTTCGTCTTCGATATGGTCATAGCCAAGCAGGTGCAGGCAGCCATGAATAACCATATGAGCCCAATGGGCCTTGAGAAGCTTACCCTGCTCGGCAGCCTCGCGCGCGATGACTGGTGCGCAGATGATGACGTCACCCAGCAGCGGAATATCCAGCAGCTCGTCGGGTACATCGGCCGGGAAAGTAAGTACGTTGGTGGTATAGTCCTTGTGTCGGTAGGTGCGATTGAGTTCGCGACCTTCCGGCTCATCCACCAGGCGGATGGTCAGTTCTGAATCAGCGGTGCGCTGGCGGAGGGCGACCTCACACCAGCGACGTAACTCAGGTTCCTCAGGTAGATCGGGCGCTTCGCTGGCGATTTGTACATCAAGCTCAATCGTCATTCGTGTTTTCCCGCGACTGACGTTTGTCAGTCTGCTGTTGTTCGAAGCGATCATAAGCTTCGACAATGCGCTGTACCAGAGGATGACGTACCACGTCCTTTGCCAGAAAGTGCGTAAATCCAATGCCCGGCACGTCTTTCAGGACGTTGATGACATGGGCCAGACCTGAGCGCGTGCCGCGGGGCAGGTCGACCTGGGTGATATCGCCGGTGATGACGGCTGTAGAGCCGAAGCCGATACGTGTCAGGAACATTTTCATCTGCTCGACGGTAGTGTTCTGGCTCTCGTCAAGAATGATGAAGCTGTTGTTGAGTGTTCGACCCCGCATGTAAGCCAGTGGCGCCACTTCGATAACCTGCCGTTCGATCAGTTTGGCTACGGTCTCAAAGCCAAGCATCTCGTACAGGGCGTCATACAAAGGACGCAGGTACGGGTCGATCTTTTGAGCCAGATCACCCGGTAGGAAGCCGAGCTTCTCGCCCGCTTCAACCGCGGGGCGAACCAGCAGGATACGGCGGATCTGCTCTCGTTCGAGAGCATCGACGGCACAGGCTACGGCGAGGTAGGTCTTGCCGGTGCCCGCCGGGCCAATGCCAAAGTTGATGTCATGGTCGAGGATCGACTTGACATACCGCTGCTGATTGGCACCGCGAGGACGAATCATGCCTTTGCGGGTGCGCAGCGAGACATTCAGATCGCTCTGAGGCTCGGAAAGCCCCTCAAGGCCGGACTCCTGCAGAAACAGATGAACCATGTCAGGCGTCAGGTCATCTTCGGTCTTGGTCTCGCGATACAAACGTCGCAGCAGATTTTCAGCCGACTGGATACGCTCCGGCGGGCCGACCAGTTCGAACTGGTTGCCGCGGTTGCGGATTTCGATATCGAGCCGTTTTTCGATCTGCCGAAGGTTTTCGTCGAGCTGGCCGCAAAGCTTGGCAAAGCGTTGAGCATCAAACGGTTCGAGAGTAAAGCGCCGAGGTTCTTGAGGTGTATTCAAGGAAGGAATAATCGCCCTATAGCTGATGATGTTTACTTGAAGAGTAATCGGTTGTGCGCACTTGGCAAAGTGCGCACTCTACCAATAGTCAGACAGTGACTATGGCACCGGAAGTTGCATGCGGCTGTGCAATTTCTGCTAGAAGGGTGCCTCGCAGGGAGTGGGGCAGTGCGTCATCAATATGAACCTGGACGAACTGGCCAATCAGCAAGGCATTGCTAGAGCGGAAATTGACGATGCGGTTGTTTTCCGTACGACCCTGGAGCATGCCTGGGTCCTTCTTGGAAAAGTCGCTGACCAGGATGGTCTGGACCGTGCCAACCATGCGACGACTGATCTCGAAGCCCTGCTGGTTGATGCGGGCTTGCAGGATCTGCAGACGCTGTTTCTTGACCTCTTCCGGGGTATCGTCCACCAGATCCGCTGCCGGTGTGCCGGGGCGTGCGCTGTAGACGAAGGAGTAGGAGAAGTCGAAGCCGACGTCCTCGATCAGCTTCATGGTCTGCTCGAAGTCCTTCTCGGTTTCGCCCGGAAAGCCAACAATGAAGTCAGAGCTGATGCAAATATCAGGAACCGCCGCCTTGAGTTTGCGAATACGTGATTTGTACTCGATGGCCATGTGATTGCGCTTCATGGCTGCCAGGATTCGGTCAGAACCCGACTGCACCGGCAGATGCACGAATTTGGCCAGCTCCGGGATCTCGGCGTGTGCCTGGATCAGGGCGTCGGAAAACTCCAGCGGATGCGAGGTGGTGTAGCGAATCCGGTCGATACCATCAACGGCCGCCACTACGCGCAGCAGCTCGGCAAAGTCGGCGATCCGGCCATCGTGGGTCAGGCCGCGATAGCCATTGACGTTCTGTCCGAGCAGAGTGACTTCGCGAACGCCGTTCTCGGCCAGGTGAATCACTTCGGCCAGGACGTCATCAAAAGGCCGACTGACCTCTTCACCACGGGTATAGGGCACGACGCAGAACGTGCAGTACTTGCTGCAGCCTTCCATGATCGAGACGAATGCGCTGGGACCATCGACACGAGGTTCGGGCAGGCGATCGAATTTCTCGATTTCCGGGAAGGAAATGTCGATCTGTGGCACGCGAGTAGCACGGGCCGCGTCGATCATTTCGGGCAGGCGATGCAGCGTCTGAGGGCCGAACACTACGTCCACGTAGGGCGCACGATCACGAATCGCGGCGCCTTCCTGGCTGGCCACACAGCCGCCCACGCCGATTACCAGCTCGGGGTTCTGTAACTTCAGTTCGCGCCAGCGGCCCAGTTGTGAAAAGACCTTTTCCTGAGCCTTTTCACGAATGGAGCAGGTATTGAGCAGGATCACATCGGCTTCGGCCGGATTTGCGGTCAGCTCCAGCGCCTGATGCTCACCGAGGAGGTCGACCATGCGGGACGAGTCATACTCGTTCATCTGGCAGCCGTGAGTTTCGATGAAAAGCTTCTTGGTCATGCGCGCTTCGTCGGGGAAAAAATTGAGGACCGCATATTATAAGGATGAGAGTCCTTGCTTCCTAGCACTGATCGTCTCCTCACTGCTATTATCCGTCCCCGTTTTCATTCCTGTTACCCATCATCATGAGCAAACCAGCGATCTATAAGGTGATTTTTCATAACCAGGGACAGGTTTACGAGATGTATGCCAAGCAGATCTATCAAAGTGATCTGTGGGGCTTTCTCGAAGTCGAGGAATTCGTCTTTGGCGAGCGTACACAAGTCGTCGTAGACCCCAGTGAAGAAAAACTGAAGTCCCAGTTCGAAGGCGTTATCCGCAGCTTCGTTCCCTTGCACTCGGTCATCCGGATCGACGAAGTGGAGCGTCTTGGCCAGGCCAAGATCAGCGAAGCCAAGGGCGGAACGAACGTCATGCCATTTCCGGTACCAATGCCGGAGAAATAATGCCGCAAAACGCAGCCGTCATACCATGCGGCTGCGTCTACCGGTTTGTCAGGGAAGTGGCGCGAAAGGATTTCCGGTGCCTGCCGTCTGCAAATCCTGCAGGTAGTCCCTGAAAATCTGACCCAGCACCTGGGTTGCAATTTCCAGCTCATCCCTTCTCATCTGCTCAGCTACCAGATCCGCGGTGTCCATGGCGTCTTCCGAGCCGTTGATGGCAGCCATCTTGAGTACGATATAGGCCTGCACGGTATTGGCCTGAACACCTTCGCCACGGAAAAACATGGTGCCCAATCGGTACTGCGCATCAGCATGGCCCTTCAGCGAAGCCTGCTCGAACCAGATACGAGCCTGATTCAAATCCTTTGGGGTCTGTTTGCCATCGTAGTAAAAGCTGCCTAGCTCATATTGCGCCTGCGCATCACCGGCGCGGGCAGTCTGCTGGCACTTGGAGAGGGCTTGCGGAAGCTCTTCCGGGGCTGCATTGAGGTTGCAGCGGCTGGTGCTGGGAATGAGCAGGGAATTACCGCCCGCAAAGGCGAGCAGCGGGAACAGAAGCAAGCTGGTAATGATGAAACGGCCGGCGCGGTGCATGGAACGCCTCCAGGATCGAGGCAGGTTTTTCTGGAAACCCGACCGGCGAAACGCGCCGGCTCGCACATTATGAGTGAAGCCGATACCACCTTACAAAAAATTTACGCAGTTACGATGAACTTTTTTTGTAATTGCCTGATATCGGCTGTTTCAAACTGAGAGGCTCATTGCAAACGATGGTTCCGCTCCGTTTGCCTACAAGCGAAACCATCGATAGGCGGTACTCAATTTTTCAGCGCGGCAAAGGCACGTTCGGCTGCCTTGAACGTGATGTCGAGTTCCGCTTCGCCATGTGCAATGGAGGTGAAGCCGGCTTCGAAAGCGCTGGGTGCGAGATAGACGCCGCCTTCCAGCATCAGATGGAAGAAGCGCTTGAAGCGCTCGACGTCGCTGGCCATAACGTCATCGAAGGTCACGATGTCGTCTGCCGTGCTGAAATAAAGGCCGAACATGCCGCCTGCCTGGGTGGTGACGAACGGAACGCCGGCTGCCTGGGCACGTTCGCGCAACCCGATCAGCAGACGGGTTGTCAGAGCGGTCAGCTCGTCGTGGAAGCCGGGACGGCTGATGAGCTTAAGCGTCGTCAGGCCAGCTGCCATGGCGAGTGGGTTACCGGACAGCGTGCCGGCCTGATAGACCGGGCCAAGCGGTGCAATCTTTTCCATGATGGCGCGCTTACCGCCAAAGCACCCGACAGGCATGCCTCCACCCACGATCTTGCCAAAGGTGGTGAGATCCGGTGTGATTTCGTAATGAGCCTGGGCACCACCCAAGGCAACGCGGAAGCCAGTCATGACCTCGTCAAAAATCAGCACCACGCCATGTTCATCGCACAGGGTACGCAAGCCTTGCAGGAAGCCGGGGGCAGGCGGTACGCAGTTCATGTTGCCGGCCACGGGCTCGACAATGATACAGGCGATATCCGCGCCTACTTTCTGCAGGGTTTCCTTGACGGCGTCCAGGTCGTTGTAGGGCAGGGTCAGGGTGTGCTGGGCAAACGCAGCGGGTACGCCAGGAGAGCTGGGAACGCCCAGGGTGAGGGCACCAGAGCCCGCTTTTACCAGAAGACTGTCCGAATGGCCGTGATAGCACCCTTCAAACTTGATGATGGTGTCGCGACCGGTATATCCACGTGCCAGGCGAATGGCGCTCATGGTAGCTTCGGTGCCTGAGCTGACCATGCGCACCATTTCCATGGAGGGCACCAGCTGGCAGATCAGATTGGCCATTTCGGTTTCCATGGCAGTTGGTGCGCCATAGGACAAACCATGTTCAAGCTGGCGGCGCACAGCATCCAGTACGTCGGGATGACTATGCCCCAGAATCATCGGGCCCCAGGAGCCTACATAGTCAACGTAACGCTTGTCGTCTTCGTCGATGACATAGGCGCCTGCGGCATGCTTGAAGAAAAGGGGCGTGCCGCCCACACTTTTGAAGGCGCGAACTGGGGAGTTGACGCCACCTGGAATATGCTTCTGGGCATCGGCGAACAGTGTTTCGGAGCGTGACATGGCGAATTCTCTACGAAATGGGGTTGAACAGTGCACTGAATGCCCGGGCGCGGCGCTCTACCTCTTCGGCAGAGGGCGCGGAAAACAATGCATGAATGACGGCGATCAGACTGGCTCCACGCTCGATCAATAAGGGGGCATTATCGAGGGTAACGCCTCCAATGGCGCACACCGGCACGGTGAAGCGGCGTTGCGCCTCGATCAGCAATTCAGGCGTGGCCGCCGGTGCGTCGGGTTTTGTGTTTGAGTTGAAGAAACGACCAAAGGCGATGTAGCTGGCGCCTTCCAGGACAGCGCGTTCCGCCAGGGCCAGCTGGGCATGGCAGGTACCTCCTAGAATTGCCGCCTGACCTAACTGTTGGCGTGCTTCGGCGAGGGATCCATCTTCCTGCCCCAGATGCAGGCCCACACCCAATTGGAGTGCAAGCTCAAGGTCGTCATTGATGATGAGGTCTGCGCCGTGGCGTCTACACAGCTCGGACAGTGCCTGAGCTTCGTCCCGACGGCGGACCTGGTCGCTGGATTTGTCCCGATATTGAATCAGGCGAGCACCGCCCTTCAATGCGGCTTCCACATAGGGGAGAAGCTTGTCGTCGGCCAGGAGCTGGCTGTCGGTAATGGCGTACAGACCACGCAGTGGAGTCATGAGCAGAAGTCCAGTGGCAGGCGACGGGGAATATACTGGCCGCGGCCGGGACGCTCGGCATCACGCAGGGTGCGCCAGGTGTAGTCCAGAGCTGAGCGAACTGCGCTGGGCAGGGCTTCTCCCAAAGCCAGCCGACCGGCCAGTGCGCTGGCCAGCGTGCAGCCCGAACCGTGATAGCTACCGGGAAGGCGCTGGCAGATAAAGGTTTCCTGATGCCCGTCACGGGTGTACAGGCGATTGTGCACTTCCTGCTCGTCACCATGACCGCCGGTGATGAGCAAATGCTCGCAGTAGGGGAGAAGTTTGTCGGCACACGCGTCTGCCGTCCCTTCCGGCAGCTCGGCCAGGATGCGGGCCTCGGGGAGGTTAGGCGTGACAATCGTTGCGCGCGGCAACAGCCGCTCGCGGATGGCATAACCCACCTCATCCTTGCCAAGGGCTCCACCACCACCGGCGCGTAGCACCGGGTCGCACACCAGTGGCAACTGTGGATGATCCGCGAGGATATCCAGTACTGTTTCAACCATTTCGATAGAACCAAGCATGCCCAGCTTGACGGCTGCGACAGGAAGATCCGTCAGCACGGCGTTGGCCTGGGCCATCACCCAGGCACGGTCCAGTACACGAAAGTCGGACACGTTGATCGTATCCTGAACGGTCAGCGCGGTGACGGCGGGTGCCGCATGGCAGCCTTGGGCGATCAGGGCTTCGATGTCTGCCTGCAGACCAGCGCCGCCGCTGGGGTCATGACCGGAAAGGCAAAGGACGACGGGACGAGCGTTGTGTGTATTCATGGCAAAAAGCTTATCACTAAACAGGCTGAACAAAGGCTCCGGTCGGCAGTGTAGCTGCTGGGCCGGCCTGTGATAGAGTGCCGCACCTAACTCAATGCTTGAAGGGATGCGTCGCACGAGAGGGCAGTTTGTGCATGATGCTGCCTGCGGGCTTTTCTGGCGAAGCCTTTTATATGCGCAACTGGTTCTTTTTCATTCTGCTCGCATGGCCCTGGTGGGTACAGGCCGTTGAGTTCGATGAGTCGATCGAACGATTGTCCCTCGGACAGTCGATTGAGGTATTCGAGGATGTTCGTGGCACATCGACTATCGAAGACATCACATCACCGGCATTAAGTGGCAGCTTTATCCGGCATGGCGAAGATGTTTTTGGGGCCGGCTATTCACGCTCGGCCTACTGGATTCGCCTGGACCTTGCGTATCGACCCAAGACCGGCATTGGGCCCAAGAGCTGGCTGCTCGAACTCTCCTACCCACCACTCGACCGCTATGATATCTACGCACCCGATGCGCAAGGTGTGTACCGATTGGCCCAGCGCATGGGGGATACACTGCCGTTCAGCAGTCGTCTGATTCGGCACAGCAGCTATCTGTATCCGCTGTCGTTTGCACCGGGAGAGACCAAGCGGCTGTATCTGCGGGTTGAAAGTCAGGGGTCCGTTCAGGCCCCGCTGGTGCTCTGGACCACCAGGGCGTTTATCGAGGCCGAGCCGGCACGTGTTTATCTGCTAGGTATCATCTACGGTGTTCTGCTGGTGATGATGCTCTACAACCTGCTCATTTTCCTCAGCGTTCGCGATCCCAGTTATCTGTATCACATCTTTTATGTCGGCTCGTTCGGCTGCTATCTGCTGTCGATCAACGGGACCGGCTCCGAGTACCTGTGGCCGGACGGTCCTCGCTGGGCCAACATCGCAACGCCATTCTTTGTCGGCATGGCAGGTATCTTTGGTAGCCAGTTCACCCGACATTTCCTGCAGACCCGCCAGTACAGTCGTCGAATCGACCTCTGCATGAAGGGCCTGATCCTACTGGCCTGCCTGTGCGTCCTGACGTCACTGACCTGTGACTACGCGACGGCGATGCGGTTGGCTACGCTCCTGGCACTGATCTTTATCTTTGTCGTGTTCACGGCCGGTATCCGGGCCTGGTTCGATGGTATGCGTACCGCGCGTTACTTCATCATCGCATGGTCGATTTTCCTGCTTGGCGGGCTGGCCAATATTCTGATGGTAGCCGGTCTGTTGCCTTATAACTTCCTCACGGTCTATGCGAGCCAGATTGGCTCGGCGCTTGAGGTAGCCTTGCTTTCGTTGGCTCTGGCTGACCGGATCAATGCCATGCGCGAGGAACGGGCGCGGATTCTCGAAGAGTCTCGCCGTGCACTGGAGCGGTTGAACGAAGAGCTGGCCAACAGTAATCGCTTGAAGGATGAGTTTCTGGCTACCGTGACCCATGAGTTGCGAACGCCCATGAACGGCGTTATCGGCTCGCTGGAACTGATCCAGACGCAGCCCATGACGGTGGAGCTGGAGCAGTACCACCAGTCCGCCAGCGAGTCCGCGCGAGCAATGATGCGCATGGTGGATGACATCCTGACCCTCACCGAGCTGCGTGCCGGCAAGCAGGTAGCTCGGCGGGTGCCGTTCAGTCTGCATGGACTCTTTGACAGTTTGCGTGCGCGCTATACCCCGAGTGCCGAGGCCAAGCGTCTGGCATTCCAGGTGGAGATCGACCCGGCATTGCCCGATACCCTGGAAGGTGACGCACCAAAGCTGGCCAGAGCCTTGGGGCATCTGATCGAAAACGCCATTAAGTTCACGCATGAAGGATCGGTAACGGTACGCGTACAGGCGCATCCGGATGCGCAGGCAGATGCTTATCGCCAGCCGCTGCTGATTGAGGTGGTCGATACGGGTATCGGGTTTACACCGGAGCAGAGCGAGCAGCTCTATCAGCGCTTCCATCAGCTCGATGGTTCCCTGACGCGCCGCTATGGCGGATTGGGAATTGGCCTGGCCCTGTGTCGCAAGCTGATCCATCTCCTGGGGGGAACGCTCAGCCATTCCTCACAGGTGGGGGCTGGAAGTCGCTTTCGCATGGCTATTACCTTGCCGCTACCGGGGCGTGTGGCGCTGCCGGCACCTGCGCGCCGCGCCTGTGTGCTGACGACACGGCAGCCCGCCAATTGCACGGTTCTGATCGTGGAGAGCAATGCTCATGACGAGATGATCCTGCGTGGCATGCTGCTCCGGCTGGGCTATCAGGTGCGGACTGCCGATTCCGGCTCTCAGGCGCTCGAACTTCTGGATCAGGTAACGGTGGATGCCGTCCTGCTCGATTGCCAGATGCCGGTCATGGATGGGTTTGCCATCTGTCGGGCCATTCGAGCATTGCCCGATTGCGAGGAGTTGCCGGTGCTGGCGTTGTCATCCCATCCACACCATGGTGATCGGGAACGTTGCCTAGCGGCCGGGATGAGCGATTACCTGGCCAAGCCGGTCAGGCTGGGTGAACTGCAAACTCTTCTACAGGATTGGCTGCTCTGTCAGGCTCCGGTTCAGACGTCATAGAGGGCTATACTGGGCAGCTACTTATGTTCAGGTATTTCTTTACATGGCGCTTTGGACGTTACTGCGCGATTTTCTCTTTCGCCATCGACTGGCCTATTGCGGGGCAATCACCTGCCTGTTGGGCGTAGGCCTCTTGAATCTGACGCTGCCCTGGTGGGTAGGCAAAACCATTGATGCACTACGGGCCGGTGAGCTTGGGCAAACGGAGCTGCTAGGGCGTGTCGCCCTGCTGGCGGTGGTTGGTCTTGGGCTCTATGTGCTTCGTTATCACTGGCGGGTACGGTTGTTCGGAACCGCGTACAAGGTAGGCGTGGAGCTGCGCGATGCGTTTTACGCCAAGCTTACCCGACTGGATCCCGGCTTTTTTCAGGCGAGTCGTACGGGCGATCTACTGGCACGGGCTACCCAGGATATCGATGCAGTAGAGATGGCTGCCGGTGAGGGCGTGTTGTCCAGTTTTGACGGGGCCATGACCCTGGTGCTTGTACTGGCAGTCATGCTGGTCGGTATCGATGCGCCGTTGGCGCTCATGGCCCTGCTGCCGTTTCCGTTCATGGCCTGGGGGTTCTACCATGTGGCGAAGCGGGTTCAGCAACGCTTCGGGCAGACCTTGCAGCGCTTCTCAGGCCTCAATGATCGCACTCAGGAGGCTTTGAGCGGGCTGCGTATGCTGCGACAGAACGCGCTGATCGAAGCGGAGCTGGATGATTTTGACGAGCGCGCCCGTGCGGCGGCTAAGGCTGACTACGCTGTTCAGCGAACCGAAGCCAAGTACGAGCCCATCATCTTCGTAGCGCTAAGCTGCGCCACACTGCTGACATTGATCGTGGGCACCGGACGCTACATGCAGGGCGCCATTACGCTAGGACAGCTGACCAGCTTCAGCCTTTACCTTGTACAACTGATCTGGCCAATGTTTGCCATTGGCTGGTGCCTCAATATCCTCCAGCGCGGAGAGGCGGGAGGGCGTCGCCTGCGCGAGTTTTTCGCCTCTGTAGAAAGCATCCGAGACGAGGGGACATTGACGCCCGAGCCCGGATCGACGTTGAGCGTGAATATTCCTTCCTTTGTCTATCCTCAAGGCCAGACGCCTGCGTTGCAGGATATTCACTTCGAGCTTCCGGCAGGAAGTACGCTGGGCATTGTGGGCGCCACAGGCAGCGGGAAAAGTACCTTGCTGCGGCTGCTGCTCCGTCAGTACCCTTTGACGGACGGCGAGATTCGCCTGGGCGATCATCCTCTTGAGGCGTACTCACTGGAAGCGTTACGGGCTCAGTTTGCATACGTTCCCCAGGATCCTTTCCTGTTTGCCCGCAGTCTGGCTGAAAACGTTGCACTTGGACGACCTGAGGCTACACCCGAGCAGATCCGGGGCGCTCTGACCGACGCGGCCTTTGCCACAGACCTCAATCAGCTCCCCGAAGGGCTTGAAACGCCGGTAGGTGAGCGCGGTGTGACATTGTCTGGAGGCCAGCGACAGCGAGTAGCCCTGGCACGTGCACTGTTATCCGATGCGCCTATCCTGCTGCTGGATGACACGCTGTCGGCCGTTGATACCGCGACCGAAACACGTCTGCTCGAGACGCTGGCTCGCCTGGGCAATCGGACGCGCATCATTGTGAGCCACCGTCTGTCTGCCGTACGGGAGGCTGATCAGCTGATTGTGTTGGAGGAGGGCCGTATTGCCGAGCGAGGCTCGCATGAACAGTTGCTGGCGCAGGGTGGTGTCTACGCCCGACTCTGGCAGCTGCAACAGGCAGGAGGCGAACATGCCTAAGCATCGTGTTATCAAATTGCTGCTGGGGCCGGTGCTGGCCAATCCGCGCCGGCTGATGGCGGCTGTGGCTATCCTGATTGGGGCAACTGTCATGGACGTGATGGGCCCCTGGCTAACTAAACATTATCTGGATACCTACTTGGTGCCTGGCGATCTGCGGGCTGAGCCCCTGATCGTACTGTTCCTGATCTATGTAGTAACCCAGGCGCTCGCCGCACTCGGGCGTTACCTGCAAAGCCTGCGGTTTGCCGGCATCGCCATGGATACGGTACTGCTGCTGCGTCGGCGGTTGTTCCGCCATGTTCTGCACTTGCCGCAGAGTTTTCATGACCGTACGGCAACCGGGGAGCTGGTCGCGCGGGTAACCAATGACACAGATGCCCTGCGTGAACTCTATGTCGCGTTTTTGGGCACCATTGTCGGCAATATTGTGCTGCTGATCGGCATTCTGGTGGCCATGGCGCTGATGAATGTCCATCTCATGATGATCGCCATGCTGCTTATCCCGGCGGCCGCCTTTATCGTCTGGCTGTATCAACGCTTGAGCGGGCCGGCTGCCATGCGGGTGAGGGCGCTGCGCTCCGAGCAGAGCGCGCGTCTCAATGAGGCGATTGGCGGAATGGCTATTATCCAGGCCTTCAACCAGACCGCGCCGTTCCGCAAGCACTTCCATGATCTTAACCAGCAACAGTACGAGGCACGAATCAGTACGGTACGTTTCTCGGGCCTGCTCTTGCGTTCGGCGCTCGATCTGGTGAGCGTGATTGTGCTGGCAGTATTGCTCCTGACCTATGGTCTGAATCACCTGGGTGGAGGAGCCGAGATCGGGGTGATGTACGCCTTTGTGACTTACCTGGGGCGAGTGACCGAGCCACTGATGGAAATCACTCAGCGGTTCAATCTCTATCAGCAGGCGAGCGTTGCCGGTACGCGACTGCTTAATCTGCTCGATCAGGCCCAGGCACTACAGGGTACTGATAGCCGGCCGGTGGACAAAGCCTGCTTTGAGCTCAAACAGGTTCGCTTCCGCCATGAAGGTGCGGATCACGACACGTTGAGCGATATCAATCTGGAGATTGCCCCCGGCACGTTTCTGGCGATCGTCGGGCCGACCGGCAGCGGAAAGTCGACGCTGCTTGATCTTCTGGCTGGCTTGCAGCCGGTAACGGGTGGCCAGCTGTTACTGGATGGTCGTGAGCTGTCAAACCTGACGCCTGAAGCATTGGGAGCCGCCATTGCTACCGTACCGCAGGAGCCATTCATTCGTTCCAGCACCCTGCGCGATAACCTGCTGCTGGGCAGTGAGGCAGAGCCGTGGCGTCTTCAGGAGGCGCTTGATGATGCTCACCTGTCTCCCCTGATTGCACGGTTGCCCGAGGGGCTGGAAACCCGGCTGGGTGAACGTGGCTTTACGCTTTCCACGGGTGAGCGGCAATTGCTGGCGCTGGCGCGAGCCCTGCTGCGCCAGCCCAAGGTGTTGCTGCTGGATGAGGCGACGGCCAGTATCGACAGTGAAACCGAAACGCTCTTGCAGGAAGCGCTGCATGATTTGCGCGGCAAGGTGACCATGATTGTAGTGGCGCACCGGCTTTCGACGATCCGTGATGCCGATCGCATCATTGTGCTGCGGCAAGGGCGGCTGGTGGAGGAGGGGAATCACGCGCAGCTCTTGGCCAACCCCGAAGGGCATTATCATCACCTGTGGAATCAGCGCAGGGATTCTGAGCAATTGTCAGATAACCGTGATCCAACTCAGCTACTCTCTGACTAAATGCTGGCAAAGGGGCTGTCTGGCCTGCTGATGAGTCGACGCAGGAGCCAGATTGCCTCGTTCATTCTTGAGTAAGGAAATCGTGCATGCCTCAGACGTTCGAAGATGGTTTTGTTGCAGCCCATTCGGCTAGCGAGGCGGTGGATCGGCTGGCTGCGCTGCATCAGCAGGCAACCCAAGCCTTGAGCAGTGCGCTCAAGCGCTACCTCAAGGATCGTATCGAGCCGACCGAGGCCGAGCGACAGCTGTTCCGGTATCCCGAGATCCGTCTGTGCTACCGCTCCTCCCAGGCGGTGCCGACTACCACGCGGGCCTATGCCAAGGTGCAGCTTCCGGGTACTTACCGGGCCACCGTTACGCACCCGGCTGCCTTTCGCAAATACCTGCTTGAGCAGCTCGAACCGCTCATGGCGGAATACGACATTCTGGTCGAGGTGGGGCCGAGCGAGCAGGATATCCCCTATCCCTATGTGGTGGAGCAGGGGGATGAACTGGCCGGGTCGGGCGTGACGGCCGCCGAGCTGGCGCGCGTCTTTCCCAGTACCGACCTGTCCGCCGCCCACGACGATATCGCCGATGGCCTGTATGACTGGGCTCAGGAGACCATTCTTCCCCTATCGCTGTTCGATGCCGCCCGGACGGACTTTTCCCTGCGTCGTATCGTGCACTATACCGGCAGTGACTGGCGCCATGTGCAGCCCTGGATTCTCCTGACCAATTACCACCGCTATGTCGATCAATTCATTCGTCATGGCTTACAGCAGCTGCGGGACGATCCTCGGTTCGTGCGTATGGTGCTGCCGGGTAATGTCACCATCGAGCGCGGCCTGGATGATGGCGAGGCCCAGTCCATCATTGGCGGTATCGCCTGGCATCGCTTTCAGATGCCGGCCTATCACCTGATCGCCGCGGATGGTCATGGCGTTACCCTCGTAAACATCGGGGTGGGGCCATCCAATGCCAAGAACATTACGGATCATCTGGCCGTCTTACGCCCGCACTGCTGGCTGATGATCGGCCACTGTGGCGGGCTGCGGCAGTCACAGAACATCGGCGATTACGTACTCGCGCATGCCTATATGCGTCGTGACGGCATTCTGGACCGTGTATTGCCGCCTCACATACCAATCCCGGCCCTGGCCGAAGTGCAGGTGGCCCTGGCCGAAGCGGCAGCTCAGGTGACGGGCGACCGTGGCGAGGCGCTCAAGCGCCGGCTGCGAACCGGCACAGTGCTGACCTATGACGACCGTAACTGGGAGCTGAGATGGGCGCAGGAGCGTCCGGTCATCAATCTGGCCCGCGCCATTGCGGTGGATATGGAGAGCGGCACTATTGCGGCTCAAGGGTATCGACTGCGCGTCCCGTACGGCACTTTGCTGTGTGTGTCAGACAAGCCCCTGCACAGCGAGATCAAGCTGCCGGGCTCGGCCAATGCGTTCTACGAGCGAGCCGTCAGTCAGCACCTGGCAATCGGTATCGCGGCATTGGACCTGCTCCGGGCGCAACTGGACTCGCTGCACTCGCGCAAGCTGCGCAGCTTTGACGAACCGCCTTTCCGTTGATACCTGAAAACAAAAAGGCCAGCATAAAGCTGGCCTTTTTTCTTATACGCCTAGACTAGCTAGGCCGATGTAAGTGGCGGCACCGCCCAGGTAACCCAATAGCGCCAGCAGGCTGATGCGTTTCAGGTACCACATAAAGTCGATCTTCTCCATGCCCATTGCTGCTACGCCAGCGGCTGAGCCGATGATCAGACAGCTGCCGCCTGTACCGGCGCAATAGGCCAGCATTTCCCAGAATCGCCCATCGGCCAGGAAATGGGTGAGCCAGCCGGCGTCAGCTGAGCTGGCCGCCGTCAGCGCTTCAGGGGAGACCAGCGGATACATTTTCATGGCGCCTGCTACGAGCGGTACATTATCGACCACCGATGACAGGAGACCGATCGCGATATTGATGGCATAGACATCGCCTAAGCCGTCTTTCAGCCAAGTG
Organism: Pseudomonas sp. UBA3149; assembly: GCF_002364655.1. Lineage (NCBI taxonomy): Bacteria > Pseudomonadati > Pseudomonadota > Gammaproteobacteria > Pseudomonadales > Pseudomonadaceae > Pseudomonas > Pseudomonas sp. UBA3149. The sequence continues at coordinate 297,837 of NZ_DEYV01000026.1, forward strand.
GCGACCTGCACAAGATGGCCTGCCGTCGCCAGGCTGGAGACTGCCAGCAGAATGCCCAGGAAAAACAATACGCTTGGCATATCGATCCGGCGCAGTACGCCAATCACGGACAGCGGGTGCTTGTCTTCATCGTTCTTGCCGCGATGAATGATTTCAGTCACGACCCACAGTACGCCAAGGCCCAGCAGAACACCCATGTAGGGCGGCAGGTGTGTCACGGTCTTGAAGATCGGCACAAAGAGCAGGGCGCCAATGCCCAGAGCAAAGACAAGGTTGCGCTCGAACGGAGTGGTTGGATTCGCATTATTCTCATGCTCATCCATTGCCGGTCGCTCGGCTTCGCCCTTGAGCCTAAAGCTGAGCAGCACCAGGGGAACAAGCAGGCAGACCAGGCTGGGCAGGAACAGACTCATGACGATACCGCTGGCCGAGATCTGGTTTCCAATCCACAGCATGGTAGTCGTTACATCGCCAATAGGTGACCAGGCGCCACCCGCATTCGCGGCAATGACCACAATCCCGGCGTAGAACCAGCGCTCCTTGGCATCGGCAATGAGTTTGCGCAGCAGGGAAACCATGACGATGGTAGTCGTCAGGTTGTCTAGCGCGGCAGACAGGAAGAACGTGATCAGGCCTACCAGCCATAGCAGGCTGACGCGCTTGTTGGTACGAATACGGTCGGTAATGACCGTGAAGCCTTCGTGGGCATCGATCAGTTCGACGATGGTCATGGCGCCCATCAGGAAAAACAGGATCTCCGAGACCTCGCCCAGGTGGTGGCGCAGCTCCTCGACCACGAAATGAGTGTTGTCGCTGCCGGGCTGCAGATGCGGCAGGATTTGATCTGCGCCCAGCACCAGCAGCGTCCAACTGACAACGGCTGTTAGCAGCGCCGAGGCGGCTTTATCGATTTTCAGGGTGTGCTCGCAGGCGATACAGAGGTATCCGAGCACGAAGGTTAAGGCCATGAAGACATACATGAGCGGCTTTCCAGGGCAGGGAGTCAGGTCGAAACCTTTTCCAATCATTACAGGGAGGGCGCCGAGGATGCCTTATATGTTTCAAAAAATGAAGAAAAAGGCACAAAAAGGATTGCTTCTCGGGTCGTCAAACGGCCTATCGATACCCCTGGGCCTGCAGCTGGAATAGATGAGCGTACCGGCCATCCTGGGCGACCAGCGCGTCGTGGCGTCCCTGTTCGATGATACGGCCATGCTCCAGGACCACAATCTGATCAGCCGAGCGAACCGTAGAGAATCGGTGAGAGATCAGGATCGTCATCTTGCCTTGGGCATGCTGACGAAACTGCTCGAAAACCTCTGCCTCGGCGGCAGCATCCATGGCAGCCGTAGGTTCGTCGAGTACGAGAATGTCAGCCTGGGTACGCATGTAAGAGCGTGACAGTGCGATTTTTTGCCATTGTCCGCCTGACAGTTCCTGCCCGCCTTTGAACCAGCGACCCAGTTGTGTCTGATAGCCTTGGTCGAGCCGCTCGATGAAGTCGCTGGAGCGTCCACGTTCGGCTGCTTCCTGCCAGCGCTGCTCGTCGTCAAAGGCCTCAACATCGCCCACGCCCAGGTTTTCGCCAGCGCTGAACTGATAGCGAATGAAGTCCTGAAAAATCACACCGATACGTTGCCGCAAGGCTTCTGTGTTCCATTCCTGAAGGTCGCTGCCGTCCAGCAGGATACGGCCCTCGCTAGGTGTGTAGAGCCGGGTGAGCAGTTTGATCAATGTGGTCTTGCCTGAGCCGTTCTCGCCCACCAGCGCCAGGCTTTCGCCAGGCCGAAGGTGCAGCGTAATCCCCTCGAGGGCGGCCCGGGAGGCGCCTGGGTAATGAAAGCTGACCTGCTCGAAGCGGATGCCATCGCCTGGGGTATTGCCTTGTTTCAAGCTGCCATGCTCAGCGGCCACAGGCTGTTCGAGGTATTCATACAGGTTGGAAAGATAGAGGTTGTCTTCATACATGCCGCTGATGGCGGTCAGGCTGCTGCTCACTGCCGCCTGGCCCTGTCGGAACAGCAGCAGATACATGGTCATTTCACCCAGGCTGATGCGCCCTTGTACAGTGTCCACCACGATCCAGACATATGCGGCATAAAATGCCAGTGTTCCGAGCAGACCGAGCAGAAAGCCCCAGGTATCCCGGCGGATCGTCAGGGCGCGGTCTTCGGCATAGAGTTGAGTGAAGATATCGCGGTAGCGCTGGAGTAGACGTGGCGCAAGGCCAAAGAGTTTGACCTCCTTGATATGATCTTCCCGCGCCAGGACCGCTTCAAGATAACCCTGCATGCGGGCCTCAGGGGAGCGCCGCCGAAACAGGCGAAAGGCATCACCCGAAAACTTGGCTTCGGCAAAAAAGACAGGCAATGCCCCGACCACCAGGATAAGCAGCGCCCAGGGTGAAAAATGAATCAGCAGGATGGCAAAACTGACTAGTGAAAGGCCGTTCTGCATCAGGCTGAACAGCTTGTTGACCAGGGACAGCGGCCGGATCGAGGCCTCGCGGCGGGCGCGGGTGAGCTTGTCGTAGAATTCCGAGTCTTCAAATTGGACCAGTGACAGTTGCTGGGCCTTTTCCAGGATCATCAGGTTGACCTTTTGCCCCAGCAGGACGCGCAGCAAGGACTGCTGGACGGAGAGGCCCCGCTGCGCCGCTGCGATCAAGGCGACCACGCCGGCTTCCATGGCCAACAGCCAGAGCACGGGCGACAGCAGAACGTTCCCCTGTGTCTGATGCAACTGCATGGCCGCCACGACCGAATCCACGATCTGCTTGCCGAGCCAGGCGGCCAGCGCTGGCAACACACCTGCTACCACGGTAGCCAGGGCAAGTCCCAGGGTCAGGGCAGGAGAGGTCGACCACACGAGGCCCAATGCCCGGGAGCTGTACTGAAAAAGGCTGAGCGCCCGGTGTCGCCAAGGCTGGCGCGGCGCAGGGGGTATGGCTGTCATGGGGTATTGGAGTGCATTCCTGGCGGGGAAATCCGTCAGGAATGCTGCCATGATCGTTATGGCGTCTGCCAGTTAATCATCAGGCCTGCTTGCGAAAACGTCCCTCGGCGTCGGCTGTCTTCATAGCGGCAACTACCGAAAGCGGATCGACCCTGAAGGGCTCGTTGTGAATGGTTTCCCCTTCCGCGCAGGCCAGTTCCGCAGCCTTGAGCAGGTCTGCATCAGACGCATTGGCCAGACCGATATCTGCCAGAGTAAGCGGCAAGCCGATTCGCTGACTGAACGTGAAGGCTTCATCAATGATGGCAGGCTTGCGGCCACTCAGGATCAACATGGTCAATACGCCAAACGCAACCTTCTCGCCGTGCCAGTAGCTGTGGGTCTGGGACAGGGCGGTGAAGCCATTGTGAATCGCGTGAGCAGCTGCCAGGCCGCCGCTTTCGAAGCCTAGTCCGGAAAGAAGGGTATTGGCTTCGACGATATGCTCCAGGGCTGGCGTGACGACCTGTTGCTGACAGGCATGCAGTGCGAGTGGGCCATATTCCAGAAGCGTGTCATAGCACAGGCGTGCCAGGGCATAGGCGGTGAGAGGGCCGGGTCTTCCTGTCATGTTGCCAGCGCCGCGGATACGGCAGTCTTCTGCCTCGAACCAGGTCGCCATGGCGTCGCCCATTCCTGATACCAGAAAGCGCGCAGGGGCCTGGGCAATGATACCGGTGTCTACCAGTACAAGATCCGGGTTTCGCGGCAGAAACAGGTAGCGCTTGAAAGCACCTTCTGCGGTATAGATTACTGAAAGCGCACTGCATGGAGCATCGGTAGAGGCCAGGGTAGGCACAACGGCCACAGGTATGTTCAGTTCGTGGGCCAGCGCCTTGGCGGTGTCGAGTGATTTGCCACCACCGATCCCGACGATGGAGTCAGGCAGGTGCTGACGCGCCACCCCAGCCAGCCGTGCGACTTCCTCGTCGCTGCACTCGCCGTTGAAGCGGATACGCTGGCATTCGAGCTGATGCTGACAGGCCTTGTTGAGCGCTGCCCCCAGATGGTCGTCGGCAAAGGGGTCAAGAAGGATCAGGGTACGTTTACCGAAGCGTGCAAGCTCCTCACCCAGGTGGTTAAAGGCTCCGTTACCTTGAACATAGCGGGAAGGAAATATCGCCGTCGTGAGCATGGGGCAGGCTCCTCTGAAGTGGATTAGCCTGACTATGGAGCGTTTGGGAGGGCGCGCTATTGTCCTGAATCAACGCTGTTGGCATCAGCGTCTATCGCTGGATGAAAGGCGCGGAGGAGTTACCGCCGCGCCCTGGATTATCAGTGTCCAGCCGTGATGACGGGCACTGCCCAGCTCTCGCCAGGCAGCGGTGCGCGGAAGACCTCTTCCGGCAGTCCTTGGGCTTCGCGCTCCTTGGCAAGGTCCTGGGGAGGCGCAAACTGGGCTTCGTCACTGAGCGGGAAGGTACCGAAGTGAATGCCCATGCTGGTGCTGGAGTGAAGAATCTTGTGTGCGGCTACTGCCTCCTGTGGATTCATGTGGCTCGACACCATGAACCAGCGTGGCTCATAGGCCCCGATAGACAAAGCCGAAAAGCGCATGGGACCGAAACGGTCGTGAATCCGTTGGAAGTGCCCGCCCCATGCGGTATCGCCGGGGAAGTAGACAGGACCGCTGGCGGACTCAAGTACAAAGCCGCCCCATAACGTACGGTTGGTATCGAAGCGGGTGCGGGCCGACCAGTGCTGTGAAGGCACCATATGCAAGGTTACCTGCTGGTTCAGGGGCTGACTCTGCCACCAGTCCATCTCCGTTACAGTGCCAAAGCCGGCCTCCTTGCGGATGAGTTCGGCGTTTCCCAGCAGCGTGACGACGGGCGTGAGCGGGTTGATCTCGGCGAGACGGCGAAGCGTCGCCAAGTCCATATGATCGTAATGGCTGTGGCTGACGAAGATCAGGTCAAGAGGTGGAAGCTTTTCCAATGCTACGCCTGGGTCATGGTAGCGCTTGGGACCTATGAAGCTGAACGGGCTAACCCGCTCGGACCAGACCGGGTCGGTCAGAATATTCAAGCCGTGGTACTGAATGAGCAGAGTGGCATGGTTGATATAGGTGACGCGCAGGTCATCGCCTGTCACGCGCTCGGGCAGCTCCTCCTGACGCGGCGGAAGCGCCTGCCAGACCCACTCGGGACGCTCGCGGGTCAGCTGCCATTTGATCAGAGTCCAGAAACTCTTTTTGGTAAAGGGCTCTTGGTTGTAAAACTGCTGCCCGTCGAAGTGATCCGAAGGCGGGCCTTTGTATTCCGGGCCGCCACAGCCTGCAAGAGCGAGAAGGTTGACCAGCCAGAGGGAGCGAAAGATTCTCATGAAGGACTCACGTTGCCGGTAAGTGAAAATCGAGTGCCGGTTTTTCGGTACACTCGCGGATATCTTTTATCGTTGCACCGCGTTTTTAACGTGCCCGTGCCTCAAGTGCCAGTCTTCATCATGCCTCGTTCCTACCGCTCCCCTCAAACCCCGCGTCCTCGTCGTGTTGCCAAGGCCCCGCCGGCCGAGCCGCGGCTGATCTTGTTGAACAAGCCATTTGATGTGCTGACCCAGTTTTCCGATGGGGACGGGCGGGCTACGCTCAAGGACTTCGTTCCGATTCCAGGCATTTATCCGGCAGGACGGCTGGACCGCGACAGCGAAGGGCTGCTCCTCCTGACCAATGACGGGCGCTTGCAATCGCGCATTGCCGACCCTAGGCACAAACTGCCCAAGACCTATTGGGTTCAGGTGGAAGGCGCCCCTACGGATGAGCAGATACAAACGCTGCGAACAGGCGTCGAGCTGAATGACGGACCGACGCTTCCCGCAGAGGTGCGCTTATTGGAGGAGCCGGAACTATGGGAGAGAAACCCTCCCGTGCGCTTTCGCAAGAGTGTTCCAACGGCCTGGCTGGAGCTTGTGATTCGTGAAGGCCGCAACCGGCAGGTACGTCGCATGACGGCAGCCGTCGGCCTGCCTACATTGCGCCTGGTGCGAGTACGCATCGGCCCTTGGGCCTTGGAGGGTATGGCGCCGGGTGAATGGCGCGAGGTGCCGGCGCGGCTGTAACCGCGCCAGCGGATCAGCTGTAGCGATCAGTAATGTGACGTGATAACCGCGATGCCTTCGTTCAACACGTCCCGCCAGGCTTTGAGCGTCTCGTCCGTGCACTGCGGGTCGTGGCTTGAAATGGTGGCGAGCAAGGTATCGACCCAGATGCCGTAGAGTTCCGGGCGAATATCCATCTGATGGCGGCAATGGGTTTCGCCCAGCGCGCGCAACTTGGTATCCGGCATTCCGCGCGCCACCATGACCAGGTTCATGATGCCCTGTCGCAAGAGCTGCTTTTGGGCCTGCATGTTGGTATTGACGAACTTCTCGCGGATCAGCGGCGAGCTGGCAAGAAAGCAGGTATAGAAGTCATCGAAAAAGTCAGCGCTGGCGCAGCAGCGGCCGTAGCTCTGCATCACCTGGTCGGCGGGTTTCATGGCAAGTCCTTGCGAGTGTTTCGTCCACGTTTGTGGGTACAGCGGATGGGGAGCGAAGTGTAAACGGGTGGCAAGCCTATCAGGTTAAGACAATAGTCTTAAAGGCCTTTTGATATGGAGGGTTATTGGCCGTGCCCCTGTGTGAGGCACGGCCGGCAGGTGAATGGCTTATTCGGGGTGGCGACGCTTCTCGATCTCTTCAGCCGTCATCTCGCTCTGGGCATGGCCGAAATGCTCCAAGACAAAATTGGTGACCGCCGCCAGCTCCTGGTTGGAGTATCCGCGGGCAAAGCCCGGCATGAAGTGATCGCCGTGGGGATTCTCCAGCTTGTCTCCTCCCAGCAGGACCTGCACCAGATTGGTTGCTTCTGGATCGTTCACCGTGCGCAGGCCACTAAGCGCGGCAAAGGTGCTCTGCCGGCCCGAACCATCCCACAGGTGACAGCTGACGCAGGCGTCGGCAAACACCTTCTGGCCCAGCGGGTTGTTTCCTTTGGCCGGTGCGTCAGATGACAGTGCCTTGGGCTCCGGTCGCATCAATCCATACGGCTGACTGGGGACCGACTTCAAGTACACCACCATGGCGCGGATATCCTCAGGCGTCAGGAAGCGCAGGCTGTGATTGACGGCTTCGGCCATGGGACCAGCCGCAACGCCATACCCTTCGGCATGGCCTGTAGACAGGTAAGAGGCCAGGGCCTCGTCCGGCCAGGCACCGATGCCGGTCTTCTGGTCACCGCTAATGTTGTAGGCCTTCCAGCCCTGGATCACCGCGCCACCCAGGTTTCGTGAGCTGTCACGCGCCTGGAAGATGTTACGGGGGGTATGACATTCGCCACAGTGCCCCGCACCTTCCACCAGATACGCACCGCGGTTCCATTCAGCCGACTGGCTCGGGTCCGGCTCGAAGCGCTCGTTCGGGTTGAACATCATGTTCCAGAACATCATTCCCCAGCGTTGGTTGAAGGGGAAGCTGATGTCATTTTCCTTGTTCGGCTGCCTGATGGGCTCCAGGCTGAACAGATACGCCTTGATCGCCAGAATATCTTCCCGCGACATCAGCGTGTAAGACGTATAGGGAAAGGCTGGATAGTAGTGCTTGCCGTCCTTGCCGACGCCTTCCTGCATGGCGCTGACAAAGTCGTCATCGCTCCAGGTGCCGATCCCGGTTTCCTTGTCCGGCGTGATGTTGGGGGAATACAGCATACCGAACGGCAGCTTGAAACCACGACCGCCAGCGAATGGTTTACCGCCGTTCTCGTCAAGGTGACAGGCCACGCAGTCAGCTGCACGGGCCAGGTATTCGCCGCGCTGGACCGTGGCCTCGTCAGCAGCCTGGACAGACAGCGTTGTGAGGGCCAGCGCTACAGGCGCCACGCTGCTCAACACCGTACGCGTCATGGTGCCCCAGATAGAAGTGAAACGATTCATAGGAGCTCCTTAAGCCACGTGGTAACCGGCGCGAACTACCGGCAGACGGCGAATGCGCTTGCCGGTTGCCGCATACAGAGCATTGACCAGAGCCGGTGCAATCATGGCGGTACCGGCCTCTCCAATCCCGCCAGGTATTTCATGGCTTGGAATGATGTGCGTCTCGACCGGTGGGGCATCGCTCATGCGCAACTGCCGGTAGTCGTGGAAGTTGCTCTGTTCCACATGTCCATCCTTGACGGTAATCTCGTTATAGAGCGCAGCAGACAGGCCAAACAGTGTGCCGCCCTCCAGCTGAGAGTGAACAGAGGTCGGATTGGTTACCTCGCCGCAATCTGCAATACAGATCAGGCGGGTGATGTGGATGCCGTTCTGCGCATCGACCTGCATTTCCACTACGGTAGCGAGGTAGCTGCCAAAGACTTCCTGTACGGCAATTCCCCGACCATGGCCCGCTGGCAGTTTCTGGCTCCAGTTGGCTTTTTCGGCGGCAAGCTTGAGTACCGCCTGCGCACGGGGATGCTCGCCGAGCAGCTTCATCCGGTAATCGACCGGGTCCTGCTTGGCTGCGTAGGCCAGCTCATCGATAAAGCTTTCCATCACATAGGCGCCATGCAGCGGGCCTACCCCACGCCACCAGGAATTGAGAATGGCCTTGGGCGCTTCAGGGACGTAACGGACTCTGAGGTTTGGAAGCGAGTAGACGGGTTTGTTGGAAACCTCTACTGCGTCGGCATCCAGCCCATTGGGTGGTACGGCGGCTGGCGCAAACCGCGCCATGACCGAGGCCCCGACAATGGTATGCGACCAGCCCACCGGCATGCCGTTGGCATCCAGGCCTGCGCTGAAGCGGTCGATATAATGAGGACGGTACAGGTCATGGGCGGTGTCTTCTTCACGCGTCCAGACCAGCTTGATGGGGTAGTCGACCTGCTTGGCTATGGCTGCGGCCTGACCGATGAAGTCCGCCTCCAGGCGACGGCCAAAGCCTCCACCGATGAGCTGGTTGTTGACGATGATCTTTTCCGGCGGCAGGCCGGTTGCCTTGGCAGCCGCCTGTTGGGCCATAACCGGCACTTGGGTGCCGACCCATAGTTCACAGGCATTTTCGCGGACCTGGGCCACACAGGTCATGGGCTCCAGCGTGGCGTGAGCCAGGAAGGGCATCTCGTATTCCGCCTCGATCTTGCTGGACGCACCGGCAATGGCCTTGTTGATGTCGCCAACCTCGGCGGCAATGGCGCCTTCGCGATCAAAGGCTGTATGCAGGGCGCGTTCGATCTGGGCGGAGTCGATACCGGCGTTTGGGCCCAGATCCCATTGGATCTCCAGCGCTTTCAAGCCTTTAAGGGCTGCCCACATGTGGTCGCCGATCACGGCAACGGCATTATCCAGCTTGACCACATCCCTGACACCGGGAACCGCACGAGCGTGACGGTCGTCCACTGAGGCAAGCGTGCCACCTACGACCGGACAGGCGCTGACAGTAGCGATCTTCATGCCTGGCACGTGCAGGTCGATGGTGAACTTGGCTGAGCCGTCTACTTTGCCAGGCGTATCAAGGCGACGCAGCGGCTGGCCGATGACCTTGTAGTCTTCCGGCTTTTTGAGCGGGACGTTTTCCGGAACGGGCAGTTTGGCAGCTGCATCCACCAGCGCGCCGTAGGCCAGTTCGCGATTGCCAGGGCCGATGATCTTGCCATTTTCGGCGCGGCATTCATCCGGCGACACCTTCCATTGGTTGGCCGCGGCCTGGATCAGCATTACGCGGGCCGCCGCAGCGGCTTCCCGCAGGGGTTGCCAGTTGCTGCGAGTCGATGAGGAACCGCCGGTGGCCTGAAAGCCCAGAAGCTTGTCCCCATACAATTTTTCGTCTGGCGGTGCTTCCTGCACCCTGACCTGATCCAGAGTAACGTTCAACTCTTCGGCTACCATCATGGCAAAACCGGTCTGTACACCCTGGCCCATTTCGATCTTGGGCGAAATCAGCGTGATCTGCCCATCGTGGCCTATCCGAAGAAACGCTCCCAAGGCCGTAGGGGTGTCCAGCGGTGCGTCTTCTGGCCCTTTGTTGACATACTGTTCGGCATAGCTGCGGCGGGAAAAAGGCAGTGCGGTTGCCAACAGCAAACCACCTGCGGCGATACCACTGGCCTGAAGCAGCTTGCGGCGCGACAGGCTTATGGCCTGCGCCGATACATTCTTGGTCATGGAGTGTGCTCCGCTCAGGCCTGGGAAACGCTTTTGATCGCGCCGCGGATACGGGTATAGGTACAGCAGCGGCAGATATTGCCGGACATGCCCGCATCGATTTCAGCATCGCCTGCGTTCGGGTGCTGGGACAGCAGCGCCACGGCCGACATGATCTGGCCGGACTGGCAATAGCCGCACTGCACGACTTCATGCTCAAGCCAGGCATCCTGCACTTTCTTGCCCAGGTCGGACTCGCCCACGGCTTCGATGGTCACGATCTTCTGGCCTTGTGCAATGTTGCTCACAGGCAAGACGCAGGCGCGAACAGCCGTACCGTCCAGATGCACCGTGCAAGCGCCACACTGTGCGATCCCGCAGCCGTACTTGGTGCCGGTCATTCCCAGCACGTCACGTAGAACCCAAAGCAGGGGCATGTCGTCGGGGACGTCGACTTGATGGTCGGCCCCGTTGATGTTGAGCGTAAGCATTGCAACCTCATGAGCACGGTAGGACAGTCGACTCGTCATGCCGGAACGCCGTCAGGCAAGGTCATGCCGACGGGAAGGGCTGCGAGTCGATCGTTGGTTTATTCAGGACAGAATGAGCGGTGCTTCATTCCGTGCCCTTGGAAAAATTTAGATAAATAAATCTGATTTATCCATCTTCTGGCAAGAAACACCAGCATCGGCATCGAATTCGTGCAAATCCGCGGCCTCAGACAGGTCCATGTAAATCGAGACGATACTCAGCCACGCAGGTGCTCAAGCGGCAGCTCGGTACTGGAGATGACCTGGTTGAGAACGAAGCTTGAGCGCACGCTCGAAACGCCTTCTATACGGGTCAGGGTGCCCAGCAGCAGTTTCTGGTAGTGGTCCATATCCGGAACGACCACCTTGAGCTGATAGTCCGCATCCATGCCGGTCACCAGGCTGCATTCCAGCACCTCAGGGCACTGCCGAATGATCGACTGGAAATGCTCGAAGCGTTCAGGGGTATGCCGGTCCATGCCGATCAGTACGAAAACTGTCAGGCTAAGGCCCAGTTTCTTGCGGTCGAGCAGGGCAACCTGACGATTAATGTAACCATCATCTTCCAGCTGCTTGACCCGTCGTGAGCAGGGCGAAGGAGACAGGCCGATGCGCTCTGCCAGTTCCTGGTTCGAGATGCGTGCATCACGCTGGAGTTCGGCAAGAATACGTAAGTCGTAGCGGTCTAGTTTGTCCATTTTGAAACCAATCCTTTGGAAAATTGCGTTTAAAAGGTTTTTTTAGTGTTCTGTTGCTTAAACGGTAGAGGATATAGCAAAAAACGCAAACTTTGGTCGGTGCAACAGGGCTAAGCTGAACTCATTACTTCGATGGCCCGGACGAACAGTCCAACGGTGAGCTCCAGGAGGGCAAGCCGATAATGCCGCCGACCTATCAGGTCGTGCCGCTCCCGGGCCACTCACCGCCCAAAAGGCTGTGTGATCGCAGCAGTCGCCAAAAGCGACTCAGAGGACAGAATTCCGGAAGGGGGCGAAAGCCTCCTTTTTTGTGCGCCTGATAAAAGTGTACGCCTGTGCTCCGCCTATCCGTCAATGCTCGCCTCGCGCATACTCCTGGCTTAGATTGAGGATTCGACCGCCGCCTCGCCATTTTCGGAGCGACCGGCGGTAAGCAGGAGATAGGGTCATGAAGCGCCGCGGGCGTTTGACAGGTATCGGTCTGATAGTCGCATTGAGCGCAGGCCACGTGCTGGCAGGGCCTTTTGAGGCCGGACAGACGCAGTTCGGCAATCCGTCCGGCGGCGCTGCGCCTCAGCCTCAGGCGGGGCAGGGTCGCGTTGGAGATCACCCGGACTACTCGCCCTCTCGGGGAATGGATCCTAATGCCGGGCCTCGTCCGGGGGCGGGTCGCCCTATCGGGCAGGATGGCTCGCGCTGGCAGACCGGCAGTGGCCAGGATCTTCCCCATCAACGCTATGATTTTCCCCGGCGGCCTGTCGAGCGGGTCGATGAAAACGGTGTACGGTTTATTACCGCGCCTCCGCGAGAGGTCACAGGGCAGGCGAACCACTCCCGGGAAGACGGCTGGAATCGACCCGATGCCGTTCGGCGTGGCGATGAGCGTGCTCGTTGGGAGCGATCCGGGCCGAATGATCTGAATCGAGGCTGGGAAAATCAGCCCCGTGTCATTGATCATCCTGACTATGGGCCGTACGGCAACTGGAATCGCCCGCACAGGCACAACGACTTTGATCGTCGTGGTTGGGGACCAAACCCTGATTGGCGTCCCGGCTATGTGCTACGCCGCCCACCGCCTCGGTACACCCGTATCTGGCATCAACGCTATGAGTATTACTATTCCGACGGGTACTGGTACCGCCCACAAGGGTCGAGCTATGTCATCGTGACCCCGCCGCGCGGGGTGTATGTCAGCAACTTGCCTAACTATGCGCAAACTCTGGTGATCGGCGGGCTGACCTACTACTTTGCCGCTGGCACCTATTACCAGCCGCAACCGGAATACAACCGTTACATTGTCGTGGAGCCGCCTGTGCAAAACGGTGGCTATGCCATTAGCAGCAATGCCTTTGATGTCGCCATAACCCCTGCCTATGGTCAGACACAGGCCCAGATGGAGCAGGATCGTTATGACTGCCAGCGTTGGGCGGTCAGCGAGTCAGGTTTTGATCCATCCCGAGCAACCACTGCGCCACCGGCTGATGTGGCGGATCGTTATCGACGTTCGCTGGGCGCCTGCCTGAGTGGCAGGGGATATAACGTGACCTATTGAGTAGAGTCGTCTGACTGTAATTTGAAAAGGTCAGACGCCCTTGAGCCCTCAGCTCGGAGGCAGCGGATGCCGATGGGGGACATCGGGTGCATCCAGCGGGTCGGCATGTACCAGCACTTCGGCCTGCGGATACTCCGCCATGATCGCCGCTTCGGCCTCGTCGCACAGGCGATGGGCTTCGGACAGGGTCATTTCTCCCGGTAGCTCCAGATGCAGTTGGACGAACCAGTGGCTTCCCGAAATACGCGTGCGCAAATCATGAGCCCCTAAGACTTGGGGCACGCTGCACGCCAGCGTCAACATGTGCTCGCTGACTTCATAGGGCAATTCCTGATCCATCAGCACACTTAGCGAGTCGCGTGCGATTCCAATGGCACTCCAAAGGATATACAACGCAATACCCAGGCCAAAGATGGCATCCAACTGATCCCAGCCGTAGCTGGCAGCAATCAGGGCAATCAGGATGCTGGTGTTGAGCAGAAGATCAGAGCGGTAATGCAGGGAGTCGGCGCGAATCACTGCGGACCCTGTAATCTGAATGACGTGCCGCTGTAGCATCAGCAGGCCCGCAGTCACAATCAATGAAACGATCATGACTGCAATGCCCAGCAGAGGCGTTCCCAGGGGTTCAGGTTCTTTCAGGCGTCCGATGGCCTGCATGCCGATCAGGATTCCACTGGCGCCAATGAACAGGGCCTGGGTAATACCCGCCAACGACTCCGCCTTGCCATGACCATAACGGTGGTCGTCATCGGCAGGCTTTAAGGAATAGCGCACCGCCAGCAGGTTGAACAGGGAGGCCGCGCCATCGAGTACGGAGTCGGTCAGCCCGGCCAGCAGACTGACCGACCCGCTGAACCACCAGGCGATGGCCTTCACGGTAATGAGCAGGCCAGCCACCGCGAGTGAGGCGGTGGTGGCCAGGCGCAACAGCCTGGCGTGTTCGGTACGGCTCTTCATCAGGTGTTATGCCGCAGGGCGCAACCCAAAGGCGGCCAGTTGCTCAGGGCTGCCGCTGTGCTGAATCAGGCGTGGATCGGTCAGTGGCAGGGAGCGGCCGGTTTCCTGTTCGATAATGGCCTTGAGGCGCGCCTTGTCCACCTTGCCATCCGCGTCGATAGCGTCTTTTAGCTTTTCCGGGTCGACCGAGGCGTGCTGGTCGTTGGGCAGGTAGATGGCTCCGGACGTAAAATCAACACCGAATGCAATCAGGCCGGGAATGATGTAGAACAGCAGGCCTACCGCATCCAGGATGGCAATGCCCGGGTCGATCTGGCCAGTAATTTGGCCGCGACGCTCAGGGTAAAACAGCGTACCGCAGGCCGAAATCTGGGTCAGCACTGCTGCAGCAAGGGCGCCACAGATCAGGCGAGTGCGCATTGGCATAAACACCTCCATAGGTCAGGAAACCGCACTATAACCGGCGTTGCGAGAGGCCGGAAGCGGGCCGCTGGAGTCGTTATAATCAGCAGCCACCGTATATGACCACGTGCACAGCAGAATGACGCCATTACCCATCGATACCGTATTGCCTACCCTGCGCGCCGCCCTGGTCGAGCGCGACGAAGCTGTGCTGGAGGCACCTCCAGGTGCAGGCAAGACCACACGTGTACCGCTGGCGCTGCTGGATGAGCCCTGGCTGGCGGGTCAGCGGATTCTCATGCTGGAACCACGGCGCTTGGCTGCTCGGGCAGCGGCGGAGCGGCTGGCAGCCGAGTATGGCGAACCCGTGGGCGAGACGGTGGGATACCGCATTCGCCTGGAGAGTAAGGTAGGGCCCAGGACACGGATCGAGGTCGTTACGGAAGGTATTCTTGCGCGTCGCCTGCAGGATGATCCTGCCCTCGAAGGCGTTGGTTTAGTCATTTTCGACGAATTTCATGAGCGAAGCCTGGATGCCGATTTGGCGCTGGCACTCACTTTGAATGGGCGTGAGCTCTTGCGTGACACTCCGCTCAAGGTCCTGGTCATGTCCGCAACCCTTGAGGGTGAGCGGCTTTCGGCCTTGCTGCAAGGGGCTCCGGTGGTGCGCAGCGAGGGGCGCATGTTTCCGGTGGAGATCAAATGGGGGGGGGCCACTTCGACGGATGAGCGCCTGGAGCCCAGGGTTGTTCAAACCATCCAGCAGGCACTGGATGAGCAGGACGGGAGCCTGCTCGTCTTTTTGCCGGGGCAGGCTGAAATCCGGCGGGTTCAGGAGTTGCTGGATGATGCGCTGGCTGGCAGGGTGGATATCCGGATCGCGCCGCTCTACGGTGAGCTTGATCTGGCTGCCCAGCGAGCAGCGATTGAGCCGGCACCGGCCGGTATTCGCAAGATTGTGCTGGCGACCAATATCGCCGAAACCAGTCTTACCATCGAAGGCGTTCGGGTGGTGATAGATGCCGGACTTGCCCGGGAGCCCGCCTTCGATCCCGGCAGTGGCATGACGCGGCTAGCGACGCGACGCATCTCTCGCGCCTCGGCCACCCAGCGAGCGGGACGGGCGGGGCGTCTGGAGCCAGGGGTGTGCTATCGCTTGTGGTCGGAGACGCAGCATGACCAGTTGCCCGCCTATGATTCACCAGAAATTCTGCAGGCCGATCTGGCGGGGCTTGCGCTTCAGCTGGCGCGCTGGGGCGCTGATGCAGATGAGCTGGTCTGGTTAGACAAACCTCCTGCTGCGGCTCAGGCACAGGCTCAGGATCTGCTTGTGCGTCTGGGTGCGCTCAATGCTGATCGAACGGCCCTGACAGCCCATGGACAAGCCATGAGTACCCTGCCGGCTCATCCGCGACTGGCCCATCTTCTGCTTCGGGGACAGGCCCTGGGGTTGGTGCCATTGGCGTGTGATCTGGCGGCTATTTTGTCCGAGCGGGATATCGTGCGTGGCGAGGGTGCGGATATACAGACTCGCCTTGCGCTGCTGGCAGGCGAGGGGAAAGGGCCGCGAGGTGGTATCGCGCGCATTCGCCAGCTGGCAAGACAATTCAAGGGCTTGCTGCGTGGCGCTTCCGAAATGCCTGTGAGCGATCCGGATCATCCACGCTGGGTAGGGTGTCTGCTGGCTTTTGCTTACCCGGAGCGGGTCGCACACCAGCGCCGATCCGGCGGTGCAGAATATCGGCTGGCCAATGGCCGTGCGGCACTGTTTGCTGATGTCGATTCGCTGATGAAATCACCGTGGTTGGTGATTGCCAATCTTGGGAGCCGACAAGGGCAGCGTGAAGAGCGTATCTATCTGGCTGCCGAGCTTGATCCTTTCCTGTTTGAAGGACCCCTGGCCGAGCAGGTGTCGACCCATGAGGAGGTGGACTGGGACGAGCGGGAGGGCGTACTGTGCGCCGAGCGGCAGGTGCGAATCGGTGAGCTGATCCTTGCTCGTGAGCCATTGAGTTCGCTGGATGATGACGCGCGCAGCCGGGCATTACTGGGGCTAGTCAGGCGTAAAGGGCTTGAACTCCTGCCCTGGACACCGGAGCTGCGCCAGTGGCAGGCACGGGTCATGCTTCTGCGGCGGCTGGACCTGGAGCAGGGCGGTCTCAGCGAGTGGCCTGACATGACCGATATGGCGCTGCTGGCAACGCTGGAGAACTGGCTGCTTCCATATCTGGGACGGGTGACTCGCCTGTCCCATTTCGCTCAGCTCGATCTGGGCGCCATCCTGCAGGGCTTGTTACCCTGGCCGCTACCAAGCCGCCTGGACGAGCTGGCGCCCCGCTCGATAGAGGTACCTTCAGGTTCCCGTATCCGGCTGGACTACACCGAGGAGCCGCCCGTGCTGGCCGTCAGATTGCAGGAGATGTTCGGCCTGGCCGACACCCCTCGGATCGCCGGCGGACGGCTTGCTGTAAAGCTGCACCTGCTGTCCCCTGCGCAGCGCCCGGTGCAGGTTACCCAGGATCTGGCTAACTTCTGGCGCAGCACCTATGCCGAGGTAAAGAAGGATCTGAAAGGCCGCTATCCAAAGCACTATTGGCCGGATGACCCGCTCGTTGCGGAGGCGACTGCACGGGCCAAGCCTCGGCGTTAGTGTCGAGGCTTTACAAATCAGACTCGCGCCACGCGGGCGATCTGTTTGGCCAGGAACGGCCCGGATGCGATCACGCCAGTCAAGCGCAAGGCCTGCATGGCCAGTACCAGCCCGACGTCCGCATGGCTGTCTACAGCGATGATCGCCATCGAGTCCAGGCCGCCAGGACTGGTCGCAAGGTAGGCGGACAAAAAGTCTTTGTTCATCAGATGAGCCAGGAACAGGGCCGAAAGAGCGCACATGGCGATCAACATCAGCGAGGCCATGATCATCTTGGGCAGGGCTCGGGTGACATAGCGCACCGTGGTTTTATCGAACCGCAAGCCTACATAGCAACCCATCGAGCCAAACGCGATGGCCAGCAACCAGTGGGGAAGGGTAATGGTTACCCAACCGTTGAGCTGCAGGACAGTGCCCAACGCAATAGGCACCATCAGGGCACCGGCTGGCAGGCGCTTGCCTAACCAGACGCCTACCACCACGACGGCCAGCGTAATCCCAAATGACTGCAGGGTGTTCCAGTCAAAGGTGATAGCGGCCGAGTGAGAGGCTGCTCCTGTACCTTCAGCCCCTAAAAAGCGGCCAACCAGGGCACTGATCACGACCACACAAACAACACGTACATACTGCATGGTTGCCACGATGCGGGAATCCGCCCCGTATTCTTCCGCCATGGCAACCATGGCGGAGGCCGCGCCGGGCGTAGTACCCCAGGCGGCGGTGGAGCCGGGTAAACCGCCGAAGCGAACCAGGATGACACCCACCAGTACGCTGAGCAGAACGGTAATGGCAGTGGCCAGCAGCATGACTGGCCAGTGCGTAGCGACCATAAGCAGAACGGCCGCTGTCATGGAGTGGGCGATCAGACAGCCCACCACGCCCTGGCTTAGCTGGAACAGTGGTTTGGGTAGACGGATCGTGGCCCCTTTGACGCCAAAGCAGATGGCGACCAGCATGGGCCCTAGGAACATGGCCGCAGGGATACCGGCACGATCAAGGCAAAAGGAAGCCAGACTGGATACAACAATCAGGGCAGCCCACTGCAGGGCAGGATGTCGTGATGGCGGTGCTGCAGATGAAACAGGGGCGTGAGGCAATGACGTCCTCCTCAAGAGGTGGCAGCCACAGACGGCGTAGCCGCGCTAGAGCCTTATTATACGCGCCTTCCATCTAAAGTTTGATAGTAAGATAACTAACGAAACGATCACGAATCGTAATGGCAGTCCTGAAGCAATCGCAGGCATTGCCGGATGTATTTGGGTTATTCCTTGTGGGGAGGGCGTTACGACCACGAAACAAAGCATTCTCCCGGATCTTTATGCCTCGGCTGTTCGAGCCGTTCTTGCTAACAGCATTCGGGGCAAGAAGCATCATTCACCACTGCCATGCCCAGAAGGGCAACCCCGGTATTCACCCAGGCCGCCAAGTGACGGCCCGGGTAAGTTGAGGTCAGCGGACCAGATGCAGGAACTGCAGGTGCCGCTCGTACTGGTCAAGCATGTCGTTGATGATTTGCTCCTTGGTGTAGCCCACCAGGTCATAATCCTGGCTGCCCTCAGCCAGATAGACCTCTGCACGGTAGTAGCGGCGGTTTTTCAGGTGCAGCCCGCCCATACCGGCTCGGGCAAAGCTCGGTGTGAAATACCCCTGCATGATGACCCGATAGATAAAGGGATGCTGTTCGCCATGACCAACCTCAAGGCTCAGGTTGGCATTGGTAGGATCAAGCTCGGTCTGTACGGCCAGTCCTTTTTCCCGGAATACCTCGGCCACTTCCTCAATTGCCGGGCGAACAATGGTATCCATTACCCGATAGACCTCATCGCGCGACGGGAAGTGAACAGCCTTGGCAAGGCGCTGACGCCAGCCACCGCTGCGGCGTGGGTTGGCCTGGGATACCGGGGCCAGGGAATGTGATCGTGCCCGTTGCCGCTGCGATTCGGTGTAGAACGCCTTGTGCAGACCCCACATCATTAGCAGGGTTACTAGCGAGAAGGGCAGAGAGGTCAGGACCACCGCAGACTTTAGTGCATCCATGCTACCGGCGACCAGCAGACCACCGGTGACAAGGGCAGTAGCCGTTCCCCAGAAGACGCGCAGCCACTTGGGACCGTCTTCGTCCGCTTCGCCGCCTGTCGAGGACAGGGTCGACAGCACCACAGTGCCCGAATCCGCCGATGTCACGAAGAACACAAAGCTTACGAATACCGCCACCGCAATGACAATACGGCTGGCAGGATACGTTTCCAGGAGGTGATAGAGCGCCATGGATGGCTCGCGAATAGCCGTTTCGGCCAGGCTGGTCAGGTTGTGGTTTAGCACCTGATCCAGCGCGCTATTACCAAAGATGGACAACCACGCGAGGGTAAAGCCAAGCGGAATGAACAGTACGCCAAAAACGAATTCACGAATGGTACGACCACGGGAAATTCGCGCGATGAACAGGCCTACAAAGGGTGCCCATGCGATCCACCAGGCCCAATAGAATACGGTCCAGCCGCCCAGCCAGTCGGACGGTTTGTCATAGGCATAAAGGTCAAAGCTCTTGGTGGGAACAGCGCCCAGATAATCGCCGATGTTCTGGATCAGCGTATTGAGCAGGTGCTGGGTCGGCCCGGCAAACAGGACAAACAACAGCAGACCGACCGCCAGGAGCATGTTGATATCGGACATGACGCGCACACCCTTGTCCACACCTGATACGGCAACAAGAATGGCGGCTCCCATCATCACGGCAATCAGCAGGGCTTGTACCCATTGGGTATGGGGTACACCGAACAGATAGTCCAGGCCCGAGTTGAGCTGAAGCACACCAAAGCCCATATCGGCGCCCAGGCCGAAAACGGTGGCAATGATGCCAAAGCAATCTACCGCATGGCCAATAGGGCCGTTGATGCGCTTGCCGATCAGCGGGTATAGCGCTGAACGTAAGGCCAAGGGCAGGTTATGGCGATAGGCGAAATAGGCCAATGCCATGGCAACGAGTGCAAAGACCCCCCAACCATGCAATCCCCAGTGCAGAAAGAGCAGTTGCATGGCCTGACGTGCAGCAGCCTGCGTGCCGCCTTCGCCTTGAGGGGGATGCATGAAATGCGTCAGGGGTTCTGACACGCAGAAAAAGAACAGGGTAATACTGATACCGGCTGCGAATAGCATGCCGGCCCATGAAAGGTAACTGAACTCAGGCTGATCGTGATCGGCGCCAAGCTTGATCTTGCCGTACCCTGAGAGGGCCGTGACGATGACAAAGACCAGATAAAGCGTCATGGCCAGTAGGTAGTACCAGCCTACCGTCTGTGAGGCCCATGTCTGAGCTTCCAGCAGCCAGGCTCCGGCGCGCTCGGGAAAGGCGATTACCACCAGAGCAAAGACCAGGATCGCTGTGGCCGCGCTGTAAAAAGCGGGCGGATTGAGTCGTACGTTACCGGATGGGGTCGTGCTGCTCATGGAGCATGTTCTCCTATAGGGCAGGTGCCAAAGAGTCCGTACAGTCGAGTCGCGGGTTTCCGGTCACTCGCGATGCTGTCGGGCTAGTAGCTCAAGGTGATTCGAAAAGGGGACATTCCTTGCCCGTCGTTTGTAGTCATTTTTTATTAATTGATCGTTCAATATAAAAAGATAACACGAAAAGACGTTCAAGCGGAGCTTGAATCGCCTCCATATGTCATTTTGCTATAGTCGGTCGAGGAGGGGCGAAACCGAAGGGCCTGAGTCAGAGCGGAAGCAGGCCTGCTAAGGTTGCCATTGGGTATCACTGCCGGAGAGTTTGCGGTTCAGGAAATAGGCGGCGCTGATCAGGGCCAGATGGGTCAGGGCCTGAGGAGTATTGCCCAGGTGACGTCCACGGGCGTCAAGCTCCTCGGCAAAGAGTCCCACAGGGCTTGCGTATTTCATGAGTTTTTCAAACTCCATATGCGCCTCGTCTATCCTGCCGGCCCGCGCCAGGCACTCCACATACCAGAATGAGCAGGCCGCAAAGGAGCCCTCTTCACCTGAGAGTCCATCGGACATTTCAGACTGATCGTAGCGCTTGACCATACCATCGCAGACCAGACGCTCCTTGATGGCATCTAGAGTTGCCAGCCACGCCGGGTCTGTTGCGCTGACAAAGCGCAGCAAGGGCATCAGGAGAAGAGATGCGTCCAACGTATCCTGGCCCAGAATGGCTGTGAAATGACCTTTTTTCTTGTTCCAGAAGTGGGTCCAGATATCTTTCTGGATATCGCCCCGTGCCTTGAGCCATCGTTCATAGGGCATGGCAAGGGAACGCTTCTGTGCCAGGCGAATGGCTCGGTCAATGGCAACCCAGCACATCAGGCGCGAGTGTAGGAAGTGCTTGGGCTCATCACGAATTTCCCAGATGCCGGCATCCTTGGTCTGCCAATGATTGCAGACATAATCGATGATACTGACAACATGTTTCCAACCGCGGTGGGATATGGCCTGGCCGTACTTGTTTGACAGGTAGACGGCATCCATCAGCTCGCCATAGATGTCGAGCTGAACCTGTCCGAATGCATCGTTGCCGATACGCACAGGCTTTGCCCCGCCGTGGCCGCTCAGGTGGTCCAGTTCCTGTTCGGGCAGTTCCCGTCCACCATCGAGGCGATACATGATCTGAAGCTTTTGCGGCAGATCGCTGCTGCGCTCGATACAGTCGCCCACCCAGCTCATGAAGTGGTTGGCTTCGTCGGTGTATCCCAGGCGCATGAAAGCATAGACGGTAAACGAGGCGTCCCGTATCCAGGTAGCCCGGTAATCCCAATTTCGCTCGCCACCTGGTGTTTCCGGCAGGCTGAAGGTTGCCGCAGCAGCAATGGAACCGTGCTGCTGCGAGACCAGAAGCTTGAGCACCAGAGCCGAGCGCGAGACCATTTCCCGCCAGCGGCCGGTATAGTTGCTTTGACGAGCCCATCGCTGCCAGAACCTGAGTGTATGCTTCAGGCAGAGATCAAGATCTTCTTCCATGACCTGTCGATCTTCGGCGCAGCCAAAGACGAATGTCGCGCTTTCTCCTTCCTTGAGGGTGAAGTCCGCTACGGCCGTATTCCCGTCGAGCGTAAGCGTCTCGGAACCGGCCAAGCGCATACTGCGCTGGCCCTCGGCCTGAAACACAATGCTGCCTTGCTCTACCGTAGCCCTGGTTTCAGCCCGGGCGTAATCAAGCCGCGGTGAACACTTCAGACAAATGCGCGAGTCGCCTTTGACGGCATAAACCCTCCGCACCAGACGGGGCATGGTGTTCTCTTCCGTCAGGATGGGCATCCAGTCGGTCAACTCGACGGCGCCGTCGTCATCAAGCCAGCGGGTCTGCAAGACGTTACTGTCGGGGAGGTAGATCTGTTGCCGCCTGGCATTAGGGCGGTCGGGTGCAATCGTGAACAGTCCGGCCTCGTCACCATTGAGCAAGGCGGTAAAAACCGAGGGGCTATCTAGGTCAGGCCAGCAGAAATAGTCGATGCTGCCGTCATCGGCGACCAGCGCGCAGGTACGCATGTCGCCGATGACTCCATGGGCATCGATGGACCGGATTCCGGCGTTGTGATCAACCATTGTCCTGGAATCCTGGATACAGACACATGCCACCATCGACAAAGAGGGTGGTACCTACCACATAGTCAGACAGGTCGGATGCCAGCCAGACGACGGCATTACCAATGTCCTCCACATCCCCGACACGCTTGTAGGGGATCAGCTTGAGCAACTCGCGGCGACCTTCCTCATTGCCAGTCACGTCTTCATTGATGGCCGTAGCGATAGCGCCGGGCGCAATACTATTGATGCGTATGCGCTTTTCAGCCACTTCCTGAGCCAGGGTCTTCATCATCAGGCTGACCCCGCCCTTGGACGCCGCGTAATTGACATGGCCTGCCCACGGAATGACCTCATGTACCGAGCTCATGTGAATGATTTTGCCCGCCGCGCGTGACAGTTCGGCATTGACGCCTTGCTTCAGGAACTGCTGGATGGCGGCACGTGCGCAAAGGAATTGGCCGGTCAGGTTGGTCTGGATGACCATGTTCCAATCCTTGAGGGTCATCTCATGGGAGGGTGCATCGCGCTGAAGTCCGGAATTGGCGACCAGGATGTCCAGACGGCCGAAAGCTTCAATCGTCTTGGCAAAGAGCTGTTCGACGGCCTGCTCATCACCGACATCAGCGCCCACGGCAATGGCCTGACCACCAGCCGCCTTGATTTCATCCGCAAGCTGTTCAGCCGGCTCGGCATTGGAGTGGTAATTGATGACAACGGCTGCGCCTACCTGAGCCAAGGCCTTGGCTGATGCGGCGCCGATCCCTGAACTGCCGCCGGTGACCAGTGCAACCTGGCCATCGAGTGAAATTTTCATGGCAAACCCTCAAGCAATTCGGTGAAAAGTCCTTGTCACCTGACCGTTGGCAGCTTGCGAGAGTTCAGAGGGGTAAAGGGCTGCCTGCCGACTCGCAGGCAGCCCTCCAGCAGATCAGCTGGGTTTGAGGGTATGCAAGTGGTCGCGTTTGGCGAGGGTAGGGAAGAGCTTGATCCAAAGGCCTGTCACGATCAGCGTTCCTGCGCCGCCCAGCACGACCGCTTGCACTGTGCCCAGCCAGGCTGCCGTTACACCGGACTCGAACTCGCCTAGTTGGTTTGAGGCACCGATGAACAGGCCGTTGACGGCACTGACGCGGCCGCGCATTTCATCCGGCGTCTCCAGTTGCACAAAGGCGCCGCGAATGACCATGCTGATCATGTCAGCCGCACCCAGAACCGCCAGCACGGCCAGGCTGAACCAGAACGAGGTGGAAAGACCAAAGGCGATGGTTGCCACGCCAAACACACCTACCGAGATAAACATGATGCGTCCGACGTTTCGCTCGATGGGAAAGCGCGCGAGCCAAAACGACATCAGCAGGGCGCCCACGGCGGGTGCTGAGCGCAACAGGCCCAGCCCCCATGGGCCGGTCATCAGAATGTCCCGAGCAAACACGGGTAACAGTGCCGTTGCGCCGCCCAGCAGAACGGCAAAAAGATCCAGGGAGATAGCGCCGAAAATATCGCGGCGGCTGCGAATGAAGCGAATCCCGGCCAGTAGCGAATCCAGACTGGCCTTTTCCTTACGCGGTTGCTGTTCACGCGCAGGCAGGCTCAGCACGAGGAGAATTGCCACACCATACAGGGCCGTTGCCGGTGCATAGACCCAGAAGGCACCCAAGGCGTACAGAAAACCACCCAACGCTGGCGCCACGATTGTCGCACCCTGCATGGCGGAGGCCGAGGCCGCAACGGCCCGGGGAAATAACGAGGCGGGGACGATGTTGGGCAGAAGCGCCTGGGTCGCCGGCATTTCGAAGGCCCGGCAGGTGCCCAGCATGAAGGCCAGGATAAAGATCAGCTCACGAGTCACGTTGTCGGTCAGGCTGCCGTAGACCAGCACCAGTGCGGTAAGGGCCTGACCTGTCTGGCAGAGTGCGGCTACCTTACGTCGGTCGTAGCGGTCCGCCACATGCCCTGTATACAACATGAAGAACAGGCGCGGCAGGAACTCCACCAGGCCGACCAGGCCTAGGTCGAGCACATTATGTGTCAGTGAATAGATGTGCCAGCCAATGGCTACGGTGAGCATCTGAAAGCTGCTGGCGGTACAGACGCGGGCAAACCAGAACGCCAGAAAGGGTCGGTGATGACGCAAATATAAAGGGTCTGAGGTCATGATGGGGCTCTTCGAGAGGTCTCTCATCATAGTCTCGGCAAGCGTTTTTTGTGCACTGATCGAGATATATTCTGAAACAGTTGGTGGGTAACAAGTTGTGTGCGCCACCTTGACGCGCGACATCTGACCACGGACCCCACTGCGTTTTAGAGGTCTAGAATGAATCCAGACGTTGACCTGCGTCAGAGCCTTGCGGCTTAAAATGCGATAGTCGGACCACCTTTCAAGCGTTCCGTTAGAACGAATTGAGCACGCAAGCGCTCGAAACATTGCCTTGTGATTTGCTTAACGTTATTGACCGCCTGCGTGATAAACGCACCGGCTGCCTGAAGAGGACCGCCTATGTTCGGCTTGGAGGCTCTGGATCTTGCGAGGATCCAGTTTGCATTCACCGTCTCGTTCCACATTATCTTCCCTGCCTTGTCTATCGGAATGGCGAGCTTTCTAGCCGTTCTCGAAGGACTATGGCTCAAAACCAACGACTCTACCTATAAGGACCTGTACCACTTCTGGTTGAAGATCTTCGCGGTCTTCTTTGGAATGGGTGTAGTGTCCGGACTGGTCATGGCGTATGAGTTCGGTACCAACTGGAGCGGCTTTGTCGACTTCGCCGGTGCCGTAACGGGTCCGCTCTTGACCTACGAGGTGCTGACCGCCTTCTTTATCGAAGCGGGTTTTCTCGGGGTCATGCTGTTTGGCTGGAACCGCGTAGGACGTGGGTTGCACTTTTTGTCCACTATCATGGTGGCGATTGGCACCCTGATGTCCACGTTCTGGATTTTGTCCTCGAACAGCTGGATGCATACCCCGGCTGGGTACGAGATTGTCGATGGCCGCGTAGTGCCAGTCCATTGGCTGGAAGTAATCTTCAACCCATCGTTCCCCTTCCGCTGGGCGCACATGACCATCGCGGCCTACCTGTCGGTGGCCTTCCTGGTCGGCGCATCGGCGGCTTGGCACCTGTTGCGTGGGAACAATAACCCGGCCATTCGCAAGATGTTCTCCATGGCCATGTGGATGGCCCTGTTCGTGGCGCCGATCCAGGCGTTCGTGGGGGATGCCCACGGTTTGAACACGCTGGAGCACCAGCCAGCCAAGATCGCGGCGATCGAAGGCCACTGGGAGAATCCGCCCGGTGAGGCAACGCCGTTGATTCTGTTCGGTCTGCCGGATATGGAGCGTGAGGAAACCCGCTTCAAGGTCGAGATTCCGGTGCTGGGCAGCTTGATCCTCACGCACAGCTTTACCGAGCAGATTCCCGCACTCAAGGACTTCCCGAAAGAGGATCGTCCGCCGGCGTATGTGGTGTTCTGGTCATTCCGCATCATGGTGGCCTTGGGGCTGCTCATGATTGCTGCCGGTGTGTGGAGCCTGTTCCTGCGCTGGAGACATAAGCTGTATGAAACCAAGGCCTTCCTGCGCCTGATCATGTGCATGGGGCCGGCCGGTCTCATCGCTCTGCTGGCAGGCTGGTTTACCACCGAAGTGGGTCGTCAGCCCTGGATTGTATATGGCCTCTTGCGTACCAAGGATGGTGTAGCCAATCACAGCGTGACGCAACTGAGCATTACCCTGGTCAGCTTCGTAATTGTGTATTTCGCGGTCTTTGGTATCGGTACGGTCTATGCGCTGCGCATGATTGGCAAGGGACCACATACCGGTGAAGGCGACTTGCCCACCCAGGGTGGACCGGGACACGATCGTCATCCGAAGCGCCCCCTTTCGGCTACTGATGAAGGTACCGAAAAGGCTCATTCCCATGATCAACTGACGGGGCACTGAACATGGCTTCTGGAATTGTTGGTATTGACCTCGCGCTGATCTGGGCGGTGGTCATCATTTTCAGCCTGATGATGTACGTAGTCATGGACGGCTTCGATCTGGGGATTGGCATTCTCTTCCCCTTCGTGAAGGGCAAGGAAGAACGCGATGTCATGATGAACACCGTGGCTCCGATCTGGGACGGCAACGAAACCTGGCTGGTGTTGGGAGGGGCCGGGTTGTACGGCGCCTTCCCGCTCGCATATGGCGTCATTCTGCCGGCCCTCTACCTGCCGCTGATCTTCATGTTGATCGGCCTGATCTTCCGTGGCGTAGCCTTTGAGTTCCGCTTCAAGGTGCAGGAAGGCAAAGAAGGGCTCTGGGACAAGTCCTTTATCTTCGGCTCGCTCTTGGCAACCTTCTGTCAGGGGGTCGCGCTGGGTGCCTTCATCGACGGTTTCCATGTGGAGAATCGTCAGTATGCCGGTGGCTCGCTGGACTGGCTGACGCCTTTTTCGGTGTTCTGTGGTTTTGGCCTGATCGCTGCCTACGCACTGCTGGGCAGTACTTGGCTGATCATGAAAACCGAAGGCCCGCTACAGGCTTCCATGCGTCGCATGACCAAGCCGCTGGTGCTGTTGCTGCTGCTGTTCATAGTAGCCGTCAGCCTGTGGACGCCGCTGTCCCATGACGCCATCTCCCAGCGCTGGTTCACCATGCCGAACCTGTTCTGGTTCCTGCCTGTGCCAATTCTCGTGCTGGTAACAGTCGTGTTCCTGCTGCGCGCGATCCTGAAGGAAGAGGCTCATGTATCTCCCTTCGTACTAACGCTGATCCTAATCTTCCTGGGCTATAGCGGCCTGGGCATCAGCCTGTGGCCGAACATCATCCCGCCGGCGATTTCGATCTGGGAAGCCTCGTCGCCACCGCAGAGCCAGCTGTTCCTGCTCATCGGTACGCTGTTCATCATCCCGATCACATTGATGTACACGGCGTGGGGCTACTACGTGTTCCGCGGTAAGGTTCGTACAGGCGAGGGGTATCATTGATCATGGCCGGCAAAGAGCGTGAACCCAATCCAGCTGACAACCAACCGCTGATCAAGCGTCTCGGCTGGATGGTCCTGATCTGGGCCTGCAGTATCGTGGCCCTGGGCATTGTGTCCTACGGGCTGCGGCTGGTCATGACTGCCGCCGGCCTTAAATCCTGATACACCAGACCCCGGCACTCGCCGGGGTCTTATTTTGTCCGTTTCTCCAGGCAGATTGTCCGCTTGCACGGTAGGCTTTCATCTACGCTATCTGTCTTACCGTTTTGGAGACACGTCCATGGAAAGCAGACCCCCATTGCCACCCTTTACGCAGGAAACTGCACGCCAAAAGGTCCGCGCAGCGGAAGATGGCTGGAATGGCCGCGATCCCCACAAGGTTGCACAGGCCTATAGCAACGACAGTGTCTGGCGTAACCGGGCCGAGTTCATCAAGGGACGCGAAGCCATCGTGGATTTTCTCACGCGCAAGTGGCAGCGCGAGCTTGATTACCGGCTGATCAAGGAGCTATGGGCCCATGAGGGCAACCGGATCGCCGTACGCTTCGCCTATGAATGGCATGACGATTCCGGCAACTGGTTTCGCGCCTATGGCAATGAGAACTGGGCGTTCAATGAGCAAGGGCTCATGGTGGAGCGGCATGCCAGCATCAACGATCTGCCGATCACCGAGGCCGAGCGCCTGTTCCGCTGGCCGCAGGGACGTCGACCGGATGATCATCCAGGACTGAGTGATTTGGGACTTTAACGACAGATCACTAGGCGTTGCGGCTGCGCTTTCTTACACTGGCACTCCTTTGTAAGCAGCGAAGCCGCCCATGCCCGAGACATGCTCCCCTGAAGTCCTGCAAACCCTGCTTGATCGTGTTGCCCAGGAGGCACGGCAAGACATGGGAGAAGGCAAGGTTGCTGACTATATCCCGGCACTGGCCCAGGTAGAACCCGATCAATTCGGGATTGCCCTATGCGATGTAGAGGGTCGAGTCTTCCAGGCGGGGGCAGGGGATACACCGTTTTCCATCCAGTCCATTTCCAAGGTGCTCAACCTGGTCATTGCCATGCAGCGGCTGCCGGAAGCGGACATCTGGACGCGTGTAGGCCGGGAGCCCTCCGGTCAGGCGTTCAACTCCATCGTACAGCTGGAAGTGGAGCGGGGCGTCCCGCGCAATCCCTTCATCAATGCCGGTGCGTTGCTGGTAACCGATATCCTGGTGTCGCGCATCATGTCCATCCAATACCTGATGCGCGAACAGGCGCGGCGGTTAAGTGCCAATCCGACCATCAACTTCGATACGCGGGTGGCGCGTTCAGAGATGGATCACAAGGCGCGTAACGCTGCACTGGCCTACCTCATGAAGGCTTATGGAAACCTGCATGGCGAAGTAGATGAGGTGCTGGAAACCTATTTCCATGGCTGTGCGCTGTCCATGAGCTGTGTGGATGTAGCCCGCGCGTTCGCCTTTCTGGCTCACCGGGGCATCAATCCCCACGATGGGAGCGAGGTATTGTCGCCTCAGCAGACGCGGCAGCTCAACGCATTACTGTTGACGTGCGGCCTGTATGACGCCGCGGGGGATTTTGCCTGGCGCGTCGGGCTGCCCGGCAAGAGCGGCGTGGGTGGCGGTATTGTGGCCATCGTTCCCGGCCGCATGAGCATTTGCGTCTGGTCGCCCCGCCTGGACAGCTACGGCAATTCCGTTGCCGGTCTGCGTGCCCTGGAGCGACTCGTGGATGGCCTGGGTGTCGCTCCACTGGGCTAAAGGACCGGCGAGAACAGTCGGGCTACCCGCATGGCTGCCTTGTGCAGACGCCGAACATTGGCATTGTCCTTGGGCGTTAGCTCGACCGACTTGGAAAAGTCGACTTCCAACATCGAGCGGACTTCCCAGGCGAAGTCAGTATCCACGGTCATGACCATGATCTCGAAATTCAGCCGGAACGAGCGATTATCCAGATTGGCGCTACCGATGGCGGAAACCTCCTCATCGATCAGCACCACCTTCTGATGCAGAAAGCCTGGTTGATAACTGAAGACTCGAATGCCCGCATCCACCGCCTTGAAGGCATACAGGTAGGATGCGGCGTACACGACCTTATGATCCGGGCGTGACGGCAGAAGGATGCGCACATCGACGCCGCGTAGAGCGGCCAGATGCAGTGCGGCTGAGACGGCCTCATCAGGGATGAAGTAGGGCGTTGTGATCCAGATTCGCCGCTGCGCCGAGTGAATCGCCTCGACAAAAAACAGCGAGCAGGTCTCCTGATCGTCCGCCGGACCGCTGGCAACCACCTGGCACAGCATGCCGCCATCCTCATAACGTTCAGGCAGCACCAGGGTTGG
This sequence comes from Pseudomonas sp. UBA3149, assembly GCF_002364655.1. Taxonomy (NCBI): domain Bacteria; kingdom Pseudomonadati; phylum Pseudomonadota; class Gammaproteobacteria; order Pseudomonadales; family Pseudomonadaceae; genus Pseudomonas; species Pseudomonas sp. UBA3149. Next base: position 327,560 of record NZ_DEYV01000026.1, read on the forward strand.
AAGCTTTTTGGTCACCCAGAACCAGTCCTGGGCAAAGGTTTCCTGCAGAGTCGCCAGAGCGGGCCCACGAATTTCGATATGGGTGTCGCGCCACGGAGCCAACGGTGGCTTGTGCCCCAGGTATTCTTCACCCACGTTGTGTCCGCCGACAAATCCTACTTCACCATCCACCACAACGATCTTGCGGTGATTGCGGAAGTTGACCTGAAAGCGGTTGATCAGTCCTCGGCGGTTGCTGAATGCCTTGACCTGCACGCCTGCCTCACGAAGCTTTGACACGTAGCTCCGCGGCAGGGCATGGCTGCCAATGGCATCGTAAAGGAGAAACACCTCAACACCTTCCCTGGCCCGCTCGATCAGCGTGTTTTGCAGTGCCCGGCCAAGAGCGTCGTCATGAATGATGAAGAACTGCACCAGCACGACCTGCCGGGCTTCCCGAATAGCGCCCAGAATGGCGCTGAAGGTTTCCGATCCGTTGACCAGAAGACGCACCTTGTTGCTGGCTACACAGGGGGTGCGGGTCAGCGCCGTCATGGCTTTGAGCTTGCGGTTTGCCGCGCTGCATTGCTGGGCAGCCAGGGCCTCAGCGATCCACGGGCGCCAGTTCAGCTCGGCAGCAACGCGGGCCATCTCTTCATCGGCCTGTCGGCGCGCCTTTACATAACCATCGAAACGACGCCGACCAAAAACCAGATAAGGCAACAGGCTCAGAAACGGCATGAAGACCAATGCAATGGCCCAAGCCATGGCGCCCTGAGCCGTACGAACGGTGATGACGGCATGGATAGCCGCCAGAACGCCGCAGATCTCTATCAAAATGGCAAAGATGTGAAGATCGAAAGGTAACCCTGGCACGTAAGATCCCATCCGGTGCGTATGTTCGTCCTGTCAGTAGGCAAAAGGCATCACCTGGCGCCTATCTTAAAACGGTGGCGACCCAGCCTAGGCGGAATCATCCAGTCTGGATACTGCTCTGAGGCACGTTACCCGCTATGCCAGCCCGCTTGAATAAGGTCTGGCATAGGGCATAGCATCATGCTCAGTTAGCTTCGACCGCACGCAGCACCACGAATTTCGGGGTGGCAGCAACCTGTTCGACGCGCTTGAACAGCCGCTTGAGCTTGAGGTGATAACCGAGGTGGCGATTACCGACGATCCAGAGTTCACCCTGGCGGTCGAGAGCAGCACGCGCCTGTTGAAACATCCGCCAGGCCAGAAAGTCCCCCACCACCTGTTGCTGGTGAAACGGTGGGTTACACAGGACTACATCCAACGAGCGAGCCGGTTGGCTGGCCAGCCCATCATCGGCGCGCAACGTGACGGGACGATCACCCAGGGCGGCACGCCAGTTTTCATGTGCCGACTGGATAGCCATATAGGACTCATCTACCAGCGTGTACTGTGCTTGGGGATTGGTCAGTGCACTGGTGATGGCCAATACGCCATTGCCGCAGCCCAGGTCGGCCACGCGTGCATTGCCCAAGTCAGTAGGCAGATGTGGAAGAAAGGCGCGTGTCCCGATATCGAGCCCTTCTCGGCAGAACACGTTGGCGTGATTGATCAGTGTCAGCGCTGGGTCGTCCAGTCGGTAGCGGGTCGGGTAGGGTGAGGCTATCCGCTCCCTGGGTTCGGGGGTGGCAAACAGCAGGCGCGCCTTCTTGACCGCCAGCGACGCCTGGACACTGCCGATATGACGCTCAAGCAGATCTCCTGCCGCGCGCGGCAGATGCTTGATCATGGCTGCTGCGATGACTCGCGCACCCGGTGCCAGCTGATCATGCAGGCGAATCAGCTGCTCCTCCAGCAAGGCCAGGGTTTTTGGAATACGGATCAGCACCAGGTCAAAGGGGCCTTTAACCGGCTCGCTGGATGGCACGAATAGCACCCGACCATCACGCCCGTTGCGCTGCAGGTTATCGTTAAGAGCAAGGGCTGCAAGGTGGGAATCTCCACTGGAAACAACGTGACCCTGATCAGCCAGGCTTGCCGCCAGGGCGCCGAAGCTATCGTTTAACACCAGAATTCGGGCGTTGTCTGGCAGGCCCTGTTCGGCCAGATGATTAAGCAGGTATTCATCCGCCGCATCGAAAGCCTGTAACGGATCGTCCCGACGGGGTGGCTGGCGGTGCAGGTCAAGCTGGGCAAAGGGTGTGGACAGTAGAACCATGGCAGAAGATCGGAGCTGACGACAAAGGCGTCAGTGTAGGGGAGCGGCATTGCTTATGCTGCTCTTTTCTCTGGATGCCGGCTGAACGCGCCGGGCGTCTGGCGGGTCGAACAGACGTTTTGTGGGCTCAGGATGACAGGTCAGCCCGCGTTTACCACCCCTCAGGAGGCATCATGGTGGCTAACCCATTCGATTTGTCAGGCAAGGTCGCGATCATCACCGGGTGTGATGCCGGATTGGGAAGGAGCATGTGTGTAGCTCTGGCCAGTGCCGGTTGCGATATTGTTGGGATCAGCCGGCGCGAACCCCATGACACCCAGGGTGAGGTAGAGGCCAAGGGCCGACGATTCGTGAGCATCCGGGCAGATCTCAGCGCCACGGATGCGGTGCCCTTTATTGTGGATGAGGCGCTACAGGCTTTTGGTCGTATCGATATCCTGGTCAACAATGCCGGAACGATCCGGCGTGAGGATGCACTGAATTTCACCGAAAAAGATTGGGATGATGTCATGGGCGTCAACCTCAAGACGGTGTTCTTTCTTTCTCAAGCCGTGGCGCGTCAATTCATAGCGCAGCAGGACGGCGGCAAAATCATCAATATCGCTTCGATGCTGTCTTTCCAGGGCGGCATCCGTGTCCCATCCTACACAGCCTCCAAGAGTGGCTTGATGGGGCTGACCAAGGCGCTGGCCAACGAGTGGGCCAAGCACGGTATCAACGTCAATGGCATTGCGCCCGGCTATATGGTAACGAACAACACGGCAGCCTTGCGTGCCGATGAGCAGCGCAACGCAGAAATCCTGGGGCGCATTCCGGCAGGTCGCTGGGGCGAGCCAATCGACCTGGCAGGGCCTGTGGTGTTTCTGGCGTCGTCTGCCTCGGATTATGTCCACGGTCATACTCTGGCCGTGGACGGTGGTTGGCTGGCGCGTTAGTCCGGCCGGTTATACCTACAGTTTGTCCGTTGAAAACCAGTGCCGGGCTTGTTTTCATGACGGCCTGATATCGGCCCGGAAAACGAGGTAGCCCAGCATGACCGCCAGTGACGAGAAATACACCCGCCAGACCATCACGGAGGTGTGGCCCTGGGCCGATAACCTGTTCAGCCTGCGTACGACGCGTGATCCGCGCTTTCGCTTCAGTGCCGGCCAGTTTGCCCGCCTGGGTGTCGAAAAGGCAGACGGCGAAATCGTCTGGCGTGCCTATTCAATGGTCTCCGCGCCTCATGACGAATTTCTGGAGTTCTTTTCCATCGTCGTGCCTGGCGGAGCCTTTACCAGCGAGCTGAGTCGCCTTAAGCCGGGTGATACGTTGCTGGTGGAAAAGCAGCCCTATGGGTATCTCACCCTGGAGCGCTTTACCGGCGGACGCGATTTATGGCTGTTATCCACCGGTACGGGATTGGCACCGTTTCTGTCCATGCTTCAGGAGCCGGATATCTGGCAGCGGTATGAGCGTATCGTGCTGGTGTATAGCGTCCGGGAAGCAAAGGACCTGGCCTATCAGGAAATGATTAAGGGGCTGGCGGAGCTGGAGTACCTGGAAGGGGTTGCACAGAAGCTGATCTATATTCCTGTTGTAACCCGTGAGGATCATCCCGGCGCGCTGAGGGGGCGAATCACGACCCTGATCGAAAACGGTGAGCTGGAGAAGGCCGCAGGGCTTGAGCTTTCAACAGAGCACTCCCGCATCCTGATCTGTGGTAATCCTGAAATGGTGGATGACACGCGAGCCGTGCTCAAGGCACGTGATTTCCAGCTGGCCCTGACGCGCCGGCCTGGACAGATCGCGGTAGAAAATTACTGGTAAAAGATGCGGATGGGGCCCGCAAGGGCCCTATTTGTAGCGAACAGTCACGAAGAGGTCGGAGGGTCATTACGTGTGACGGTGGCCTCAGGCTTCTGGCTTTGTTCCTTGAGCAGGTCGCGAATTTCAGTCAGCAGTACTTGATCCTTGGTAGGGCCGGCCGCTGCCTTCTTTTCCTCATGCAGGCGCAGTCGATTCAGAACCTTGATGGCGCTGAAAATGGCGAATGCAATGATGATGAAGTCGAAGATCGATTGCAGGAACTTGCCGTAAGATAGCAGCACTGCCGGTTTATCGCCTTGGGCAGCCTGCAGCGTAATGGCGAGGTGCGAAAAGTCCACGCCACCCAAAAGAATCCCGAGAGGCGGGGTGATCACATCGGCAACGAATGACGACACGATCTTGCCGAAAGCGCCGCCAATGATGATACCAACAGCCAGATCGACGACGTTGCCCCTCATGGCGAACGATTTGAATTCGCTGAAAAAGCTCATAAGCACTCCTTTTGCGGTGGAATGGTAGTGACGCCATCGCTAACGTCTCGGGCACTTTGAACCGCAAAAGCGTCTGGTTGTTTCGAAATGCTTCCTGAAAAAGTGTGCTGCCTCTCGTTGCTGCACTTTGCCGAACGGCTGCGGTCCACCATATGGATGGGCTGAAAGGCTCAAGATATTCAACCTGCCTCAGGAGGTCACACATGGTTGCCGAGCACAACTTGCACAAGGATTTTCCAGACAAGGTTCAGAAGTTTGAAGAGCTGCGCCAGAACAATCCAGAATTTGCCAAGCTGATCGAGCAATACGATGCGCTGGATCAGGAGATCCTGGAAATCGAAGGGATGGTCGAGAACAGTGGCGATGAGGAGTTGAATCGATGCCGACGAGAACGCGTCGTGATCAAGGACAAGATCGCACGCGAGCTGCAAGGTAGCTGATCAGCTCTAGGCCGCTGCCCCTGCGTAGCGGCCATAGCTTAAAACGCTTGGCTTGGGTATTGATTCTGCTAATAGCGGAACAAAAGGTATTCAATTTAGCGAAGCGGTTCGGGTTCCTTACTCTTTACGTGCTTGGAACAGAGCACTTAAAAAAGAGAGGAACCCAACAATGTCCATTCGGACCTTTTCCGGATATGCCCTGAATCTGCTTGCAGCGGGCATCCTGTCTGCCACAGTCGCTTCGGCGGCCTATGCAGGTACCCTGACGCGTGACAACGGTGCGCCAGTCGGAGACAACCAGAACTCCCAGACCGCCGGAGCCACAGGCCCGACGCTCCTGCAGGACGTGCAACTGGTACAAAAGCTTCAGCGCTTTGACCGTGAGCGTATTCCAGAGCGTGTCGTTCACGCACGTGGCGCGGGTGCCCACGGAGAGTTCGTCGCCTCGGCCGACGTTTCTGACCTGACCAAGGCCAAGGTTTTCCGCCCAGGCGAGAAAACGCCGGTCTTCGTACGTTTCTCTGCGGTGATCCATGGTAATCACTCACCGGAAACCCTGCGCGACCCGCGCGGCTTTGCCACCAAGTTCTACACTGCTGACGGCAACTGGGATCTGGTAGGCAACAACTTCCCAACGTTCTTCATCCGTGACGCCATCAAGTTCCCGGACATGGTTCATGCGTTCAAGCCTGACCCACGTACCAACCTGGATGACCCGCGTCGTACGTTCGACTTCTTCTCTCACATTCCGGAAGCGACCCGTACCCTGACCGAGCTGTACTCCAATGAAGGTACACCGGCCAGCTACCGCACCATGGATGGCAATGGCGTACATGCCTACAAGTTCGTCAATGCCAAGGGTGAAGTTCACTATGTGAAGTTCCATTGGAAGAGCTTGCAGTCCGGCAAGAAGAACCTGGATCCGAAGGAAGTGGCCGAAGTTCAGAGCAAGGACTACAGCCATCTGACCCGTGATCTGGCCAACGCCATCGACAAGGGCGACTACCCGAAGTGGGACCTGTACGTTCAGGTGCTCAACCCGGAAGATCTGCCCAAGTTCGACTTTGACCCGCTGGATGCCACCAAGATCTGGCCGGGCGTGCCCGAGCGCAAGATTGGTCAGATGGTCCTGAACAAGAACCCGGACAACTTCTTCCAGGAAACCGAGCAGGTTGCCATGGCGCCTGCCAACGTTGTGCCTGGCATCGAGCCCTCCGAGGATCGTCTGCTTCAGGGGCGTGTGTTCTCCTACGCCGATACGCAGCTCTATCGCGTTGGCACCAATGGTCTGCAGCTACCGATCAACAAGCCTCACGTAGAGGTGAACAACGGCAACCAGGACGGGGCGATGAACATCGGCCACACGGCGACCTCCGTGAACTACCAGCCGAGCCGCCTGCAGCCGCATGAGGAAGACACTTCCGCACGTTACAGCCAGCTGCCGCTGTCTGGTACGACCCAGCAGGCCAAGATCCAGCGCGAGCAGAATTTCAAGCAGGCGGGCGATCTGTATCGCTCCTACAGCAAGAAGGAGCGTCAGGACCTGATCGAAAGCCTGGGCGGTGATCTGCGTGTTGTGGATGACGAAAGCAAAAACATGATGCTGGCGTACTTCTACAAGGCTGACGCGGAATATGGCGAAGGCTTGACCAAGGTGGCCAAAGGCGACCTCAAGCGCGTCAAGGAAGTGGCCGCGACCCTCAAGGACTGATGTCCTCCGGGCAGGCTAATCCTGCCCGTGCTCCCTTGTCGGCTTGCCTGCCTGGATAGGCAAGCCTGACAAATTGCCTGGCGAGTGTTCATGCCAGCCGGGTAACCATAGACAGTGCACAAGCCAGATCATGCCCAATGCCGCTCGCGCACGGGCAGCCCTGACCGCGAGAGAACACGCTATGCGCTTATTTTTTCTTGGCATTACGATGCTTTCCCTCACCAGCACATTGGTATTGGCTGATCCGCCACCTGAGGCATCAGTAGCCGAGCCGGCTGCAGTCGAGGCGAAAACACCTGGTCAGCCCTCACCCGATGCGGTAAAGGCACAGCTCAAAAGCTATTTCTTCGATGCGGCCCGTGATGGCCGTCAGGAGATGCTGGAAGAGTTCATCAAGGCTCATTATGACCTCAATACCCAGGATAAAAAAGGCTACACCGCCTTGATCCTGGCGGCCTACCATGGCCACAAGGAAGCCGTCGAGCAGCTGCTGGCTGCAGGCGCAGACCCTTGCATACAGGACAACCGAGGCAATACTGCATTGATGGGCGCCATCTTCAAAGGGGAGATTACTATTGCCCACCGCCTGGTTCAGGCCAAGTGCAACCCCGACCAGCGTAACAATGCCGGCCAGACGGCCGCCATGTACGCTGCGCTTTTTCAACGCAAGAGTGTGCTGGACGATCTGGCGGCCAAGGGCGCAGACCTTAATGCCAGGGATGCGATGGGCAACGATGTCGAAAAGCTCAAGCGCGGTGAATTCAGCCAGCTCCCGACCCGTTGACCCTAGTGCTGCAGCAGACCTTGGGCTGAGAATGCGAATCGAGTTAACTGTAAATTCATACAGTGGTGTATAATCAGGCTTTGCTTTCAGGAGCCTGGAATGGCCAAAGCCAAGCGCATGTACGGCTGCACAGAGTGCGGCGCAACGTTTCCCAAATGGGCAGGGCAGTGTGGCGAGTGCGGCGCCTGGAACACGCTTGTCGAAACGGTTGTTGAGTCAGCGCCCGGTGCCTCCGGCCGTGGCGGCTGGGCGGGCCAGCAGCAGGCCGTGCTCAAGACATTGGCCGAGGTCAGCGTTGAGGAAACTCCACGCTTCACTACAGACTCCACAGAGCTGGACCGCGTATTGGGTGGTGGCTTGGTCGATGGGTCGGTTGTGCTGATCGGCGGTGATCCAGGCATTGGTAAATCCACCATTTTGCTACAGACGCTTTGCCGCATTGCCGAGCGTATGCCAGCACTTTATGTGACAGGCGAAGAGTCCCAGCAACAGGTGGCCATGCGGGCCCGGCGCCTTGGGCTGCCGGAAGACAAACTCAAGGTCATGACCGAGACGAGCATCGAGAGCATTATTGCCACGGCACGTCAGGAAAAGCCGCGGGTCATGGTAGTGGACTCCATCCAGACCATTTTTACTGAGCATCTTCAATCCGCACCGGGTGGCGTTGCCCAGGTGCGTGAAAGCGCGGCACTTCTGGTGCGTTTTGCCAAACAGACCGGAACGGCTGTGTTTTTGGTCGGACATGTGACGAAGGAGGGTGCCCTGGCGGGTCCGCGCGTGCTTGAGCACATGGTGGACACTGTTCTGTATTTCGAGGGCGAATCGGATGGCCGTCTGCGTTTGCTTCGGGCAGTGAAAAACCGCTTCGGTGCTGTAAATGAGCTGGGTGTTTTCGGAATGACCGATAAAGGCCTGAAGGAAGTATCCAACCCGTCGGCCATTTTTCTGACCCGTGCACAAGAGGCCGTGCCAGGCAGTGTGGTCATGGCTACCTGGGAAGGCTCCCGACCGATGCTGGTTGAGGTGCAGGCCCTGGTCGATACCAGTCACTTGGCCAACCCGCGTCGGGTGACGGTCGGTCTCGATCAGAACCGTCTGGCCATGCTATTGGCCGTACTGCACCGCCATGGCGGCATTCCCACCTATGACCAGGACGTGTTTATAAACGTCGTTGGCGGTGTGAAGGTGTTGGAAACAGCTGTGGACCTGGCCTTGATGGCAGCGGTTATCTCCAGCCTACGTGACCGCCCCTTGCCGCACGACCTGCTGGTCTTTGGCGAGATCGGTCTTTCGGGTGAGATTCGTCCAGTGCCCAGTGGACAGGAGCGCTTGAAGGAAGCCGCCAAGCATGGCTTCAAGCGCGCCATCGTACCTAAAGGCAATGCGCCCAAGGAGGCACCCGCTGGTCTTGAAGTGGTCGCAGTGACCCGTTTTGACCAGGCGCTGGATGCCTTATTCGAGTAAGCCGCCTGGGTCAGTCCTTGCCAAGGGCCGCCAGTTCGCGCTCAAGCAGGGACTGGTCGCCCAGGTTGAGTTCGACCAGACGGCGCAGGTGGCTGATGGAGTCGAGATCGATCTGCTGGCAGGCAAAGCCCAGCTGTTCGGCTTCTAGCCGTACCAGTTCGGCGCTCATCTCGACCTGTGTTTCCGCGTCCAGTGTAATGACGATCTGGAAGGGCACCTCCTGACGGCCGCTCCAGTCGTCAGGCTTTTGTGTCAGTAATCCCTTCAGGGAAATGTCGTTGACCAGCGCTGTCCAGTGCTGTTCGCCCTGTTGAATCCGCGCCGTGGCGTCAAACGCGAAGCGCTTGAAACGCCGACGTTCGGTTGAATCAGTCATGTCGCTACTCCTGAATGCGATAGAGGTGACTTCACCTCATTCTATCGGCCCAAGGCGCGGCGTCTAAAGTATTGCCGCTTAGCGTTACAGCTTAGTCAACGAACGGCAGGTTGTTCGACAAAAGGTCCGGGCTTGGTCTGCTGATGCAACCGGGTGTCGGCATGACTATCCGGCATCTGCCTTCTGCGGTATGAATATTCAAATGGCCACTACAAACCAAACGCTCTAGACCAAGGTCTGATGGCGGAATTGCCAGCTTGAACTAAGCTTGAGCGGCAGCTTCTTTGTCCGTTTGTCATGGGGCCTTTATGAATAATAACAAGAGTGTATTCCGCCACGTGCCCTGGGCCGTGGTCGCGGCTGTAGGGGCTTGCGCCTTGGGAGTGGTGGCCTTGCGCCGTGGAGAGACGATCAATGCGTTATGGATCGTCGTTGCAGCCGTCGCGCTCTATCTCGTTGCCTATCGCTATTACAGCCTGTTCATCGCTACCAAAGTCATGCAGCTGGACCCGAACCGGGCAACACCGGCTGTTCTCAATAACGATGGTCTGGACTACGTACCGACCAACAAGCACATCCTGTTCGGTCACCATTTCGCTGCCATTGCAGGCGCAGGCCCGCTGGTCGGCCCGGTACTTGCCGCGCAAATGGGCTACCTACCCGGCACACTCTGGCTGATTGCCGGCGTGGTCTTTGCCGGTGCGGTCCAGGACTTCATGGTGTTGTTCATCTCCACCCGCCGTAACGGCCGCTCGCTGGGCGAGATGGTCCGCGAGGAGATGGGGCAGATACCGGGAACCATTGCCTTGTTTGGCTGCTTCCTGATCATGATCATTATCCTGGCGGTGTTGGCCCTGATTGTGGTGAAAGCTCTGGCCCACAGCCCATGGGGGATGTTTACCGTTCTGGCAACGCTGCCCATCGCGGTATTCATGGGCGTTTATATGCGTTATATCCGTCCGGGCCATATCGGTGAGATTTCTGTGGTCGGCCTGGTGTTGCTTTTAGCCGCGATCTGGTTTGGTGGCGTGATTGCGGCTGATCCAATATGGGGACCGCGGCTCACCTTTACGGGTGAACAGATTACCTGGATGCTGATCGGCTATGGCTTCGTGGCCTCGGTGCTGCCCGTCTGGCTGCTGTTGGCGCCCCGTGACTACCTGTCGACCTTCCTTAAAATCGGCACCATCATCGCGCTGGCTATCGGTATTCTCTTCATTGCACCTGAGCTGAAGATGCCGGCTGTTACCCAGTTTGTGGATGGTACCGGCCCGGTCTGGAAGGGTAGCTTGTTCCCGTTCCTCTTTATCACCATCGCCTGTGGCGCTGTTTCCGGTTTCCACGCGCTGATCTCGTCAGGCACCACGCCCAAGCTGCTCAGCCGTGAGACGGATGCCCGTTATATTGGGTATGGTGCCATGTTGATGGAATCCTTTGTGGCGATCATGGCCATGGTGGCAGCATCGGTCATCGAGCCGGGCGTCTACTTTGCCATGAACAGTCCGGCGGCCATTGTAGGCGCCGATGCCGCAAGCGTTGCTGCCACGATCAGCTCCTGGGGCTTTGCGGTAACACCCGAGATCCTGACCCAGACCGCACAGGACATTGGCGAAACCACCATCCTGGCGCGGGCCGGCGGTGCTCCAACACTTGCGGTCGGTATCGCGCAGATCCTGCATCAGGTGCTGCCGGGTGAAAACACCATGGCCTTCTGGTACCACTTCGCGATCCTGTTCGAGGCGCTTTTTATCCTGACGGCTGTTGATGCCGGAACCCGTGCGGGTCGCTTCATGCTGCAGGATTTGCTGGGCAATTTCGTACCGGCACTCAAGCGTACCGACTCCTGGATCGCCAACATGATTGGCACAGGTGGCTGCGTTGCGCTCTGGGGGTATCTGTTGTACCAGGGCGTTGTCGATCCGCTGGGCGGCATCAATACGCTTTGGCCGCTGTTCGGTATCTCCAACCAGATGCTGGCCGGTGTTGCCTTGATGTTGGGTACGGTCGTGCTGATCAAGATGAAGCGTCAGCGTTACGCCTGGGTAACTGCATTGCCGGCCGTGTGGCTGCTGATCTGCACAACCACGGCCAGTCTGATCAAGCTGTTTGACAGCAACCCGGCGGTTGGCTTCCTGGCTCAGGCGCACAAATACCGCGATGCGCTGGCGGCTGATCAGATTCTGGCGCCAGCCAAGTCGGTTGAGCAGATGCAGCAGATCATGATCAACAGTTATACCAATGCGACTCTGACCGTACTGTTCCTGATCGTAGTCGCCAGCGTGCTGTTCTATACCGTGAAGGTGGGTTATGCCGCCTTGTCCAAGCCTCAGCGTACGGACAAGGAAACGCCTTTCCAACCGCTGACAAATGTCTGATGGGAGCTGCGCATGTTCAATGACCTCGCCAATCTTGGAAAGTACCTGGGGCAGGCGGCTCGCCTCATGGTCGGAATGCCGGATTACGACACCTACGTCGAGCACATGCGCGGCAAACATCCGGACCTGCCTGTCATGACCTACGAAGAGTTCTTTCGTGAGCGGCAGGAAGCGCGTTATGGTGGCGGCAAAGGCAAGACCTTCCGCTGCTGCTAAGCACGTCAAGGTGTGATTCAACCGGGCCAGGCCTTTTAGCCTGGCCCGTTTCATTTAAGGCCGCTTATATGTCTACAACCCCCATCCCTGTAACGGTTTTGACCGGCTTTCTCGGTGCTGGCAAGACAACCCTGCTGCGTTACCTGCTTGAAGGTGATCATGGCCTCAAGATCGCTGTCATCGAAAATGAGTTCAGTGAGGCCGACATTGACGGCGCCTTGCTGGGCGATAAGGCTGCACGCATCGTAAAGGTAGCCAATGGTTGCGTCTGCTGTACCGGCAGTAAAGACCTGTCCTACGCGCTGACGGTATTGCTGGAGCAGCTCGACCAAGGCGAGATCGAATTCGACCGACTGGTGATCGAGTGTACCGGCCTGGCCGATCCAGGCCCAGTTGCTCAGACCTTCTTCATGGATGAGGATCTGCGCGAACGCTATCTACTGGATGGCATCATTACGTTGGTGGATGCTGTTCATGCCCAGGAGCAGCTATCCAGACCCATTGCCCAGGCCCAGGTGGGCTTTGCGGATCGCCTGTTGGTTAGCAAGCGCGATCTAGTTGATGAGACTGCCTTCACAGCTTTGAGCGAACGTTTGCAGCGCATCAATCGAAGGGCGCCGATTCATGTGGTGGATCATGGTCAGGTTGACCTGAGCGTCCTGTTGGATATCAGGGGGTTCAATCTGAACGATCAGTTGGATCGTCAGATGCTTTTCCGCCCGCTAACGCCGGTGCGTACCCAGAAGCCGGACAACATCACTTCGCTGGCGCTCAAGGCCGAACGTCCGCTCGATATCGACCGCGTCAGTGGCTTCATGGAAGGGGTGCTTGAGCGGCACGGCAGTAATCTGCTGCGTTACAAGGGTATTCTGGACATTGCCGGAGAGCCTCGAAAGCTCTTGTTTCAGGGGGTTCAGCGGCTGTACGGCGCTGACTGGGACCGGGAGTGGGAGGAGGGCGAAGTGCGGGAAAGCGTAATCGTCTTTATTGGCATGGAATTGCCGGAGACCGAGCTGCGCGAAGGTCTCGAGGCGGCACAAGTCTAAGGCATATGAAAAAGCCCAGCATAAGCCGGGCTTTTCGTAAGGCTTGAGCTTACTGACCGTAAACCGGCATCTTGGCGCAGATAGCCTGGACTTTTTCGCGTACGCCATCGATCACGGACTCATCGCCCATGTTATCGAGGATGTCGCAGATCCAGCCGGCCAGCTCACGGCATTCAGCTTCCTTGAAGCCGCGGGTGGTAACGGCCGGAGTACCGATACGCAGGCCCGAGGTCACGAAGGGGGAGCGGGGATCGTTCGGAACGGAGTTCTTGTTTACCGTGATGAATGCACGGCCCAGAGCCGCATCGGCATCCTTACCGGTGATGTCCTGCTTGATCAGGGACAGCAGGAAAAGGTGGTTCTGAGTACCGCCGGAAACCACATCGAAGCCACGCTGGATAAACACCTCGGCCATGGCCTGGGCATTCTTGATGACCTGCTGCTGGTACTGCTTGAACTCAGGCGCCAGCGCTTCCTTAAAGCATACGGCCTTGGCGGCAATCACATGCATTAGCGGACCACCCTGGGCGCCTGGGAAGACAGCCGAGTTCAGCTTCTTCTCGATTTCTTCATTGGCTTTGGCCAGGATCAGGCCGCCACGAGGACCACGCAGGGTCTTGTGGGTCGTCGTGGTCACGACATCGGCGAACGGAACCGGATTCGGGTAGATACCTGCGGCAACCAGACCGGCAAAGTGAGCCATGTCGACGAACAGGTAAGCGCCCACCTTATCCGCGATTTCACGGAAGCGGGCGAAATCCAGTACCTGCGAGTATGCCGAGTAACCGGCCACGATCATCTTCGGCTTGTGCTCAACCGCCAGACGCTCGACTTCATCATAGTCGATCAGGCCGTTTTCATTGATACCGTACTGAACTGCGTTATAAATCTTGCCGGAAGAGCTGACGCTGGCGCCGTGGGTCAGGTGACCACCATGGGCCAGGCTCATGCCGAGGATCGTATCACCAGGCTGCAGCAGTGCCAGGTAAACAGCAGAGTTGGCCTGCGAGCCTGCGTGGGGCTGAACGTTGGCGTAGTCGGCACCAAACAGCTGCTTGGCACGGTCAATTGCCAGTTGCTCGACCTTGTCGACGAATTCGCAACCACCGTAGTAGCGCTTGTGTGGATAGCCTTCGGCGTATTTGTTGGTCAGGACAGAGCCCTGGGCTTCCATGACAGCCGGGCTGGTGTAGTTTTCCGAAGCGATCAGTTCGATGTGATCTTCCTGACGCTGGGCTTCCTGCTCCATAGCGGCATACAGATCGGCGTCGAAGCGGGCGAGGGTTAAGTCACGGCTGAACATGGGGTTCCCCTGAAAAGCGACTGGGCTAAAAGAGGGCGCATTCTATCCCAATCCACAGTGGACTGGGTATGAGCACCCGTCATGCAGCAGTCGAACAGCATTCATGGCGGCTACATTAGCCGCAATCGGGCCTCGATCAGCTCGGGTGACAGCGGTTTGTCGAACAGATACCCCTGAACTTCGTCGCATTCATGGTCACGCAGGAATTTGAGCTGCTCTTCATTTTCCACCCCTTCGGCAATGACCGACAGGTTGAGGCTGTGGGCCATGGCAATAATGGCGCGCGCAATCTGGGCGTCCTGCTCTCCATGGGGCAAGCCATCCACAAAGCTGCGGTCGATCTTGAGAATGTCGATGGGAAGCTGCTTCAGGTAGTTGAGGGAGGAGTAGCCGGTTCCAAAGTCATCTACCGAAATGCATACACCCAGTTCTTTCAGGCTTTTGAGTGTCATCAGCGCATCATCCACGTTCTGCATGAGGATGCTTTCCGTGAGTTCAAGCTCAAGGCAGGCGGGGGGTAAGCCCACTTCCTGCAGGATCTGGGCAATATGTTCGCCCAAGCGATTGTCGGCGAACTGTCGGGCCGAGAGGTTGACGGACACCTTTGGAATGCGAACCTTTTCATCATGCCAGACGCGCAGCTGGCGGCAGGCTTCCTTGATGACCCAATCCCCAACCTGAATTATCAAACCGGTTTCTTCGAGCACTGGAATGAAATCGACAGGCGAGACGTTGCCGCGGCGCGGATTGCTCCAGCGGAGTAGGGCCTCAAGGCCGGTCAGCTGACCATTGGAGCACCGGTACTGCGGCTGGTAATGCAGGGTAAATTCATTTTGCAGCAAGGCGTGTCGCAGATCGGCTTCAAGCTCGATGCGCTCCAGCGCACGGGCGTTCATTTCCGCCTGGTAGAACTGGAAGTTGTTCTTGCCCATCTCCTTGGCGTGGTACATCGCCGTGTCCGCGTTTTTCATTAGCTGACTGAGTTCACTGCCATCCTGAGGCGATAGCGCGATCCCGATACTGGCGCTGACGAAAAACTCACGATTTTCCAGAATAAATGCTTCGGACAGGCTTTCCAGGATATTTTCGGCCACGCGGATAGCACAGGCCATGGCCTCCTCCCGACTACCTAGGTTGGCCAGCAGCAAGGTGAACTCATCGCCACCCATGCGAGCCACGCTATCCTCCGTTCCTACACAGGCGGTTAGGCGTACAGCTACCTCCTTGAGCATTCGATCGCCAGCAGCATGCCCCAACGAATCGTTGATCGGCTTGAAACGATCCAAATCTAGGAACATTAGCACAACCCAGTTGGCATGGTGAACCGCCTGCTCCAATGCAGTGTGGAGACGATCCTGGAACAGCGTGCGGTTTGGCAGGAGCGTCAGGGCATCGTAATAGGCCAGACGGTGAATATGTCGCTCACTGGCCTTGCGCTCACTGATATCCACGAAGAAACACACGAAGCTGACCAGATCACCTTCATCGTCGCGTACGCCGGTAATGCCGATCCAGGACGGGTAAGGCTCACCATCCTTGCGCTTTTGCCACAGTTCACCTTCCCAGCTGCCCTGTACCGCCATATGGTTCATGATATGAGAGAGCTGGTTGGCTTCCTGAAGGTCTGCACATAGCATGCGCGGTTGCTGGTCGATGACTTCCTCTGGCTCGTAACCGGTCATACGGGTGAACATCTGGTTGACGCGTACGATGTAGCCGGCCGGATCGGTGACCAGAATGGCGGCTGCCGAGTGATCGAAAACGGTAGCGGCCATCCGCATGTCTTTTTCCGCGCGTCGCTGGGCGGTAATGTCCCGGCAGATGCCCAGCAGCCCTTCGAAACGACCATGCTTGTCCCATAGCGTTTCCAGACGCATTTCCAGGCTTAACTTGTGCCCGTCGGCGTGGAGGCAGTCCAGGATAATGACCTGACTGGATTCCTGATCTACTTCCGCCATCAGCTGAGCTGACCTAAGCGATCGACGCAGCTTTTTTATCCAATCCCGCAGTTTCTTGAGTTGCTGGGAGTGCGTCGCCAGATCATAGGGGTTGAGCTGGTAGAGCGTTTCGAGTTTGTAGCCCAGAAGGTTTTCAGCCGAAGGACTTATGTAGTTGATAGCCAGCTGCTGGTCCGTGCTGAAAATGATGTCGCTGATACTTTCCGCCAGCAGGCGATAGCGCCGCTCCTGGTCACGCAGCAGATCATTGGCGTTGACCATCTCGGTAACATCCAGCGCAAGGCCGATGATCTGGCGCATCTGACCCTGGCTGTCACGTTGGAACGCCTGCTCGCGCAGATCGAACCAGCACCAGTGGCCATTCTTGTGATGCCAGCGAACTAGGCAGTCGTTCACCTGGCCTTCCTGAATGATCTGCCGCATGGTGCGCAGGCGCTCGTACAGCTCATGGTCATCCGGATGCAGGAGCGTGGTCAGGTAGTCCGGGCCCAACGCGTCCAGTTCGGCTTCGCTATAACCAAGCTTGAGTCCCAGCGGATGGTTTTGATAATCAATGGTCTGGGTCTTGAGGTCATAGGTATAAAGCGTGTCCGGCGCCGCTTTGACCAAGTCGGACCAGAAGCGCTCCCGCTCGATCAGCGAGAGTTCGGTGCGTTTGCGCCGTGATACATCCGTTATGCTCAGCGGTACGGCCTCGTATCCCATTTCTGCCGGAGGAAGGTGGACAGAGAACCAGAGATGGCGATCACCTTGCGGTGTTATGAGGCGGCCTTCCACATCCAGGGTCTGCTGTCCTTCAGCCAGCGCGGCAATCATCTTCATGCGCTTGCCATGGGCGTTGGGTTTGCTATCGCCGATCAGGTTGGCCAGTGCCTGATCAATGGTCTTAATGCCTAGCAGGGTCAGCGCCATTTGATTCATTTCAGTGATGCGAATCAGGCCAAGCAGCTCATGGCCCCGTGAAGGGTTGATCTCAAGCCATTGATAGAACGTCCGGGCACTTGTGATGTGATGTGCTAGCAGGACCTGCTGCAGGCGGGAGAAGTCCAATACACAAATGCCGGTGTTGATGCCTTCGAAAATGCTCTGGTAGCGCTGGCGTGTACTTTCTATCGTCCGGAGCGCCTGCTGCTGCTCGGTGACGTCCCGCAGTATCCAGGCGCACCCGGTAAAGGCCGACGTATGATCTTCCAGTTCCTCCAGGGAACGATTCGAGCCTACGCCGTAGCGGCTGACGGCAAACAGTCTGCGCTGGCCGTCAGGTTGGGATAGCTCGACGATCCAATCCTTGTCGGCCTCTTGCGGAGTCGATAGGTCTAGTGCAGGGAGCAGACCCCTCAAGGTGTGCTGCTCCGCATCTGTCTGTTCGATGCCCAAAAGAAGGGAGGCTTTCCGGTTGAGGTAAAGCAGGCGGCCCTCTTCATAGGTGACCAGTACGCACTCATCTACCGCATTCAGGGCTTGCATCATCAGACGCAGGCTCTGCCGTGACGAGCGTGAGGAAAGATGAAAGCCGGATTGCTCCCGCTGCAGGCAGTACACCAGAAGGGACGCGCATAGGGTCAGCAACACAAACGTGGCAACTCGCCACAAAAACAGGGTTTTCCAGGTCAGGACCGAAGGGCTCAAATGGCTACGGAGCTGCCAGTTGGTGCCATCCAATGTGAGGGCAAAGGTCTGGCTGTCCGAAACGGCAGGCTCCTCAGGCATATCCCTGGCCAACGTGGCGCCGCTTGCCTTGTCTGTAATAGTCCAGATCAGTTCATGGGTGTGGTTTTTCAGCCTTTCCAGCCCTAACCCGGCTTCGCCCGTGATCAGCCACCAGCCCTGATCGCTCTGGCTTTTCTGCCTGAGGAGCACATAGCTACCGTCGTGAGGCGTATAGCCGTAATAAAACGGTCTCGCCTCCAAACGTCGTAGGGCAGGGCTCAGGTAGTTTGGGTCGACTGCTGACGGAAATAAGGACGGGTCTTCAAGCGCGCCGGCTGGAACCCAATAGAGGTGGTTGGCCTTAGGATAGATAGCCTGCAACTGTGCCGGTAGCGCCTCGATGCCTGTCTCCGGCGTTACGTCATCAAGCTCTGCCGCCGCTTGGTGAGCAAGAAACGCAAGGGCTTGCTCGATATATTCGGCCTTTTGCAGGCTCTGCTCCCGAGCGAAGCTGCCCAGCATGGCACTTCGCTGATTCAGCTCCTTATGGAGTTGCCAGGACAATACACCCAGCAATAACAGAATCAGCCCAGCCAGCACCCACTTCAACATACGGAGTGCAGGAGAGCGCGTCAGCAGGTTTTGTAAGGGTAGGCCGGCAGAAGCTTTCACATCGGTTTTCCAAAAGAGTGCAGTTACAAGCGGTAACCGCACACGCTATAGACAGTCCTGTCACTGGGTGAGGCGCTCATGGAAGGTATCGTCATCATCCTGTCCACCATTACAAAAGAGAATTTGGGATATCCTTTGCGTTATCGCCCGCGGGGTGCAGATTCTTGAATGATTGTTTGGCTGTCGTCTGAAGCGATAACCTGCAATCCATCAAATAGTGTGTGAGGGACTTCGACAGCTTGGCTCAGTCCCGCCATACTATTCGCCTACTTTTGCATCAGTACCAAGGTTCATCCATGGCTCAATACGTTTACTCCATGCATCGGGTCAGCAAGATCGTGCCCCCGAAGCGAGAGATTTTGAAAGACATCTCCCTGTCCTTCTTTCCTGGCGCCAAGATCGGCGTGCTGGGCTTGAATGGTGCGGGTAAGTCTACCCTGTTGCGCATCATGGCCGGGGTCGATACGGAGATCGACGGCGAAGCTCGCCCGATGCCCGGTATCAACGTAGGTTATCTTCCGCAGGAGCCGCAGCTCGATCCGAGCAAGACGGTTCGGGACATCGTCGAAGAGGCCGTTGGTGCGATCAAGGACGCTCAGGATCGTCTGAACGAAGTATACGCTGCCTATGCCGAACCGGATGCCGACTTTGATGCGCTGGCCGCTGAGCAGGCGCGTCTGGAAGCCATCATTCAGGCCTCTGACGGCCACAATCTCGAGCGGCAGCTGGAAGTGGCCGCCGATGCCCTGCGCCTGCCGCCATGGGATGCGAAGATCGAGCACCTGTCCGGTGGTGAAAAGCGTCGCGTGGCGCTGTGCCGTCTGCTGCTGTCTGCACCTGATATGCTGCTGCTCGACGAGCCTACCAACCACCTGGACGCCGATTCCGTTGCCTGGCTCGAGCACTTCCTGCACGACTTCGCTGGTACTGTCGTAGCCATCACGCATGACCGCTACTTCCTGGACAACGTGGCTGGCTGGATTCTCGAACTGGACCGTGGCCACGGTATCCCGTTTGAAGGTAACTATTCCGGCTGGCTGGAATCCAAAGCCAACCGTCTGGCGCAGGAAGCCAAGCAGGAAGCGGCTCACCAGAAGGCCATGAAAGCGGAACTGGAGTGGGTGCGCTCCGGTGCCAAGGCCCGTCAGTCCAAGTCCAAGGCTCGTCTGCAGCGTTTCGAGGAATTGCAATCTCAGGAATTCCAGAAGCGCAGCGAGACCAATGAAATCTACATCCCGGCTGGTCCGCGCCTGGGTGACAAGGTTATCGAGTTCCATAACGTCACCAAGGGCTACGGTGATCGCGTTCTGATCGATAATCTGAGCTTCAGTGTGCCCAAGGGCGCGATTGTTGGTGTGATCGGGGGTAACGGTGCCGGTAAATCCACACTGTTCCGCATGATCACCGGCAAAGAGCAGCCAGATTCGGGCACCATCGAGATCGGTGAAACCGTACAGATCGCCAGTGTCGATCAGAGTCGCGATAGCCTGGAGGGCAACAAGACCGTATGGGAGCAGGTCTCCGATGGTCTGGACATGATTCGCGTGGGTAACTATGAAGTGCCTTCCCGCGGCTATGTCGGTCGCTTCAACTTCAAGGGTGCCGATCAGCAGAAGTTCGTCAAGGACCTGTCCGGTGGTGAGCGTGGCCGCTTGCATATGGCGCTGACGCTGAAGCAGGGCGGTAACGTACTGCTGTTGGACGAACCGTCCAACGACCTCGACATCGAAACCCTGCGCGCACTGGAAGAAGCATTGCTGGACTTCCCGGGCACCGCCATCGTGATCTCGCACGATCGCTGGTTCCTCGACCGTATCGCCACTCATATCCTCTCCTATGAAGACAACTCTCAGGTGGTGTTCTTCGAAGGGAACTACACTGAGTACGAAGCGGATCGCAAGAAGCGTCTTGGCGATGCTGCCACGCAGCCCAAGCGAGTGAAATACAAAAAGCTGAGCTGATCAGCCCTTTTGTACCCAAAGGCCGCCGCGTAATGCTGCGGCCTTTTTTATTTCTTGTGCTGAGTGGCCCGGAGAATGCTGTCTATGATTTCATCCGGAGACTGGCGAATATCAACCAGTAGCGCCTCTTGCTCACCGGGCGGCTCAAGTGTGTCGATCTGACTTTGTAGTAGCCGTGGATCGAAAAAGTGCCCGCGTCGATTGAGGATGCGCTCGCTGAGTACCTCGGCCGGTCCATTCAAAAAGACCAGAACGATCCCGTCGGTGGCGGTTTGCAGCCGTTCCCGGTACTGCTTCTTCAGGGCTGAGCAGGCAAATACCTGGGTTCGCTGATGGCGATGGGCATCCTGCATCGCAGTGCGAATGGCATCCAGCCACGGCCAGCGGTCCTCATCATCAAGAGGAATGCCCTTGGCCATTTTTTGCCGGTTGGCGTCGCTGTGGAACTCGTCGGCATCGGAAAACTGGCAGCCCAGACGCTGGGCCAGGCGTTCCCCTATAGTGGTTTTTCCACTGCCAGATACACCCATGATCAGATAAATCATTCATCCTCCACGATTGGGTTTCGATCCTTTAAGGGTAGTCCCTTCACCCGCAAGCGCCTCCCCGGATTCAGGGGGAGGTGCATCAGAAGATTTCCCGATGGTAAGTGTCGTCCCGATAGAGGCAGCTACAATACAGGCCAGCGCCGTCCATTGGCCGAGGGTCAATGTTTCGCCGAGAAAGATAAAGCCTGACAGGGCACCCAAGGCCGGTGACAGGCTCATCAAGGTGCCAAAGGTCTGGGTAGGCAACTTTGTCAGCGCCATCATTTCCAGAACGTAGGGGAGCGCGGAGGACATGACGGCGATTGCCAGAATGACCGGCAGTGTTTCCACCGCAAACAGACCGGGACCTGTCTCATAAAGTCCAAGTGGCAGAACTCCCAGTGCTGCGATGCACGAGCCCAGCGCAACGGTGCTCGCACCATAGACGGCCCCGGCTTTCTTGCCGAATACAATGTAGAGGGCCCAGCAGGCACCTGCCAGCAAGGCGAAAAACGCGCCCAGTAGATCTACACCACTGGCAGCATGCCCGACCGGCAAAAGCAATACCAGCCCTAAAATGGCTAGGATGATCCAGACAAAATCGATCAGCCGGCGAGAGGCAATTATGGCGACAGCCAGGGGGCCTGTGAACTCAAGGGCGACTGCGATTCCAATGGGAATCCGCTGCATGGCCAGATAAATCGAAACATTCATGATGCCTAGGGCAATGCCATATACGACCAGAGATTTCCATGGCTTCCCTTTGCCAAGGACTTTCCACGGTCGAAGAACAGCTACAAGCAGCAGGGCGGAAAAGAGAAGGCGCAGCGCGGTTACACCAATCGGACCCAGGACAGGGAAAAGACTTTTGGCCAAGCTGGCGCTGCTTTGAAGAGAGATCATTGCCACCAGTAACAGGCAGACCGGTATGAGAGTAGCCAGGGGGCGAGCGTTTAGTTGAGACATTCTGCTAGTGCTTATCCGTTTTGATTGAGCAATAGCAGAATGGGAAAGCCAAAGCGAGTACTACTTAGTAGCGTCACGCCAGAGCGTCGGATGTTTCTGGTGTGCGTTCAATTGCTGTCTTTCTGTTCCTTGCTGTCGCCGCGCAGGGCCCGGGCCATTCCACGGCGTTTGCTGCGTTCCCAGTCCTCCTCGTGCTCACTCCAATGTTCTTCATAGTAGCGACGGGTCTGTTCGTTCTGAGCCGTGCTGGCACACTGGCGATAACCGTCTTCCCACCCCTGCGCGTAATAACGCTCCTGGTCATAGCGCGGGACGTTCTTGTGGAGGGCTCCAATGCCATTTACCGCCTGTTTACCTGTCAGACACCCGTCGTGATAGCCATCGGCATAAGGAGGTGGATAACCCTTTGCAACCAACTGGTCATGGTAGCTCTCACAGCCGCTCAGCCCGGTAAGTAGCGTTACAGCCAATAACATTCTCATCCACATGGTCTGACTCCTGCGCAAACTTCGTCGCTGGCGCAGTACGAAGACCCTTGGATTGACTGCGCATAACCTGTTTCTTTTCCTGCTCCCTTCCGTTAAGCGTAGCCCCGGACTGGCGAGTCGGTGTTATTTCTGAAGTTAGGCACTTCCATGTCACAAATTCGTCAAAACGGTGTGACCGCTTCGTGTGCCATGATGACCGGGTAGGCAGTGCCATGCCTTGCTCTTATCCGGCTCGCAACGCCAGAATGCGGACAGATATGTCCGAACGACACAAGGATTTCCGATGCATGATCCTGTAGCTGCCGGCCTGCGCCTGGCACCTGACGAATTGACCAGTCCCTTTGATCCCGCCCAGCTGTCCTTTAGTACTACCGATGAGCTAGACCCATTCCGGGGTATTCTCGGGCAGGAGCGCGCTGTAGAGGCCCTGCAGTTTGGTGTGGCGATGCCACGTCCAGGCTATAACGTATATGTCATGGGAGAGCCGGGAACGGGACGGTTTTCCTTCGTGCAACGGTTCCTGAAAGCGGAAGGCAAGCGCTTGCCTACGCCCTCGGACTGGGCCTACCTAAACAATTTCGAAGAGCTGCGCGAGCCCCGTGCTGTCGAGCTGACGCCAGGCAATGGCGATGACTTCATCGCTGATATCGAGCAGCTGATCGATAACCTGCTCTCCACATTTCCAGCCGTGTTCGAGCATCCTGCCTATCAGCAGAAAAAGAGCGCCATCGATCGAGCCTTCAACCAGCGCTACGACCAGGCGCTGGATGCGGTAGAACGTGCAGCGTTGGAAAAAAGCGTAGCGCTCTACCGCGACAGTACCAATATTGCCTTTACGCCCATGAAGGAGGGCAAGGCTCTGGATGAGGCTGAATTCGCCCAGTTGCCTGAAGCGGAGCGCGAACAGTTCCATGCCGATATATCCTCACTAGAGGAGCGGCTCAATGAGGAGCTTGCCAGTCTGCCGCAATGGCGTCGCGAATCCAGTAATGAGCTGCGCCGCCTGAATGAAGAGACCATCACGTTGGCTCTCCAACCGCTGCTGGCTCCGCTGGTTGAGAAATACAATGACAACCCGGGTGTGTGTGCCTACTTGCAGGCCATGCAGGTCGACCTGCTCAAAACGGTGGTCGATCTGCTGATCGACGATGCCAAAACGGACACACAGCGCCGTAAGGATCTAAAAGAGCAATACCTGCCCAATCTGGTTATTGGGCACCATGCGACCAGTGGTGCGCCGGTCATTTTCGAGCCTCATCCCACCTATGACAATCTGTTCGGTCGCATCGAGTACAGCTCTGATCAAGGCGCGCTCTACACCAGCTACCGACAGTTGCGTCCAGGAGCACTACATCGGGCCAACGGCGGCTTTCTGATCGTCGAGGCGGAAAAACTGCTTACCGAACCCTTTGTCTGGGATGCCCTGAAGCGTGCCCTGCATTCACGTCAGCTCAAGATGGAGTCGCCGCTGGCCGATCTTGGTCGCTTTGCGACCGTCAGCCTGACGCCCCAAGTTATTCCGCTAAACATCAAAGTCATCATTATTGGCTCGCGGCAGCTCTATTACACCCTTCAGGAGCTCGACTCGGAGTTCCAGGAGATGTTTCGTGTGCTGGTGGACTTTGATGAAGAGATTCCGCTGCGTGACGACAGCCTTGAGCAGTTTGCACAGCTCCTCAAAACACGGACCTCCGAAGAGGGCATGGCGCCCCTGACCGCAACGGCAGTTGCGCGTCTTGCCACTTACAGCGCTCGCCTGGCCGAACATCAAGGTCGATTGTCGGCTCGAATCGGTGATCTGTTCCAACTGGTCAGCGAGGCGGATTTCATTCGTCAGCTGGCAGGTGACGAAGTGACCGATCGAGGCCACGTAGAGCGTGCGTTGAAAGCCAAGGAAACCCGTACAGGTCGTGTCTCGGCCCGTGTGTTGGACGACATCATGGCGGGTCAGATCCTGATTGATACAGAAGGCGCCGCGGTTGGCAAATGCAACGGCCTAACCGTCCTTGAGGTAGCAGACTCGGCCTTTGGTATGCCTGCTCGTATCTCCGCTACGGTCTATCCCGGCGCCAGCGGCATTCTCGATATCGAGCGAGAGGTCAGTCTTGGGCAGCCGATCCACTCAAAGGGTGTGATGATCCTGACAGGCTATCTGGGAAGTCGCTACGCCCAGGAATTCCCTTTGGCCATTTCTGCCAGTATTGCTCTTGAGCAGTCCTATGGTTATGTGGATGGTGATAGCGCCTCTCTGGGAGAAGCCTGCACCTTGATTTCCGCGCTTTCACGTACACCGTTGAAGCAGTGTTTTGCCATAACCGGCTCCATCAACCAGTTTGGTGAGGTGCAGCCTGTTGGCGGCGTCAACGAAAAAATTGAGGGTTTCTTCCGCCTATGTGCTGCACGCGGCCTCACCGGCGAGCAGGGTGTGATCATTCCTAGGGCCAATGTAATCAATCTCATGCTTGATGAGCGCGTGGTAGAGGCGGTTAGAGAGGGGCGCTTCCACATCTATGCCGTTCGTCAGGCAGACGAAGCGCTAAGCCTTCTGGTCGGTGAGCCGGCAGGTGCACCAGACGCACAAGGGCGTTTTCCTGAGGGCAGCGTGAATGCTCGGGTTGTCGAGCGGCTTAAAGACATCGCTGAACTCGAGATAGAAGATGAACTGGCCGACAAATTGAAAGATAAGAGCAAAAAGGACACGCACGACGAGAACTGAGTACATAGCGGTCAGGTCGGAAGAATAAGAGATGTGCCATGGCCTGCGGGTCATGGCACACCGCAGCTGGCTTGCGCTGCTGAAGTTCGTTATCGCTCCTCGATAACTCCTCGGGCACGACAGGCTTATTAGAAAAAACAGATCGAGGAAGATGCCATGCCGCGCAGCATCACTCTAATTCGTCCTTGCCTGGGTCTTGTTACCCGTATCGAATGTGAAGTCAAACCATTGGCTCATCAGCCAGGAATGTGGACTCTACTGTGTGCTGCTGGTCTGACGGGTCAGCATCCAACGGCGATCAAGGCGCAAGGGCCTTTTCACGGACCGGTTGTCGCTGAGGCAGTCATGGCAGCGATTGCCGAGAATCTGCAGGAACAAGGCTATGTTCCTGCGTCTGATCCACAGATCTGGCGCTTGCACATTCAAGGTGAACTCCGTCGAATGAACGGAGAACGTGCACAACCTGTCATGAAGTACCAAGCTCGACCCGAGCTGTGAGCGAATTGGCCTAAAAGGGTTGGGCCTCTCATGATTTGCCATGATTTGTACCGTTCCAGGCGTTTGTCGGGGCGGTATGCGCCGGTATACTCGCCGGATCACTTGTCATGAGCGAGTTACATGGAACGCTTTTTCGAAAATGCTATGTATGCTGCCCGCTGGCTGCTGGCACCTATCTATTTTGGCCTTTCGCTAGCCCTGGTCATGCTGGCCATCAAGTTTTTCCAGGAAATCTTTCATTTACTTCCGCATATATTCGAACAAACTGAAGCAGATCTGATCCTGTTGGTCCTGTCGCTGATCGATATGGCTCTGGTGGGCGGTTTGCTAGTCATGGTCATGCTGTCAGGCTACGAGAACTTTGTGTCTCAACTTGAGTTGGGAGATGACAAGGAAAAACTCAGTTGGCTCGGCAAAATGGATTCCAGTTCATTGAAGAACAAGGTCGCCGCTTCCATTGTTGCGATTTCATCGATTCACCTGCTGCGAATCTTCATGGACGCAAAAAATGTCGATACCACCTATCTGAAATGGTACGTGATCATTCACCTGACCTTCGTGCTCTCGGCATTTGCCATGGGTTATCTGGACAAGCTTACCAAGCATGACCATTAACGGGTCATAAGAGGTCAAGACAGTTGTTAGCCGTGCTGGCAGCTACTTTCCCGGAGGCGCTATGAGACTCGAAGAGTTAAAGGCATTAGCCCAGACAGGTCGCATTCAGGAACTCAACCTTCTATCGCTGGAAGGAGGGTTCTATATCCTTGACATACTCGGCGTAGAGACTCGCAGCCGCCTTCAGGAAAACGATGGCAAGACCATGCACCTGCGCTCGCCCGGCCATGCCCAGCATGTGCTCAGGGAGATACCGGAGCTTCCCTTCTACCTTGTGCAGTATTCTCCCTATGACGAAATGGTGGGCGCTGCGCCGCGTAGCGAGGCGCCTCTGAAGACGCGCCTTGGTTTCAACCGTAACGGTGAAGCAAGCGTTTGAGCCTGAGCGGTAGCTCAAAGAGAGACAGTATCCCCCGTCATTTACCTGCCGCATGCACGCCGAGCCTTGCAGTCGTCTGTGTTAGGCTGGGCGTTTTGTAGCCGAGGTAACTAATGAGCGAACTCAATCTGGACACGCATGAAAGTCGTGTGAGCTACGGCATTGGCCGTCAACTGGGCGATCAGCTTCGTCAGAATCCGGTACCTGGCATGTCTCTTGAGGCTGTGCTGGCGGGTCTGTCGGATGCCTACACCGAGCAAGACAGTCGTGTGTCGGTTGATGATCTGAATGACAGCTTCAAACACATTCGCGAGCGTATGCAGGCTGAAGCGCAGGCCAAGGCTGCTGCAGCCGCAGAAACCGGTGCCGCCTACCTGTTGGAAAACGCCAAGCGCGACGGCGTTGTGCTGTTGCCTTCTGGCCTTCAGTACGAAGTGCTGGTTGAAGGGCAGGGCGACAAGCCTAGCCGCCAGAGTCATGTGCGTACTCACTACCATGGCACCCTGATCGACGGCAGCGTCTTTGACAGCTCTTATGAACGTGGCCAGCCTGCCGAATTTCCCGTCGGTGGCGTCATTGCAGGCTGGACCGAAGCGTTGCAGCTGATGAGTGTAGGCAGCAAATGGCGCCTGACCGTGCCGAGTGAGCTGGCTTATGGCGCTCAAGGTGTTGGCAGTATCCCGCCCCATAGCGTACTGGTCTTCGACGTAGAGCTGCTCGAGATTCTCTGAATCTTAGGGCTGACCGCAAGACCAGCTTAGCCAAAGCTCTGCTGACTGCTGTCCTCCGGCCGCAAGGCGCGTGCATAGCAGAACAGAAAGAGTTGGCGGACCTGCTCCTTTTGGCGAGCAGGTTCGCTGCTGCTCAAACTTTGCACATCAAGCTCGCCCATCTCCCACAATTCATTCAATGCGTCTTCATCCAGTACAACGCATACCTGTCCAGTCTCGCGATTGAGTATGCGAAGGTAGGGGTGTGGGCGGTCCAGCCAGGCATCGATCAAATAAGTCATGACATATCCCTCCATATCAAGTGTATTAATGAGAATAATTCTTGTTATTGATTAATCAAGGGTTAATCCGAATTTTTCTGGCCAAGGCGACCAGCAGCACATAACAGACATAAAAAAACGCCACGTGCCTGACGGCAGGTGGCGTTCTTTTTGGTTGCTATATCAGTGCGTACGCGCTACTGCAAATTGGCTTAGCTCGATGAGCGCATCACGGTGAACGCTGTCAGGCAGGCTCTCCAGGCAGGCAATGGCCCGCTCGGCATAGTCACGTGCCAGATTGGCGGTGTAGTCAAGCGCGCCGGCGGCTTCGACTGCATTGCGAATACCTTCCAGGTCCTTGCTGCCACCTTGCTGGATGGCCTTGCGAACCAGGGTCGCCTGTTCCTCGGTGCCTTCTCGCATGGTTACGATCAGGGGAAGGGTAGGCTTACCCTCTGCCAGGTCATCACCCACATTCTTGCCTAGCGTCGTAGCGTCGCCGCGGTAATCCAGCAGGTCATCGACCAGCTGGAAGGCGATACCAAGATAATCCCCAAACTGCCGAAGGGACTCTGCCTGCGCACTTGAGGCGCCACACAGGGCCGCAGCACTGTGTGTTGACGCTTCGAACAGCATGGCGGTCTTACCCCGAATGACCTCCATATAGATCTCTTCGGTTGTGCTGGCGTCACGGACCTTGGAAAGCTGTAGCACTTCCCCTTCGGCAATAACGCGTGTTGCCTGGGAGATAATGCGCATGACCTCCATGGAGCCCAGCTCGACCATCATCTCGAAGGAGCGGGCATAGAGAAAATCACCCACCAGCACGCTAGGGGCATTACCCCAAAGGGCATTGGCCGTTGAGCGTCCGCGACGTAGACCTGAGGCATCGACAACGTCATCGTGCAGCAGGGTTGAGGTGTGCAGGAACTCGATGGTGGCTGCAAGTAGCCGAATCGGGTAATCGCTATGGCCCAATGCATTTCCAGTCAGCAGGACCAGGAGGGGACGTAGGCGTTTCCCGCCAGCGGAGACGATGTAGTCTCCGATTTTTTCGACCAGGGGCACGCGGGAGGTGAGTTGTCGGCGAATGATGCCATCGACTGCGGCGAAATCATCAGCCACCACGCGATAAAAGGCCTGGGGTTGCGTCATGTAGGGCGTATCCAAGTGCGGTGCGTTGTTACAGCACAGTGCGCGCCGGGGCGGAGCGCTGGGCGCGTAACCTGCCGGGGCTCCAATAGGGTTGCGCGGCATGCTAGGGGGGAGGGGTGGCACTGTCAAGGCAGAGTAGTGCAGCCCTTGCTACATTATCCCTTCTTGCGTAGAATTGCTGGCCCTGAAATCCCAAGGGTTAACCCCCTGTCTTACGCAATTGCCTGGGCGTCTATCCACCCCATGCAGCCATGCCGGTCAATCACTCTTTTTATAAAGCACCGGGTGAGCAGGTTAAACGGAGATATTCCATGTACGCAGTAATCGTTACCGGTGGCAAGCAGCACAAAGTCACCGAAGGTGAATTCCTGAAAGTCGAGAAGCTCGACATCGCAACTGGCGAAACCGTGACTTTTGATCGCGTTCTGCTGGTTGGCAACGGCGATGACGTCAAGATCGGTCTGCCGGTAGTTGATGGCGCCAAAGTAACTGCTGAAGTAGTTGCTCAGGGTCGTCACGACAAGGTCAGCATCATCAAATTCCGTCGTCGTAAGCATCACATGAAGCGTCAGGGCCACCGTCAGTGGTTCACTGAAATCAAAATCACCGGCATTCAGGCCTGATTGCCTTTTCGGAGAATTGACACATGGCACACAAAAAAGCTGGCGGTTCCACCCGCAACGGTCGCGATTCAGAATCTAAACGCCTTGGCGTGAAGCTGTTCGGCGGCCAGGTTGTTAAAGCAGGTAACATCATCGTGCGTCAGCGCGGAACTCAGTTCCACCCCGGTTACGGCGTTGGTCTGGGCAAGGATCACACTCTGTTCGCTAAAGTCGACGGCGTGATCAAGTTCGAAGTGAAGGGCGCCTTCGGCCGTCGCTATGTAAGCGTCGTTGCTGCCTAAGCGCAGATTCACCGAAAAAGCCCTGTCTTAACGACGGGGCTTTTTTGTTTCTGTATTCTATTCTTTTCCAGTTATTTTCAGTCGGCCCGCTCCGGCGGGAGGTTTTAATGAAATTTGTCGACGAAGTTTCCATTCACGTGCAAGCCGGCGATGGCGGTAATGGCATGATGAGTTTCCGCCGGGAAAAGTTCATCGAGAAAGGTGGGCCGAACGGTGGTGATGGTGGTGACGGTGGCTCTGTATGGTTGGAGGCCAACGTCAACCTCAATACCCTGGTGGATTATCGGTACACCCGCCGTTTCCAGGCGCAGCGTGGCGAAAACGGTGGCAGTACGGATTGTACGGGTGCCAAGGGTGAAGATCTGGTTCTCCAGGTGCCTGTAGGTACGACTGTTATCGATGCGGGCACCCAGGAAGTGATTGGCGATCTGACCCAGCCGGGACAGCGTCTGCGTGTAGCGCAAGGCGGCTGGCACGGGTTGGGTAACACGCGCTTCAAGTCCAGTACCAACCGTGCTCCCCGTCAGACCACCAAAGGTAAGCCTGGTGAGGCGCGTGATCTCAAGCTTGAGTTGAAGGTCTTGGCAGACGTAGGTCTGCTTGGTCTGCCAAATGCGGGTAAGAGTACATTTATCCGGGCGGTGTCGGCAGCCAAGCCCAAAGTGGCGGACTACCCTTTTACAACGTTGGTGCCTAATCTGGGTGTTGTGAGTGTGGGGCGCCTCAAGAGCTTTGTTGTGGCGGATATTCCCGGTTTGATCGAAGGCGCTTCCGAAGGTGCAGGGCTGGGGATTCGCTTCCTCAAGCACTTGGCGCGTACACGCCTGTTATTGCATCTGGTCGATATGGCGCCGCTGGATGAAAGCGATCCGGCTGATGCGGCTGAGACGATTCTCAATGAGTTGAACAAGTTCAGTCCGGCGCTGATGGAGCGTGACCGCTGGCTGGTTCTGAATAAGGCTGACCAGATCCTGGATGAGGAAGAGCGTGATGCTCGGGTCAAGGCTGTCGTTGAGCGTCTGAGCTGGGAAGGGCCTGTCTTTGTGATCTCGGCCCTGGAGCGTAACGGCACCGAAGCGTTGTGTCAGGCTATCATGCGCTATCTGGATGAGCGTGCCGAGCGTATCGCTGAAGATCCAGCCTTTGCTGAAGCGGCGCAGGAACTGGATCAGCAGATCGAGGATGAGGCCCGTGCTCGCCTACAGGCGTTGGACGATGCGCGTGCGCTGCGTCGTGCTGGCATAAAGAGCGTCGATGATGAAAGTCTCGACGATGACTTCGATGATGATGACGAAGACGATGGTGAAGGACCAGAGATCATCTATGTCAGATAAAGAGCTTTCGATACGCGATCGGGTGACTCGCTCCGAGCGTTGGGTGGTAAAGATTGGCAGTGCCTTGCTGACGGATGATGGGCGCTGCCTTGATGGCCGCGCCATGTCGGGCTGGGTCGAGCAGATGGTTGCTCTGCATCGTGCGGGTGTTGAGCTTGTCCTCGTATCCTCTGGCGCAGTGGCGGCAGGCATGAGTCGATTGGGCTGGGCTTCGCGGCCCAGTGCCATTCACGAGTTGCAGGCTGCTGCGGCTGTTGGTCAGATGGGCTTGGTTCAGGCATGGGAGTCCAGTTTTGCCGAGCATGATGTGCAAACGGCACAGGTGCTGCTTACCCATGATGACTTGTCCGACCGAAAGCGTTATCTGAATGCTCGAAGCACCCTTCGAACCCTGGTTGAGTTGGGGGTGGTGCCTGTCATCAATGAAAACGATACGGTCGTTACGGATGAGATCCGTTTTGGTGACAACGATACATTGGCTGCTCTGGTGGCAAACCTGGTTGAGGCGGATCTGTTGGTTATCCTGACGGATCGTGATGGCATGTTCGATGCCGACCCGCGACATAATCCTGAAGCCGCGCTAATCAGCGAGGCTCGTGCAGACGATCCTGCGCTGGATGCGGTGGCTGGTGGCTCTGCAGGGGCGTTGGGGCGTGGTGGTATGCAGACAAAGCTGCGTGCGGCTCGTCTGGCAGCTCGCTCTGGTGCCTGTACGGTTATCGTAGGTGGGCGCATTGAGCGCGTGCTGAGCCGGTTGCGTGAGGGTGAGCGGCTGGGTACGTTGCTTTCCCCTGAGCGGGGCTTGGTGGCGGCTCGCAAGCAATGGCTGGCAGGTCATCTTCAAATGCGTGGCACATTGGTGCTGGATGCGGGGGCGGTAAAGGCCCTCACTGAAGACCATAAGAGTCTCTTGCCTGTGGGTGTTAAAGCGATAGAAGGCAGCTTCCGTCGTGGTGAGATGGTGGCGTGCGTGGGGCCTGACGGAAATGAAGTGGCGCGCGGATTGGTAAATTACAGTGCTGTCGAGGCACAGAAGATCATGGGGCAGTCCTCGGAGTTCATTGGTCAGGCGCTTGGGTATGTCTATGAGCCTGAGCTTGTTCATCGAGACAATATGGTGCTGGTGTAACGTCACCCGCATGAAGCACGGCGCCGATGGGCGCCGTTTTTTTATGCTTGAAAATGCAGGCAATAAAAAACCGGCTTTCGCCGGTTTTTTATTGCAAGCTAAGCCTTAAGCGGCAGCAGCTTGGCTCATAGCCTTGATATGGGCATTCAGGCGGCCTTTGTGACGAGCAGCCTTGTTCTTGTGAATGATGCCCTTGTCGGCCATGCGATCAATCACAGGTACTGCAGCGGCGTAGGCAGCTTGTGCTTTTTCCAGATCTTTAGCGTCGATCGCTTTAACTACGTTCTTGATGTAAGTACGAACCATTGAACGCAGGCTAGCATTGTGGCTGCGACGCTTCTCAGCCTGTTTGGCGCGTTTTTTGGCGGAAGGTGTGTTTGCCACCGTCGAGCTCCTCGAAAAACTGGGGGGGTACCACGCAAATAAGGCCGCGAATCATGCCGATGTGTTAATCGATTGTCAAGGTTATAAAGACGGCTGGACGAGTGGTTGGTAACAACTGCATCTGTACGTGCTTTATCTGTTTGATCGTCCTACACTCGCGGGCTTGCCTATGAGGCATCTTCTTGAGGCTTGGAGACACACAGGCCCTGTCATCGGTATGTATAGAATCCAAACGCATGAACCTTCTTAAATCGCTAGCTGCGGTTAGCTCAATGACGCTTGTTTCCCGGGTGTTGGGCTTTATTCGCGATACCATCGTAGCACGTATTTTTGGCGCAGGGATCGCCACTGATGCTTTCTTCGTAGCGTTCAAGCTGCCGAATCTGTTGCGGCGCATCTTTGCAGAGGGCGCATTCTCCCAGGCGTTTGTCCCGATTCTGGCAGAATACAAGAGCCAGCGCGGAGAAGAGGCGACCCGAACCTTTATCGCCTACGTATCAGGCCTGCTGACGCTAGTCCTGGCGATTGTGACCCTGGTGGGCATGGTAGCTGCGCCCTGGGTTATCTGGATTACCGCCCCTGGCTTTAGCGATACGCCTGAAAAGTTTGCGCTGACCACTTCACTTCTTCGCGTAACCTTTCCGTATATTCTGTTGATTTCCCTGTCATCGCTTGCCGGTGCAGTGCTCAACACGTGGAACCGGTTCTCCGTCCCGGCGTTTGTGCCCACGCTCCTAAACGTCAGCATGATCTTTTTTGCTGTCTTCCTGACGCCATACTTTGATCCACCGGTCATGGTGCTTGGATGGGCTGTACTGGCGGGCGGTTTTCTACAGCTGGTGTACCAGCTGCCACACTTGAAAAAAATTGGCATGCTTGTGCTGCCTCGCCTCAATCTACGGGATAGCGGAGTCTGGCGGGTATTGAGGCAAATGATCCCGGCCATTATCGGAGTGTCGGTTAGCCAGATTTCCCTGATCATCAACACCATCTTTGCCTCTTTTCTGGCTGCCGGTTCGGTTTCATGGATGTATTACGCCGACCGCTTGATGGAGCTGCCTTCCGGTGTTCTGGGTGTTGCGCTTGGTACTATCCTTTTGCCGGCGCTAGCCAAGACTTATGCCAAGGATGATCGGCACGAATACTCCCGCCTTTTGGATTGGGGACTTAGGCTCTGCTTTCTTTTGGTTCTGCCGTGCTCGTTGGCGCTAGCGATTTTGTCCGAGCCGCTGACTATTTCCCTGTTCCAGTACGGTCGTTTTACGGCTCATGATGCACAAATGACCCAGCATGCCTTGATCGCCTATTCGGTAGGTTTGGTCGGAATCATTTTGGTCAAGGTACTGGCCCCCGGGTTTTATGCTCGACAGAACATCAAGACGCCTGTTCGGATCGCTATTTTCACATTGGTAATAACCCAGCTCATGAACCTGGCCTTTATTGGTCCGCTTCAGCATGTAGGTCTGGCCTTGGCGATCGGGCTGGCCGCCTGTATCAACGCAGGTCTTCTCTATTGGCAGTTGAGAAAGCACAAGCTTTTCGAGCCGCAGCCCGGATGGACCTTGTTCCTGATCAAGCTAGTGGTTGCGGTTGTGGTCATGTCGACCGTACTTCTAGGGCTGCTTTATGTCATGCCCGCATGGGATCAGGGCAATATGCTGGCGCGCTTTTCACGGCTTGGACTGGTAGTTGCTGCTGGAGTGATCGCTTATTTTGGCGTGTTGGCGGCATTTGGATTTCGTATCAAAGACTTCACGAAAAAAGCGCTAGCATGACCAATGGTTTGATGTTCATGGGCAAGCTTGTCAGTGACTGCCTGTTGTCTGCGGGCAAGCGTGCGTATAATCGTAGAATTTGCAAATAGAACGCGTGCTATGCAGCTGGTTCGAGGCCTTCATAATCTCAGTCCCCTGCCGCAGGGCTGTGTTGCCACCATAGGCAATTTCGACGGAGTACACCTGGGACATCAGGCGATTCTGGCTCGTCTGCATGAACGAGCAATAGAGCTCAGAGTGCCTAGTTGTGTAGTTATATTCGAGCCACAGCCGCGTGAGTACTTTGCGCCTGAACAAGCTCCAGTGCGGTTGACGCGCCTTCGCGAGAAGCTGGAGTTGCTATCCAAGGCAGGCGTAGACCGTGTTGTGTGTCTGGCCTTCAACCGTCGACTGCGCGAGCTTTCAGCACGAGCCTTTATCGATCAGGTGCTTATCCAGGGATTGGGCATCAAGCACCTTGAGGTCGGGGATGACTTCCGCTTTGGCTGTGACCGTGCTGGCGACTTTGATTTTCTGGTCGATGCAGGGCGGATCAACGGGTTTACGGTTGAGGCCGCTACAACGGTCGAGTTGGATGGCATGAGAATAAGCAGTACGCGCATTCGAGAAGCGTTGGCTTCGGGGGATCTGTCTCTTGCAAATCGAATGCTGGGACGCCCCTATACCTTATCTGGGCGTGTACTGCATGGACAGAAGCTTGCTCGCCAATTAGGCTGGCCTACTGCTAATGTTCAGCTGAAGCGCCGTCTGCCACCCATGAAAGGGGTTTATCTGGTCAACGTGGATATTCATGGCCAGATCCGGGGAGGCGTTGCAAATATTGGTCTTCGTCCTACTGTAAAAGGCGATGGCCGTCCCCATCTTGAAGTACATCTTCTCGAATATGCTGGCGATCTGTATGGTCAGCATCTGACTGTTGTTTTTCACCGCAAGCTGCGAGACGAGCAGCGTTTCGCCTCTCTGGAGGCATTGAAGGCGGCGATTGATGCCGATGTCGCCGCCGCCCGAGCTTATTGGCTGGGCCAACCGCTTGATGAGATCTGAAGAGCCCGAAATGACCGATTACAAAGCCACGCTTAACCTTCCAGCTACCGATTTCCCCATGAAAGCCGGCTTGCCGCAACGCGAGCCTGAAACCCTCAAGTACTGGAATGGTATTGGTCTCTACCAGAAGCTGCGCGAAATTGGCAAAGGGCGTCCTACCTTCATCCTTCATGATGGCCCGCCCTATGCCAACGGCAATATTCATATTGGTCATGCGGTCAACAAGATCATCAAGGACATTATTGTCCGCTCCAAAACCCTGTCGGGTTATGACGCACCCTATGTTCCCGGCTGGGATTGCCATGGCCTGCCTATCGAACACAAGGTTGAGATCACCCACGGCAAGAATCTGCCAGCAGACAAAACCCGCGAACTCTGCCGAGCCTATGCGGCTGAGCAGGTAGAAGGACAGAAAGCCGACTTCATCCGCTTGGGTGTGTTGGGTGAGTGGGATAATCCCTACAAAACCATGGATTATGCCAACGAGGCGGGAGAAATCCGTGCATTGGCTGAAATGGTTCGTAAAGGCTTTGTATTCAAGGGTCTGAAGCCGGTCAACTGGTGCTTCGATTGCGGTTCTGCATTGGCCGAAGCTGAAGTGGAGTACGCGGACAAGCAGTCCATGACGATCGATGTGGCCTTTCCCAGCGCCGAGGATGACAAGCTTGCTGCTGCCTTCGGCCTGGAAGCGCTGCCCAAGAAAGCCTATATCGTCATCTGGACTACCACACCCTGGACCATCCCGGCCAACCAGGCGCTTAATGTGCATCCCGAGTTTGACTATGCACTGGTGGACGTGGGCGACAAGCTGCTTCTGCTGGCTGAGGAACTGGTCGAGAGCTGCCTGACGCGGTACTCGCTGGAAGGAAAGGTCATCGCGACGGCCAAGGGTGAAGCGCTGGAGCTGATCGCCTTCAATCATCCTTTCTACGATCGCCGCTCGCCCATTTACCTTGCTGACTATGTTGAGCTGGGTGCTGGTACAGGTATTGTGCACAGTGCGCCTGCTTACGGCGAGGATGACTTCCGGTCCTGCAAGCGCTATGGCATGACTAACGATGACATCCTGAGCCCTGTGCAGAGCAACGGCGTTTATGTCGAGTCGTTGCCCTTCTTTGGTGGTCAGTTCATCTGGAAAGCCAATCCCGCCATTGTCGAGAAGCTACGCGAAGTCGGCTGCCTGATGGCCAGCGAGAATATCACTCACAGCTACATGCATTGCTGGCGTCACAAAACCCCACTGATCTACCGTGCGACCGCGCAGTGGTTTGTGGGCATGGACAAGCAGCCAGTAGAGGGCGGCACCCTTCGTGAGCGTGCCTTGGCAGGCATCGAGCAGACCCAGTTTGTGCCCGCCTGGGGACAGGCCCGTCTGCATGGCATGATTGCCGGTCGGCCTGACTGGTGTATCTCGCGTCAGCGTACCTGGGGTGTCCCGATTCCATTCTTCCTGCATAAGGAAAGCGGAGAGCTGCATCCTCGCACGGTAGAGTTGATGGAAGAGGTTGCTCAGCGCGTTGAGCAGGCCGGTATCGAGGCGTGGTTCAAGCTGGATGCTGCCGAATTGCTGGGTGATGAAGCCCTCCAGTATGAAAAAATCGCTGATACGTTGGACGTCTGGTTTGACTCGGGCACTACCCATTGGCATGTGCTACGTGGTTCGCATCAGCTGGGCCATGATCAGGGGCCGGTTGCTGACCTGTATCTGGAAGGCTCCGACCAGCATCGTGGTTGGTTCCACTCATCGCTGCTGACCGGTTGTGCCATCGACGACCACCCACCTTACAAAGCATTGCTCACGCACGGGTTTACCGTAGATGAGAATGGCCGCAAGATGTCCAAATCGCTGGGCAACGTGATTGCACCGCAGCAGGTGACGGATACGCTGGGCGCTGACATTTTGCGCCTATGGGTTTCGGCGACTGACTACTCGGGTGAAATGGCGGTTTCACAACAGATCCTGCAGCGTTCGGCTGACTCTTATCGCCGTATCCGCAATACTGCACGTTTCCTCCTTTCCAACCTGAACGGCTTCGATCCTGAGCAGCATCTGCTGGCATCGGAAGACATGATCGCTATTGATCGCTGGGCTGTGGATCGCGCGCTCCTGTTGCAACATGAGCTTGAGGAAGCCTACAACGAGTATCGTTTCTGGAACGTGTACCAGAAAGTGCACAACTTCTGTGTGCATGAACTGGGTGGCTTCTATCTCGACATCATCAAGGATCGCCAGTACACCACGGGCACTGACAGCCGCGCTCGCCGTTCCTGCCAAACAGCCATGTTCCATATTGCGGAAGCACTGGTTCGCTGGATTGCGCCTATCTTGGCCTTCACTGCCGAGGAAATCTGGCAATACCTGCCAGGCAAGCGCAACGAGTCTGTCATGCTTAATACCTGGTATGACCAGTTGACCGAACTGCCAGCTGACACTGAGCTTGATCGCGCATTCTGGGATCAGGTGATGGCGGTCAAGGCTGCTGTCAATAAAGAGCTGGAAAACCAGCGTAACGCCAAGACAATCGGCGGCAACCTTCAGGCAGAAATCACGCTGTTCGTTGACGGCCCGCTGAGTGCGGTACTGAAGAAACTGGGTGAAGACCTGCGCTTTATCCTGATCACTTCTCGGGTCGAGGTTGCAACGTTTGACGAGGCGCCTGACGAAGCGGTAGAGAGCGAGGTGGCAGGTCTCAAACTTCTGGTTCGCAAATCAGGCAGCACCAAGTGTGCCCGTTGCTGGCACCATCGTGATGACGTAGGAATTGACCCCAACCACCCTGAAATCTGTGGCCGTTGCGTCAGTAACGTCTTTGGCAATGGTGAGGTGCGCCGCTATGCCTGAGGCAGGCCGTTTTGGCCGTCTGGCCTGGTTATGGTTGAGTGTGGTTGTCGTTGTGTTGGATCAACTGAGCAAGGCTTATTTTGAAGGGCAGCTCAGTCTGTATCAGCGCATCGAGGTGATTCCTGATCTGTTCAGCTGGACGCTCGCCTATAACACAGGCGCAGCGTTCAGCTTTCTGGCGGATCATTCCGGTTGGCAGCGTTGGCTTTTTGCTGCGATTGCCATTGCAGTCAGCATTACCCTGATAGTCTGGCTCAAGCGGTTGGGACGCAACGATACCTGGATTGCTATTGCCCTGGCGCTGATCCTGGGCGGCGCTATCGGTAACCTGTACGACCGTATCGTGTTGGGGCACGTTATTGATTTCGTCCTTGTACATTGGCGGGAACATCTGTTTCCCGCTTTCAACCTGGCAGACAGCGCCATTACCGTAGGTGCCATCATGCTTGCCCTGGATATGTTCCGTACCAAAAAGACGGGAGAAGCCCATGTCTGAGATAACGGTTGGTCCAGAAACGCGCGTAACGCTCAATTTCGCGATCAAGCTGGAAAACGGCGATATTGTTGACACAACCTTCGACAAGGCGCCTGCAACGTTCAGGGTAGGGGACGGCAATCTCCTGCCTGGCTTCGAGCAAGCGTTGTTCGGCTTGCCTGAGGGCGCGCGTAGTAGCCTGACGATTCTGCCTGAGCAGGGGTTTGGTCAGCCAAACCCGCAAAATCTGCAGCAGATGCCTCGAGACGATTTCGAGAATATGGACTTGTCCGAAGGGTTGCTGATTATCTTTACCGATGCGGCAGGAGGCGAAATGCCCGGCATCGTTAAATCCTTCGATGATCATGCGGTGATTATAGACTTCAACCACCCGCTTGCTGGGCGCACGTTGACGTTCGAAGTCGAAATTATCGCCATTGAGCCGGTTGTTGCCCATTGAGGCCTGCTCAGTAGCAGACGCTGAGCGAAAGGAATTCAACATGCAAATCAAATTAGCCAACCCTCGGGGATTTTGCGCAGGGGTTGATCGCGCAATCGATATCGTCAATCGCGCGCTTGATGTGTTCGGCCCGCCGATCTATGTCCGACATGAAGTGGTGCATAACAAGTTCGTCGTAGAAAACCTGCGCAACCGTGGCGCTGTTTTTGTCGAAGAGCTGGATCAGGTGCCTGATGATGTTATCGTGATCTTCAGCGCCCATGGCGTTTCCCAGGCGGTACGCAAGGAAGCTGAAAACAGAGGGCTCAAGGTTTTTGATGCTACTTGTCCGCTGGTGACCAAAGTTCACATGGAAGTAGCCAAATACAGCCGTGACGGCCGCGAATGCATTCTGATTGGCCATGAAGGTCATCCAGAAGTAGAGGGCACTATGGGTCAGTACGATACGCGTAATGGCGGATCGATCTACCTTGTAGAAGACGAGGAAGACGTTGCGGCGCTTCAGGTCCGCAACCCTGACTCGCTAGCTTTCGTTACTCAGACTACGCTGTCTATGGACGACACCAGCAAGGTCATCGATGCCTTGCGCGGCAAGTTTCCGAACATTGGCGGCCCACGCAAAGACGACATCTGCTACGCCACTCAGAATCGCCAGGACGCCGTTAAAACACTGGCAGCTGAGTCAGACATCGTTCTAGTCGTCGGAAGTCCTAATAGCTCCAATTCCAACCGTCTGCGTGAGCTCTCCGAGCGTATGGGTACGCCTGCCTACCTTATTGATGGTGCGGAAGATCTCAAGCAGGAGTGGTTTAGTGGGGTAGAGCGGATCGGTATCACCGCAGGCGCCTCGGCTCCTGAGGTTCTGGTCAAAGGCGTTATCGACCAGCTAAAAGCCTGGGGCGCGAGCGAAGGGCTGGAGCTTGAAGGCCAGCCGGAGAATATTACGTTCTCGCTACCAAAGGAGTTAAGGGTAAAAGCGGTTGATGTATAGACGTGTAAACTTGTTGTAGAAAGTAAAAAGGCCTGATGCTCTAAAGCATCAGGCCTTTTTACTATTGTGTTATTGCCAGCAAGTTTGCGATGTTGCTGTTCCTGAGCTCCCTCTCGTCCCTCGGCTATCTAGCGTTAGCGTCGTGCACTCTGGATCATTACGTGTTGGGGTTGCGGTCAAAAGGACGCAGCTGGCAATTGTTTGCCCGGCACATGCCTGAGCGCTGATGTTATAAAGTCTGGTCTCGCTAGAGACTGACGCATTGGCAAGCGCATTGAAACCAAGGCCACCTGTTCCCAGATTAGCAACATAGGACTGGTTTTGAGAGTTATAACGTTCCTGTGCCTGCATGATTTCCATCAGCTTGGCTTTGCCCTCGCTACGCTGGCCTTTGCGTACATAAGATTGATAACTGGGATAGGCAATAGCGGCAAGAATGCCAACAATGGCTACAACAACCATAACTTCGATTAAAGTAAAACCGCCGTAAGCTTTCTTCATCAGTTTTCTCTCCAATAGGTTCCGCTCACGGCATTATTTGATTTGCAAAAGCCCGAGCTTGATAAAGAGCACTTAACTTGGCCTTCGCTGCCATTTGGAAGTGTCTTAGGCCCAGCACTTTCCGAGCCAACCAGAATCCCTGCACCTTTGTCGTCAAGGATTATTGATGGGGTCGGTGGGATACCACCCCTTACTAGGTCAAAGCTTCTGGTAGGGATATCAGAGCCATTAACCGTGGTGGTAAATACAGCCGTAGCATCAGTGAGATTCATTGCATAGAAGCGGCCCTTGCCTATATCAGGACCGCATGTTGTGACGGTCTGGCCGTTCGGGCTGAAAGTTGTAAACAGTACGGAGCCATCAAAGCTGGTCGAGGCTGCTAAAACTTTTTCCCCTTGCGGGAAGCGTACAAACCAGCCACTGCTGCTATTAAGCAGTGTCATATTAGGTGTGTAGGTGTTTCCTGGGGTCAGTTGAGTATAAAGATTGTTGATATCCGAGCGAAGCGCTGGAATCTGATTTAACGCTGCATTACGTGCTTTAGATATCAAGAACTCATAAGCCTCAAACATGGTAAGTGGTGCTGCAGCATCCTGTGCGGTTGCAGCTGCAAGATCTTCTGCGCTCAACAAATTGCTTGAGTTGTCATATTCGCGGTTCGTTAGTGCCGCCAAATCACTTTGTAAAGAGGAGGCTTGGCCCGCAAGCGTAAGTCGCTCGCTCTCCAGTTTTTTGGCTAGCGTAACAAGACCTTGCTGATTCTGAGCTGTGTTTGCAAGTGTAGTAGCTTTTCCTTGCTCGTCTCTGGCTAGCAGCGTTAAAACATCACTGTTTTCTTTGCTGGGTACAGTAGTTAGGTTTAGAGACTGCGCTAGCTCGGATAACGACGACTGGATAGCATTATTGTCTTTAGCATCTACTAAATTACTTAAACTGCGAAGAATGGTAGTAATGTCTTGTTGATTAATACTGCTACGCTTTCCATACCAGGCCATATTTTCATAATTGCTTCTAGCAGCTGATAGATCCTCCTCAAGCCTTAATATGGTATCTCCGGAAGCACCTTTAGCTTTAGCATCAATTACTGCTTGCTCTTTGCTTGCAACATTAGCACTGGCGGTATCGAGACTGCTCTGAACGAGTAGCAGTCCAGAAAGCTGTTGGCCAAGTTGCTT
Source organism: Pseudomonas sp. UBA3149 (assembly GCF_002364655.1). Taxonomy (NCBI): domain Bacteria; kingdom Pseudomonadati; phylum Pseudomonadota; class Gammaproteobacteria; order Pseudomonadales; family Pseudomonadaceae; genus Pseudomonas; species Pseudomonas sp. UBA3149. Next base: position 369,332 of record NZ_DEYV01000026.1, read on the forward strand.
TGCTAGTTCGGAATCGTAGCTGTTAAGCTTGGTCAATGCTTGCTGAAGATCCAGAATTTTTCCTTGCAAAGCACTTTGAGATGAGGACTCTGCTGCATGGTCATCTAAGTAAGGATCTGTTGCGTACAATGCATCAATCTGAGCTTGCCTCGAATTGGCATCGCTGTTGGCCTGTGTGAGCAAATTAAGTTTTTCTATATAGCCAACCGTTGATTTATAGCTGGAAAAATTATTTTCCGCTAGTGTGGTCTTTTGGTTAAGTATATTGATCTCATTCAGTTTGGAATCTATTTTTTCCTGAATTTCTTGAGCCTGAGCTGATGTTAGATTTACGCTGGTAACATCAACCAAATTTGATTCTGTTAGTGTTGTGTAGGTAGCGGGGGAGCTATAGACATTACTGTCCCTTAATACATAAAAGCGATCTGCTGTATCTTCATTTAGGGGATGCTCTCTGTACCCAGAGCCTATAGCGATAGTAAAGTATGTCTTTCCTCCACGCTCACGTATCAGTGCTACGTCTGGAGAGTTGTAAAACCTTCTGTTATCTGCAGCAGTGGTCCCGCCAAAGTTGGCAATGCGACCACCTTTTGCAAAGTCGGCTGCACCAGAATTGCTTTGATTGATGTCGACCCTAAAGATTTGGCCCCTGGTGTCAGCTAGAAATATATAATCAACATTTCCATCATTATTAATGTCAACCAAGGTAGGGTCGGCTGGAATGCTATTGGTCATTGATCCAATTTTTAAATTGGCTGAAGCTTCGTTTGTACTTCCTGCGTGCCATAGCAGGGCACCTGTATCTGCATCTACTATGTATAGTGCATTACCGATAGCATCATCTGCGGGAGTATTCGGTGATTCAATGTCTTGCCGCGTATCGTAACCGCCAGTAAATATCAATACTTGACGGGTTTTATTGTTAAACTTTACTTTGGAGACTTTAGGTGTCGACCATGTCTGGCCTAGCTTCTCAAAGCCCGCAGTTGTGCCTCCCTTTATAACCCACTTTAATTTAGGATCAATACTTACAGTACCTGAAACGGAGGTAGGTGTGACATCAAGCGCGTAGTAATTTTTGCCGCCACGGCGCATGCCTGCGTAAAAAGTAGCTTTGGAAAGAGTCCGAGTGTTGTTTGCGCTTAGCGAGCCGTACTCAGCATATAAGTCAAACTGCCCATCCATGCCATATTTCTTTTGGCTAGTCCCTTTCGGTGCAGTGTAATAAGTATTGAGATTAGGAAGCAGCTCTTTAGGTATGAATGAGAAAATTTCATTGCCTGTAGCTGGGTCTACCGCATTGATGAAGCCTTCATTCGTACCATAAAAAAGTACCAGCTTCTCAGTAGATGTTGCTGTTGGCGGTATCGCTTGCGAATTTGCCACCCGAACTAGGTCTTCATCTGTTACGTACGCAATTAATTTAGGCTCATTATGAAGAATATCACCCAATGCTAGGCGCGCAGTACCATCGGTGGGATTAAGCCCTCTTCCCCATTTAATCACGTTTGCACGATTATCTGCAGTAGCAGAACTGGATAAACCTAGCATGGCATTAGTGATGGCGGAGTTGTTTGTGGTAAGCAGATGAGTGGAAGTGTTTAGATTGACACTGGTGGTTTCGCCAGGTGCTCTGTCTGCTCCTGTATACGTTAAAACTTTTCTTGAAGAGGGATTGCTAAGTTGACCAGCAGCGCCACCGAGCTTTACATCTCTTCCGTCAACAACACCGCTCCAATAGCTCATGGAGGTATTGCTAAAGAAACCAGTCGTATTATCTATTGCTAATGATCCGTTGCGATCAAGCACGGCAGTATTACCGGAACTATCTCTGCCTTGTTTATATTTTTTTATATTACCAAACCAGCGTGCATCTTCTGCAGGTCTAAATAGAGCATAATAAAGGTCATTTCTATAGCCAAGATTGTTATAAGCGCTAACTGCTACACTAGGCGTGCTGAAGGTGGTGTTCTCGGCCAAGATATCTACAGCAATAGATTTTAGAGCTGAAGTTAGCTCAGATGTGTTAGTGGTTGTAAAGAATCGACCGCCTCCGAGGTTTGCGGTATCTTGTAGTAATGATGTATTACTTATATTGCCAAAGCCAATAGTGTAGGTGTTTATTCTCTGGGAGCCAGGTAGGTTTGGGTTGTTGTCTTGATTGGCTAAATATTCTGCAAGGCCAGGTGCCCAGCAGCCAGCGTAGGGCTCACCATCTGTTGGATAATTTTTGCATTGTTTGTAAGCTGTATTAGTTTTAGAAACTAGGTTTTGTATGGTTTGGTTGTTGTCGCTATCACCGTTAGGTAGGCCATCAGTAATTAGAATTATATTGCTTTTTTGACAAGAGTATTGAATTGGCGAAATGTAAGTGTCTCCATTTCGAGACGCATTATTGCTTCGCCAGTTCTGACGAATAGCGTTAGTGCCATATTCTCTATATCCCACAGAGCTGTTTCCCCAAGCTACATCCTCTCCTCTCATGTAGCGAGATGCTTCGTAGTAGGTTTCGAGCAGTGGAGTTGCTCCATTTGCATAATAAGAGTTAAGTTCGGATATAATTGATGAGGCGTTAGTCGCGGCCCTGTCTACAGGAATGTTGATAAAGCCGCCATTGCTGTTAGAGTCGAAGCGTGCCAGGCCGATATTAACGTCGTTACTGCTTGCTAATTCACTTACTAGGTTGTTTATAACTTCCTTTACAACCTGTATGCGTGTTTTAGTCGCTCCATTAGTCCATTTATAAGTGCTGGTGCACCAGTTTCTAGGTAAGGTATTAGTGTTGTTGTAGTTCAAGGTGGAGCAGTTTGTGCCCGGAACACCGCTTTGCATTGAGCCGGATGTGTCTACAACAAAAAGAATATTGGGTCTTACTTTTTGATCGGCTGGTAGGTCACGTGTCACATAAATTTCTGTGTCATCAGCAATAGCAGACGTTGCTGCTAATACACACATGAGTGAAGCAAGGCTGGGAAGTCTGTTTCGCTTTATAAATTCCATTTCTATTCCCTTATTGCAAAAACACTGTATGTGCGACTGAAGGTGTTTTAGGTGAGAACATAATCATTCCACGCCAATCTATGCGCCCACCCAGTTCTTTTTCAGAAACGGGCTCGCCTTTAACATAAAATAAGGTCTTACTGTCAAAGCTAAATTTTTTGACTTGGCATTTCATGCAGGGTGTAGCCAGCAAGTATCCCTGTGTACCATTTTGGATGGGCATCCTGTTTAATATTATTTGAGCATCTTCAATATAGCCAAGGTCCGAGTCATCGGCATTTGCCCAGTTAATTAAGGCTAAAAAAAATGGCATCGCGAGTAAGATGATTATTCTTTTCATGATTATTTTATGTTAAGAAAATAGATGCCTTGAGTCTGGTCTGAGTAAGCGCCATTCTCGTGAGTGGTTTTTGTGTTAAGTTCATAGGCGGAGCATTCAAATTTTCCTATTGACGCTCCCTCACAGTTGCCTTTTGTTATAAACCTAACCGTATTAGTAGATATTTTTGCATTTCCTATCTGTTTGTCTAACAGGCTGGAGAGGCCAATTGCTGCTCTGCGATTTGGTAGTTTGCCTGCTAGGGGTTCTAAACCTGCATTCGCAGCGCTAAGAAGTGAAGCACGCTTGCCAACGTCTGCGTTGAAGTTAGCTATTTGTGCGCGTATCTCGCTCTGGGTAGCCTGATATAGCTCTGAGCGTGACTGGGAATTGCCCGCCATACGCTCTTCTACAGTCGCAAGGCGAGCTGCTGTGATTCCAGCAATAGTTAGTACTGCAAGGAAAACAAGTGCAACAATTAGGCTTGCGCCCTGTTGTTTGCTCGTCATCATATTTTCCTTAGTAAGTGTTCTTGAGTTGAACGGTCGTTGTAAATATCTGACGTACATATCCGTCGTTTGGCGATACAGGCGGACTATCCAATAAATAATAGTCTTTTTGCGGCGCTGCTGGTTTGCTTGGTGCGCCTGAGTTGGCCAGTACAGCGATTCTTACGGTTTTTATATCTGACCAATTACCTGTCTCTTCTATTCGATCAGCTGAGACGTACTGTTTGACTGTATCTGTTCCACTACCTAAACCATACAGAATTTGAATGCTGTCTATGCCATTAACAAGAGATTGTTTTTGGCTAAACCAAAAAAATGAAGCATTTCCCTTTATATAAGAGCTGCATTTCAGGGAGCCGTCTTCCACAAAGAAAACGTTCACTAATACTTTTTCTATGTTAGCGCCTGTCAGCTCCTTACCTGCACAATCCCTTCTTTTATTATTATCACTCGGATCTTCAGGTACTTGATAAGCGACTGCCAATGTATCAGAGGCGGTACCTGCGCCGTTTACTGTGCAGTAAGGGATGTCATTCGCTATAATGCTGCAGCCCCCCTCAATTCCAGCAGGCTTAGGTAATGCAGAACTAGGGTCTAAGTATCCTCCTAAGCGAACGCTTCTTGTCATGAAGTCAAGGGCGAATCTGCCATTTTCCTGCATCCGTGAAATGACTTCATTGGTCTGATAGGTTTGACGTGTTGATAAGAAAACCTGTATCACTCCTGCAAGTAAGATAAGGCTTAGCGTAAGCGCTATCATTAGCTCGACAATAGAAAGCCCTTTTTGCTGGCTTTGGAAACGGTAATTTTTATTCATGGCGTCACGGTTACTTCAGCTGAAAGTTTTTCCGATCCCGCACTTCTGTTTGTGCTGTCATCACCTTTTCCCTTCCAGGACGCGTTCAACTTATACAAACCCGCCTTAAGTTCAGTAACAGTGATTGGGTTTCCAGACGAGGGTGCGCTTATGAAGTCTCTACTATTGTAACGAGCGGAAGCTGCAGCACTATTTTTTGAATATGCGCTGCTCGCTGCGTAAGAGCACTGTGCTTCCCATCGATCAAATTTAGCCATTTGTACAGCATCGCAGCTAGAGGCGTTAACTTTTGCACCACTAATAGGATCGTAATGATCAGCGCAGATAGGCGATGGAAGTGCCGTGCAATTAGGTGTTTCTGTATACGCAGAAACAGTGTCCGATGTATTGGATGCAAATGAATCGTTTGCCCTCATTCGCTCCGCGAGATCCTGTAGGAGCCAAGTAGCTTGGGATCGCTGATTGCTGTCAGCAGTGCTTTTCAGGGCATTCAGTTGCAGAGTTGCAAGGCCTAGTAAACCAATAGTAAATATTAATAAAGTGACAAGAACTTCAATTAAGGAGAGTCCTTTTTCTTTGTTCATAGAGATGAGGCAGCCTTGCGTCATGTCTTTCCTTAGCACTGCACGTTGGGTTGCGCTGCACGTAAAGAGGCTTGCCCTACTGCATTGATAGTAATGCAGCGAGCATCAGTCTCACTTTGTTTTAGGACATCAGAGCTGACTTTGAATGAGTTCGTACTTACGCCTCCCAGCAGTGTTCCATCTCTTCTGAAGGTCAGCCGGTTCGACGAACTGAGGTAAGCACTGTTTATCTGGGTTTTCCCCGAGGCTTCGTACGATCTTATTACGCTTGCATCGTTACAGCTGTTAATACTGCTGGGACCAATACACCAACCTGCACTCCATCCATTTGAAGAGTCTTGGCGAGGGATTAGACTAATCTGTGCATTCCGTTTAGTCGCTTCGGCTCTTGCAAGCATCAGAAAGCCGTAAAGCTCTGAGGCATCGCTAGAAACCCTTTGCTTTACTATGAAATAGCTCATAGAGGGCGTGGCTATCGTAGCTACGATAGCCAAGATAGCAACGGTGACGACAAGCTCAATCAGAGTGAAGCCTGAGCTCCTTCTCAAGAACAGCATACGATTCTCCCATCAGGACATTGAATTATTGCTTGACGGTTAGGTGCTGTCGCAGGCTGAGGGACAATTGGGTTTCTCTGTGGGATAGTCGGTCAATCCGAAGGGGAAGTGCTGCATGAACTAGCGTGTTGTAAAGGATCAGCTCCTTTAACTTGTCGGAGACGACCCTGGTTATTTAAGATCAGCCGCCACGTAACGTTGCTATCCGCATCACAGATTAGAAAGGTGTTGTTATGGCCTAAGCTAGTACCTATAGGCTGGAAAACTATTTGCGGTTCTGTCCTTGACGTAGTTATCTTGCTTTTGGTGTCAGAATAGCGAATTTGTATTACGCCTAAATCGTCCATGATTTGCCATCCCTTGCTCCAGTCCGTACCACATTTGCCAGACTCAAGAAGTGGGCATACAACGATTCTTTTGTTTTTTTGAATACTTATATGGCGAGCGCTAACGATATCTGTATACAGGTTATTTGCTAGAGCTTCCATTTTGCTCTTGTTTAGAAAATTTTGGAGCGGCGCTATTGAAAAGCTTGACAATGTAGCGACTAAAATTAATACGAATAATATTTCTATTAGCGAAAATCCTGAATATTTATTGCTCATAAGCGAATCCATTCTTATCAATACAAGCCTTCCTGGCTGAATGAAATTTGATTATTTTTTGACTTTTGATGTCAATGTGGCATCGCGCGGGGTGTGACGTGGTTTTTGACGTGGCGATCATTGGTGGGGGCGTTATTGGCCTGCTTTCGACTTTGCAGCTCGCCTTGGCAGGGCAAAGCGTCTTGCTTCTGGAAAGAGCAGAGCTTGGTCAGGAGGCCTCCTGGGCCGGCGGAGGTATCGTTTCTCCGCTTTATCCCTGGCGCTACAGCGCTCCCGTCACCGCGTTGGCACACTGGTCTCAAGATTTCTACCCGGAACTTGGCGCTCAGCTTTTCGAAAGGACAGGTGTAGATCCTGAAGTCCATGTAACAGGGTTATATTGGCTGGATCTTGATGATGAAGCTGAGGCGCTTTCGTGGGCTAGAGAAAGGCAACGGCCTCTGGCCTCGGTACCTATTCAAGAGGCCTATTCCCACGTTCCGGTATTAGGGGAGGGCTTCAAGAAGGCTATTTATATGGCGGATGTGGCTAATGTCAGAAACCCGCGGCTGGTTAAGTCCCTTCAAGCCGCTCTGGCGGCTATGCCCAACGTAACCATAAAGACTGGAAGCGAAGTGCAGGCATTTCTTCAGGAAGGGGACGCTGTCACCGGTGTTTATGTGGATGGCATTGCCGTCCAGTCTAGGCATGTTGTGGTTTCAGCGGGAGCATGGAGCGGCTCGTTATTGAAGAGCGTTGGCATCAGCTTGCCTGTCGAGCCGGTTAAGGGCCAGATGATGCTATTCAAATGCGCAGATGATTTTCTGCCCAGTATGGTGCTGGCGAAAGGGCGCTATGCCATCCCGCGGCGAGATGGACATATTCTGGTAGGTAGTACATTGGAGCATGCAGGCTTTGACAAGAAGCCTACCCAGGCAGCGCACGAAAGTCTTTTGCGTTCAGCCATCGAGCTGTTGCCTGCACTGGAAGGTAGCCCAATGGTCGCTCATTGGGCTGGGCTACGACCAGGATCGCCTGAAGGCATTCCCTATATTGGCCCAGTATCCGCGCGGCCTGGCTTGTGGCTCAACTGCGGTCATTATCGTAACGGTTTGGTTTTGGCGCCTGCCTCCTGCCAGCTATTGACCAATCTGATCACAGGGGAGGCGCCTATCATCGATCCGGCACCTTATCTGCCGGACTCACGGCTGGAGATCAGCTACGTGTAATCAATCGATGCCCAGCTTTTTCAGGCGATACCGCATCGAGCGGAAGGAAAGCCCGAGCCGTTCAGCGGCAGCTGTACGGTTCCAGCGCGTCTCCTCAAGCGCTTGCATGATCAGCTTTCGCTCGATCTCCTCCAGATAATCCTCAAGATTATTGATATTGGCCAGACTGGTTTCGCCAGTGCTGGACGACTGGGGGGTATCTGCAAGGCGCAGATCGCTTGGTTTGATCAGGTTGTCTTCACAAAGGGTATAGGCTCGCTCAAGCATGTTCTCCAGCTCGCGAACATTACCCGGAAAGCGATAGCTCTTGAGTTTGGCGAGAGCATCATCTGTCAGCTGGGCCAGATCCTGTTGTGATTCCTTGGCGAGACGCTTCAGGATAGTCGAGCACAGTTCCGCAGTGTCTTCACGTCGCTCACGTAGCGGAGGGACGCGAAGTTCGATGACGTTGAGGCGATAAAACAAGTCTTGCCGGAAGCGATCAGCGGCTACTTCAGCGGCCAGATCTTTATGTGTGGCACTTAGTATCCGTACATCCAGCGCTACTTCCTGTTGCCCGCCGACGGGGCGTACAGCCTTTTCCTGAATGGCACGAAGCAGTTTTACCTGCATGGCTAGCGGCAGGTCGGCGACTTCATCCAGAAATAAAGTACCGCCCTGGGCGGCCTGGAATAGGCCCTGTTTGTCTTCAATGGCGCCCGTAAAGCTGCCTTTTTTGTGACCAAAAAACTCGCTTTCCATCAGCTCTGATGGAATAGCGCCACAGTTGACTGGAATAAAAGGGCGATCCGCACGAGGGCCTTGCTCGTGAATCAGTCGGGCGACCAGCTCTTTACCGCTGCCGGATTCACCGCTGATATAGACGGGCGCCTGGCTGCGAGCGAGTTTGCCGATCTGGGCCCGTAGCGTACGCATGGGCGGTGAGTCACCCAGCAGCCTGTGATCTGCCACCTTGATGGGGGCAGGCGCTGAGCTGCTCAGGCGTAAGGCGGTGCTTACAAGCTCTCGGAGCCGAGGAAGATCAACAGGTTTGGTCAGGTAATCGAAGGCGCCCGCTTTCAATGCCTGGATGGCTGTATCCAGACTTCCAAAAGCGGTAATCATGGCTACAGGAACATTTGGATATTTCTGCTGGATGTATTGCACAAGATCAAGACCGGAGCCATCTGGAAGACGCATGTCGGTCAGACACAAGTCAAAGGATTCTCGAGCCAGCAGATCCTTTGCGTCTTTCACGTTCTTTGCGCTAAAGGTGTCGAGCTTCATGCGACCCAATGTAATTTCTAACAGCTCTCGGATATCGGGTTCGTCATCAACGATCAGGACTTTCTGTCGATTCATGTTCAGCTCAACTTGCGCGGATGGGCAAAGGTAATGCGGAAGCAGCCGCCTTGTTCCTGCTGGCGGTAGTCGAGGCGGGCCTGGTTACTCTCGCATAATTCGCGGGAAATATAGAGGCCGAGCCCGGTTCCTTTGCTTTCGGTGGTAAAGAAGGGTTCGAAAAGGTTGGTGATCTGGTCTTCAGGTACACCTGGCCCATCATCAATGACATCCAATATGGGAAGGTCTGAGTCGGGGTCACGGAAGAGATCCAGCCACACTTGTCCCTTGCCGTGCAGCTTGCTGCTATGGCGTAGGCCATTTTGAACGAGGTTGGTTAGCACCTGAGTCAGCTGGCTAGGGTCCATGCGGGTCTGTATCGTACCTGATGTCGTTTGCACATAGACAAACTGTTGCTCACGTAGAGTGGTTCTGAATTCACCCGCAAAGCGGTGCACCCAGTACTTGAGGTCCAGCAGTTGGGGCTCTGCCTGGCGGCGTCTGGACAGTTGCAGGACATTCTCGATGATGATGTTCATGCGCCGGGAGTGATCCTGAATGATCTGGGCCAGGCGAAGATCATGCTGATCGAGTACTTCTGATTCCTGAAGAAGCTGTGCCGCGTGGCTTATGGCCCCCAGCGGGTTGCGAATTTCATGGGCAATGCCCGCCGTGAGGCGTCCCAATGATGCAAGCTTTAGCTGCTGGGCCTGCTGAGCAATACGGGAAATGTTTTCCAGAAAAATCAGAATATGCTGATTGCCGCTCCGTTGGATGGGGACGAAGCTGGGCTGGATCAGTGGGCCTTCGCTGAACGCTTGCATGGGTGCAGGACGAAGCGTCCGGTTCCTTTCCCACTGTTGTAGCCGGTCCATCAATTCGGGGCATTGATCATTCAACTCCCCGGTATCGAGTTCTGGATGACCGAGCAGCTCTCGAGCGGCAGGGTTGGCTAGAATAGGTGCCATTCTTGAGTCCAGAACCAGAATGCCGGTGCGCATACGGTCCAGGATCAGCGCATTCAGATTTTCCAGATCGGCAACGACGTGCGCCCGCTCTTCTGCCAGGGTCTGGCTTTTGGACAGCCGACTGACGAGACTTTGCACCAGAAATGCGGCGGCAAAGCACAGTGCGCCCAGGCCTCCCGCCTGAACATACTGATTGGCCTCTGAGGGAAGGCTAAGCGTTCTATAGGCGGTGGCATAAATGAGGGCAAGGGTAGCCAAGGCCGCCAGCAGAATTCCAATACGCCCAACGAGAAGAATGTTGGCGATCGATACGGTAATGATGATGAGGTTGCCAATGCCGCTCGGTGTACCGCCAGCGCTGTACATGAGATAGGTCAGCAGCCCGATATCCACTAGCGCCAGGGCAAAGATCTGTTTTTGCTTACGAAGTGGTGGCAGAAAAATCGCTAGGATATTACCCGCTAGGTAAATCCAGCTGCCAACCACAAAGTTTTTACCCTCGGTTACCTTCAGAAGGTTGTCGTCCAGATTGGTGGAAACCAGAAGGATAAAAACCAGCCCGACAATGACCCGGTAGTAGTGATACAACCTCAGGATACGACTGTCCTGCAGGTTGTAATGAAAAAAATCAGCGCTCACTGCTCAGGCTTTTTTGTAAGTGATCTTGGCAGCAGAACCAGAGCTCCCCGTGGGGTAGGGCTTTATCGCGAGGAATGTGTACCCCGCAGTGACCGCAGCGAACCATTGGCTGTGGTTTGGCTAGGCGTGTTTTCTGTGACTTCTGTGGTTTCGCCTGTAGCAGGCGGCGGCACAGCCATACAACAGCGATAATCAGAGCTAGCCAGAAAAGCAGGCGAAACAAACCCATAGTGTTCTCTAAATAGTAGTACGGCCGTTACAAAATTCGTTTCGGGTGTTACGGCACATTAGAAGACTGCAAAAGTAAACTCCATCACAGCGTGTGATGGCCGTTGAAGCGTTATACCTCATCATGGTCTTCATATGAATGAGGTGTCTTATTTTGCGGACCTTCAGGAGTAAATAAAAAGGAGGCTTAAAGCCTCCTTTTTTGTTCAGGTTCGCATCAGTCGAAAAGACCAAACGTCAGACGGCTGAACCATGAGCGACGCGGAGCATCAGGATTTTCGGCCTCTCCAGGCGCAGGTTGATTCTCTGGAAGCAGCTCCTGAGGAATTTCACGCTTCGCATCTTCGTATTGGCGCTGTACATCCTGAGCAGCTCGTGTCTCGCCTGGCGGAAGCGGCTCGCTGGGGCGATCAACCAGACCGAGGGTTGCGCGTGCCAGCCATGAGCGATCATCTTCGCTACGTTGCTTGGGTTTGAACTCACCGTTATCCAGGCTTGGGTTGTCCGGATAGTTCATTTTCAGCGTTTCCAGGCTGGTAGCTGCCAGGTCGTTGAGGCCCAGATGCTGATAGGCCTCAGTCATGACTGCCAAGCCATCCCCTACCGATGGGGTGCCCTGAAAGTTTTCGACAACATAACGACCACGGTTGGCCGCAGCGACATAAGCCTTGCGGCGCAGGTAGTAATCGGCCACATGGACTTCATACGCTGCCAGCAGGTTGCGCAGATAGGTCATGCGCGCCTTGGCATCAGGTGCGTACCGGCTGTTTGGAAAACGGCTGGTGAACTGAGCAAAGTCATTGAATGAGTCACGGGCAGCACCCGGGTCACGCTTGGTCATATCCAATGGCAGGAAGCGCGCCAGAAGACTGCGGTCCTGTTCAAAGGATGCTACACCTTTCATGTAGTAGGCGTAGTCGACATTTGGATGCTGGGGGTGCAGACGAATGAAGCGGTCTGCCGATGTACGGGCAGCTTCAGGCTCTCCGTTCTTGTAGTTGGCATAGATAAGCTCAAGCTGAGACTGATCTGCATAACGGCCAAACGGATAGCGGGACTCAAGAGCCTTGAGTTTGCTGACAGCCTGGTTGTAGTTGTTGTTGTTCAAATCTTCCTGAGCTTGCTTGTAGAGCTCGGTTTCGCTCAGGTTTTCTGCCACTTCAGGTGCTTTGGAGGAACAGGCAGCGGTGAGGGCGAGGCTGGCGATCAGCAGCAGGTGCTTCAATTGCATGGCGGCTTTGCGTTCCCTGAAACGGCCGGCTGACGGAGCCGGAACCGTCCTGTTATGATGAACAACCCGGCATGAACATCATGCCAGGGCAAAAAGTTTTCGTATTTAACCACAGCGTGTGGCTGAAACCAAAAGCTACACGCCTTTGTTGGCTGCTATGTCCGATATTATCCAACTCAACGCCGAAGTGCCTACAGAACTCGGCGGTCAGCGTCTCGACCAGGTAGCGGCTCAGCTGTTCTCTGAATATTCCCGTTCTCGCCTGTCGTCCTGGATCAAGGAAGGCAGCCTAACTGTTGATGGCGCGGTCCTGCGTCCACGTGATCTGGTGCATGGCGGCGCCATACTGTCCTTGCGCGCGGAGCGAGAAGCGCAGGGCGATTGGGTGGCGCAGGATATCGAACTCAATATCGTCTATGAGGACGACCATTTGCTCGTGCTGGATAAGCCTGCTGGGCTGGTCGTCCATCCTGCGGCAGGCCATGCCGATGGTACGCTCCTCAATGCGTTACTCCATCATGTACCGTCGCTGGCAAACGTGCCCCGTGCCGGTATTGTCCATCGTCTGGACAAGGATACGACCGGCCTGATGGTTGTCGCCAAGACCCTGGAAGCACAAACCAATCTGGTGGCCCAGCTTCAGGCACGCTCCGTCAGTCGTATTTATGAGGCGGTTGTAGCGGGCGTGGTGGTTTCCGGCGGTACGGTAGATGCGCCTATAGGCCGTCACTCCCAACGGCGCCAGCAAATGGCTGTGGTTACCGGTGGAAAGCCGGCGGTCAGCCATTATCGTGTCCTGGATCGATTCCGGGCCTATACGCATGTGCGCGTCAAGCTGGAGACTGGCAGAACTCACCAGATACGGGTCCATATGACTCACATTGGCTTTCCGCTGGTAGGGGACCCGGTATACAGCGGGCGTTTCCGAATTCCGCCTGCTACCAACCCAACACTGGTCAAGACGCTTCGAGAGTTTCCTAGGCAAGCGCTGCACGCCCGCTTCCTGGAACTCGATCACCCGGTGACGGGGGAGCGTATGAGCTGGGAGTCTCCTCTGCCTGAGGATATCGTCTGGCTGCTTAGCCTTTTGCGTCAGGATCGTGAGGCGTTTACCGGATGAATGACTGGCTGATTCCCGACTGGCCTGCGCCTGCCAATGTGAGAGGCTGCGTTACGACTCGGTCAGGGGGCGTCAGTCATGGGCCTTATCAGAGCCTTAATCTGGGCGATCATGTGCAGGATGATCCGGCCGCCGTGGCGGAAAACCGGCAACGGTTGGTCGACTCGCTAGGGTGTCGACCCGCCTGGCTAAAGCAGGTGCATGGGATTTCTGTCGTTGAGGCTGATCCGGCCCAAGTGCTTGAGGCTGATGCCTCCTGGACGTCGACGCCTGGCATTGCTGCAACGATCATGACGGCAGACTGCCTGCCTGTCTTTTTTTGTAATCGGCAAGGGACGCGTGTCGCGGCTGCTCATGCCGGATGGCGAGGGCTGGTAAGTGGTGTGCTCGAAGCAACGGCTGCGTCGCTTGAGTCGAGCCCTCGAGATATCCTGGTGTGGTTTGGGCCTGCAATCGGTCCTGACGCCTTTGAAGTTGGGGCTGAAGTGCGCGAGGCGTTCGTGTCAGAGCATTCCCGGGCAAAAACAGCCTTCAAACCCAGCGTCAATGACGGACGCTTCATGGCGGATATCTACCAGCTGGCGCGGTTGCGGCTGGCATCCATCGGCATTGATGCCATCTACGGTGGCGGATGGTGCACGTATACCGACACTGCGCGATTTTATTCCTTTAGGCGCTCCCCGCAGACAGGACGCCTGGCCAGCCTGATCTGGCTGACCCAACCTCTGGATGAGACGTAATCCGACTGATCCAGGTCAAATGGCCAGCGCTTGAATCGAGCAGAATTGTCCTTATGTAAGAGGCATCTCGGCGGGTAATCGTTGTGACGCTTTTTATGGTGCGTCCCTGACCCGCGCTCATATAAAGGACATAGTCATGCGAATTGACCGTTTAACCAGTAAATTGCAACTTGCGTTGGCCGACGCCCAATCCCTCGCGGTGGGGCATGACCATCCGGCCATCGAGCCCGTGCATCTTTTTTCTGCCTTGCTGGATCAGCAGGGCGGTTCGATTCTGCCGCTGCTTCGTCAGGTCGGCTTTGACATTCAGATGCTCCGCCAGGCCCTGACCAAGGAGCTGGACAGTCTGCCGAAGATTCAGAACCCTACCGGGGATGTCAGCCTGTCTCAGGATCTGGCGCGTCTGTTGAATCAGGCCGATCGGCTGGCTCAGCAGAAGGGAGACCAATTTATTTCAAGCGAGCTGGTGCTGCTGTCTGCTATGGACGAGAACACCAAGCTTGGCAAGATACTGCTGGCGCAGGGGGTTTCCCGTAAGGCTCTGGAAAATGCCGTTAACAACCTGCGCGGCGGTGATGCTGTCAACGATCCTAATGCTGAGGAGTCTCGTCAGGCATTGGATAAGTTTACGGTTGACCTTACCAAGCGCGCGGAGGAGGGCAAGCTTGACCCTGTGATCGGTCGTGACGACGAGATTCGCCGCACCATCCAAGTCCTGCAACGCCGTACCAAGAATAACCCGGTGCTGATAGGTGAACCGGGCGTTGGTAAAACAGCCATTGTTGAAGGGCTGGCTCAGCGGATCGTCAACGGTGAAGTGCCCGATGGCCTGAAGGATAAGCGTCTGTTAGCCCTGGACATGGGATCTCTGATTGCCGGTGCCAAATTCCGGGGAGAGTTCGAGGAGCGCCTCAAGGGGGTGTTGAATGAGCTTTCCAAACAGGAAGGGCGTGTCATCCTCTTTATCGATGAGCTCCATACCATGGTGGGTGCCGGTAAGGCGGAAGGCGCCATGGACGCAGGTAACATGCTCAAGCCTGCATTGGCTCGTGGCGAGCTGCATTGTGTAGGCGCTACCACGCTTGACGAGTATCGCCAGTACATTGAAAAGGACGCCGCCTTGGAGCGTCGTTTCCAGAAAGTCCTGGTCGATGAGCCGAGCGAGGAGGATACCATTGCGATCCTGCGCGGCTTGAAAGAGCGGTATGAAGTGCATCACAAGGTCGCGATTACTGATGGGGCCATCATTGCGGCCGCCAAGCTGTCGCATCGCTACATTACGGATCGGCAACTGCCCGACAAGGCAATTGACCTGATCGACGAGGCCGCAAGCCGTATTCGGATGGAAATCGACTCCAAGCCCGAAGCGCTTGACCGCCTGGAGCGTCGTTTGATCCAGCTGAAGGTTGAGCAGGAAGCGCTCAAAAAAGAAAGTGACGAAGGTGCCCTGAAGCGTCTTGGCAAGCTGCGTGAAGACATCGCCCGGCTTGAGCAGGAGTATGCCGATCTGGAAGAGGTCTGGAAGGCTGAGAAGGCGGAGGTTCAAGGCTCTGCGCAATTACAGCAGAAGATTGAGCAAGCCAAGCAGGAGCTTGAGTTGGCGCGCCGGAAGGGTGATCTCAACCGTATGGCAGAATTGCAATACGGCGTCATTCCTGACCTTGAGCGTAGCCTGCAGATGGTGGACCAGCATGAAAAGCCGGCCAACCAGCTGCTGCGCAACAAGGTGACCGAGGACGAAATTGCTGAAGTGGTCTCCAAGTGGACGGGCATTCCGGTCAGCAAAATGCTCGAAGGCGAGCGTGACAAGCTGTTGCGCATGGAAGATGCGCTTCATCAGCGTGTCATTGGGCAGAATGAGGCGGTGACGGCGGTAGCGAACGCCGTTAGACGCTCGCGTGCAGGATTGGCTGATCCGAATCGGCCGAGCGGGTCGTTCCTGTTCCTGGGCCCAACCGGGGTAGGTAAGACCGAGCTTTGCAAAGCGTTGGCTGAGTTCCTGTTCGATACAGAAGACGCCATGATTCGTATCGACATGTCTGAGTTCATGGAGAAGCATTCCGTTGCCCGTCTGATTGGTGCGCCTCCAGGATATGTGGGCTATGAGGAAGGCGGTTATCTCACCGAGGCGGTGCGGCGTAAGCCATACTCCGTGGTTCTGCTGGATGAAGTGGAAAAGGCGCATCCGGATGTCTTCAATATCCTGCTGCAAGTGCTGGACGATGGCCGCCTGACTGATAGCCAAGGGCGTACTGTCGACTTCCGTAATGCGGTTGTCGTCATGACTTCGAACCTGGGGTCAGCGCAAATACAGGAATTAGTTGGCGACCAAGAGGCTCAGCGTGCTGCTGTTATGGATGCGGTCTCGGCCCACTTCCGGCCGGAGTTCATCAATCGTATCGACGAGGTGGTTGTGTTCGAACCGCTCGGACGTGATCAGATCGCTGGTATCGCTGATATTCAATTGAGCCGCCTGCGTCAGCGTCTGGCTGAGCGCGAGTTGGATCTGGCGCTTTCGGCAGAGGCAATGAACAAGCTGGTTGCAGTAGGTTACGACCCTGTCTATGGGGCACGTCCCTTGAAGCGTGCCATTCAGCGCTGGATCGAGAACCCTCTTGCCCAGCAGATTCTGTCTGGGCAATTTGTTCCAGGCAGCAAGATAGAGGCGAGGGTAGAAGGCGACGACATCGTATTTGCTTAGTCTGCTAAAGGGCGCCTTAAGGCGCCCTTTGCGTTTCCAGACGAGGCATATCTTAAGTGCATGAATTTTTTGCAATAAAATTTGCTAAAGGGTGTTGACACAGGAATCAATACCCGTAAAATGGCGCACCTCAGCTGATGCAGCGCAGCTTAACGCTGAAGAGCAAAGGTTGAGATTGGAAGCTTAGAAGTTCCGCGATAGCTCAGTCGGTAGAGCAAATGACTGTTAATCATTGGGTCCCTGGTTCGAGTCCAGGTCGCGGAGCCAACTTCCTTGTCGGGGTATAGCGCAGCCCGGTAGCGCGCCTGCTTTGGGAGCAGGATGTCGGGAGTTCGAATCCCCCTACCCCGACCATTAAGTGGGTCGTTAGCTCAGTCGGTAGAGCAGTTGGCTTTTAACCAATTGGTCGTAGGTTCGAATCCTACACGACCCACCACTTTCTTATCTAAGCGTTAACCTCCTAAGCATTTCTGCTAAGCAGCGAGTTCTTCGCTGTGTCTCGTTTTAAAGTCTTCTTCTTTTCAGAACATGTTTGTTTGGCGCAGCGCCATTTGCTTTGTGCAAATTCGTCATGTCCAGGGTATTGTGCCCTGTCTGCACCTTGCAAACAGGGCATCTACCATTTAATGCAGCTTTAGCCTTGGCTTGAGTGTATGGCCCAAGTGATCGCTAATGATCAGCAGCAAGGTTCTGAAGTTTCCATAGAGCGCCCGCTGGTGCAGCCGATAGAGTGACACGTAAAACATGCGCGCCAGCCAGCCTTCCAGCATGACGTTCCCGGTCAGATTACCCATCAGGTTGCCCACGGCTGAATAACGCGAAAGCGAGATCAGTGAGCCATAATCCTTGTAATGGTATTCAGGCAGCGCTTCGCCTTTCAGGCGAGCCGTTATGGATTTCACCAGTAGAGAGGCCTGTTGGTGCGCAGCCTGCGCCCGGGGCGGGACATTACGATTGTCCTCTCCAGACATCGGGCACGCCGCGCAATCGCCAAAGGCAAAGATGTCATCATCCTGCGTGGTTTGAAGCGTAGGACGTACCACCAATTGATTGATTCGATTGCTTTCCAGCCCGTCCATATTAGCCAGAAACTCCGGTGCACGAATGCCAGCTGCCCATACCTTAAGCTTGGCAGGGATGAATTCGCCGCTCTTGGTGGTTAGACCATCTTCGGTGATAGAGCTTACGGCTGCGCCTGTCATAAGGCGGACACCTAGTTTCTGCAGCTGCTGAGCGACCGGCTCTCCGATGCGTTCAGGCAGTGCTGGTAGTACGCGCGGGCCTGCCTCGATAATCGTGATACGAAGGTCTTCCGGGCGAATACGATTCAAGCCGTAGGAGACCAACTGCTGAGAGGTATTGCGAAGTTCTGCCGCCAGCTCCACGCCCGTGGCGCCAGCGCCAACAATTGCGATATCAATGGGCGCTGCCGTTTCACTGCTTGCCTGAGCATGCAGATATTGATTGAGCAGCTGCTGATGAAAGCGCTCGGCCTGGGCGCGGGTATCCAGAAACAGGCAGTGCTCTGCAGCGCCAGGTGTGCCGAAGTCATTTGTTTTACTGCCGATGGAAATAATGAGCGTGTCATAGGGCATGGTTCGCTCAGCAAGAACTTCCTTGCCTTGCTCGTCGGTGATAGGTGCAAGACGAATGCGCTTATTTGCTCTGTCCAGGCCAGTCAGGCGACCTAGCTGAAACTCAAAGTGATTCCATTTCGCCTGGGCGACATAGTTGAGTTCGTCAGCTGAAGAGTTCAGGGAGCCCGCGGCGATTTCGTGCATGAGCGGCTTCCAGATATGGGTCAGGTTGGCATCGACCAACGTGACATGTGCCTGGTTTCGCTTACCGAACTTTCTGCCCAGGCGGGTAGCCAGCTCCAAGCCCCCAGCGCCGCCGCCGACGATTACGATTCGATGTGTCATGGTGTTTCATACTCATAGTGTTGGAATTCTTTGGCGCGGGCAGCCAAGGCGCCTGCGGTGATACGAGCCGCTGATGAGTCGGCTCGTATGAAGTAATTCGTTGGGTTAGTCGTCGATGACGCTTACGGTATCGCCGACTCTGATGATTCCGCCGCTCAATATGCGGGCAGTAATTCCACCGTGGCCACGCATCGCTTGAAACGTGCCCAGCCCTAGGCGCTCTTCCAAGCGAGCGCATGGCTGACACCAGCCGGTTGTTTCGAAAATGGCCTTACCGATCTGAAAGCGGCGATTTTTAAGGCTGAAAAGGTTAATACCTGTGACTGCTATATTGCGGCGCAGGTCCTGAGGTTCAAGCGATCGTCCGATGAGCGCGCTGACAACTGCCAGATGTTCCCACTGGATAAGCGTGACCTGACGTGCATTGCGTGGGCTGGGGCGGGTATGGTCGCCCGTCAAGCCAGCCTCGCGGCGCGCCTCAACAGCATCAACAATGATCATCTCTGCTCGAGCGGCGGGGCGGACACCCATCCATTGTACGGTTCCCGTTTGAGGCACAGCTGCCAAAAGCTCTTTTAGCGGTATCATCAGGTGGGCCTATTACGATAGTAGGGTGGCGGCGTACAACGCCCTTGCTCTAGAGGAGGCTTGCGGATCTGCGGCAGATGTTCTGCTTACATTGAAAAATGACTGGCGTGAATATTTTTACAGTGATGACAGCGAAATGCCAGTCACCCTGGCGCTGCTCGCTGATACAGTTTCGCTCTTTGAACCAGTAACTGGAGGCTCCATGCGCGTCTTGCGCTCTGTGCTATTGCTGATTGCTTTACTGCCCGGATTGACCTGGGCACTGGCGCCAGGAGAGCGCCTTGCACCCTGGACGCTGTTGGATCAGAACGACCAGCCTTATACGCTGGACGATGATCTGCAGGTTTTGCTGGTTGCTCGCAGCATGACGGGTGCAAATCTCGTGAAGGCGGCTTTGAAGGATCAGCCCAAGGGCTATCTAGAGGCTAGCAAGGTAGCCTTCCTGGCTGATATCAGTCAGATGCCCAAGGTGATATCGACGTTGTTCGCCATTCCTGCCATGCGTGACTATAACTACCGCGTGCTATTGGATCATGAAGGGCGGGTGGCGCCCCGTTACCCTGGTGACAAGGAAAAGGTTCTTTGGCTCATGCTGGATCATGGCCGTTTCGTAGGGCAGCGAGAGTTCGACTCTGCCGAAGGGCTGAAAGATGCGTTAAAGGCAAAGGCCAAATAAGGGAGGCGCTAGCCGAAACGTTATTGAGCGCTTCGGCTTAAAGCCAAGTGTGGCGAAAATGGTCAGTATGGGACGCCATGGAGCAGTGGTTTAATGGTCCCGGCGTGGCATGTCTTCTGAAAACAAATCGTCTTCCAGATCGTTGCCGGGAATGGCGTGCTCCTCTGCTGCCCAGGCGCCCAGGTCTATTAGTTTGCAGCGGTCTGAACAGAAGGGGCGGTTGGGGCTGGCCTCGCTCCACTCCACGGGAGCGCCGCACGTAGGGCAATCTACGGTTAAAGGTGGCTTAGGCATGCTTGCCTCCTTGTAGGGTGAGATAAAAGTGATGCAGGCGTTCGACATGCTCATGGAGCTGCGCGAGCGTCCCGTCATTAATGAGGACATCATCCGCGTGTTTCAAGCGCTCGGCTCGCTTCATTTGCGCCTGAAGGATGGCCTTGATCTGTGTCTCGTCAGCCTGATCGCGCCGCATGGCACGTTCGAGCTGCAAGGCTTCCGGCACATCTATCACGAGTACCCGTTGAGTAAGCTGCGTCTGGCCTGATTCGATAAGCAAAGGGGAAACCAGAACGGCATAGGGCGATGTGGCTTCGTTTAGTGCCCGAATGATTTCCTGGCGGATCAAAGGGTGTAACAACGACTCAAGCCAGCGCCTTTCTTCGGGGATGGCGAATATGCGAGCACGTAGTCCTGGGCGATTCAGGCGACCATTATCGAGCAGGATATCGCCGCCAAAATGGAGAGCGATCTGCTCAAGAGCGGGCTGACCAGGCTCTACCACCCAGCGGGCCGCGTGATCAGCATCTACTGTGTGAATGCCCAGCGAGCCGAAATGTTCGGCAGCGGCGCTTTTACCGCTACCAATCCCACCCGTAAGGCCGAGAATCCAAGGGTTGCTCATCAAAAACCGGCAAAGTGAAGGTACATGCCTGTTATTTGATCACCCCAAAGCAAAGCAATCCACCCCGCAATGGCCAGATAAGGCCCAAACGGTATCGGGGTGCTGTTTTCGGCATTCTTGAGGCGAAGCAGAATGATGCCGAGAATCGCGCCCACTAAAGAGGACAGCAATATCGTAAGCGGCAGGATTTGCCAGCCACCCCAGGCGCCCAGCATGGCTAGCAGCTTGAAGTCACCAAAGCCCATCCCTTCCTTGCCTGTGATCAGCCTGAAAAGCTGGAAAACCACCCACAAGCTCATGTAACCCGCCGCTGCACCCCAGACTGCATCGGAGAGACTAGAGAACAACTCAAACTGGTTAACCAGCAAGCCAACCCATAGCAGCGGAAGAACAATGACGTCAGGAAGAATCTGATGATCAGCATCGATCAGGCTGGCGGCGAGCAGCCCCCAGGTCAGTAACAAGGCGCTGGCTGCCTGCCAGGTAAAGCCAAAATGCCAGACGACAAACAGGGAAAGCAGGCCGCACGTCAATTCAACCAGCGGATAGCGAGCACTAATGGGCGCCTTACAGCTGGAGCATTTGCCGCGCAGCATGACATAGCTGATAACAGGAATGTTTTCCCACGGCCGAATGCGATGTTGGCAGTGAGGACAATGGGAGTGGGGCTTGGCAAGGTTATAGGTTTCCGCCTCGCCTTCGCTGGGTAGCTCCAGCATTTGGCGAGACTGGGCTATCCAGTCCCGTTCAAGCATCTTGGGGAGCCGGTGTACGACTACATTGAGAAAGCTGCCAACCAATAAGCCCAGTACCAACGCACAGCTCAAGTACGCGGCGGGGTAGGTTGCCAAAAGCTCGATAGCCTCCATTAAACAACCGAGCCCAGTTGGAAGATAGGAAGGTACATGGCGATGATCAAGCCGCCCACCAGTACGCCCAGAACTGCCATGATCATGGGCTCCATCAGAGCGGTAAGGCTGTCGACCATGTTGTCCACTTCTTCTTCATAGAAAGTGGCCACTTTATCCAACATTTCGTCCAGTGCACCCGACTCCTCACCAATCGCCGTCATTTGCACCGCCATAGAAGTAAACACGGCAGTTGTACGCATGGAGAAGTTCAGCTGCATACCGGTCGAGACGTCTTGCTTGATCTTGTCGACGGCATTGCGGAAGACAACGTTACCCGTAGCGCCGGAAACCGAATCCAGCGCATCTACCAGCGGTACGCCCGCAGCAAAGGTGGTGGATAAGGTACGCGCATAGCGTGCAATCGCAGACTTATAAAGAATGGCGCCCACGATGGGTATCTTGAGTACAAAGCGGTCAACGGCATCGCGAAATTTCTCGGACCGCTTGTGTGCCATCTGAAAGCCGAAACCCAGCGCGAAAAGGGCCAGCAGAACGATGAACCACCATTCCTGCAAGGTTTCTGAAAGGCCAATCACCATTAACGTAAACGCAGGTAGCTCTGCGCCAAAGCCCTCGAATACGGATTGGAACTGAGGTACAACCTTGATCAATAGAATGGCTGTTACCACAATCGCTACCACGACAACCGCGGCAGGGTAGGTCATAGCCTTCTTGATTTTTTTCTTGAGCTGCTCGGTTTTTTCTTTGTAGGTCGCTACGCGATCCAGCAGCGTTTCCAGCGCACCGGACTGCTCACCTGCATCAACCAGGTTACAGTAAAGATCATCGAAATACTGTGGCTTTTTGCGCAGAGAGCTGGAAAGGCTGTTGCCCGCCGCTACGTCCTGCTTGATGTCATCGACCAGCTTGCGCATGTTCGGGTTATCAAAGCCTTCGCTGATAATGTCGAACGATTGCAGCAAAGGAACACCTGCCCCCAGCATGGTAGCCAACTGGCGAGTGAACAGGGCGATGTCCATCGGCTTGATCTTTTTGCCGCGGCTAAAGATCGAGACTGATTTTTTGCGTACGCGTGTGGGGTTGATCCCCTGCTTGCGCAGTTGGGCCTTGACCAGGGCAGGATTCAGCCCGGTCATTTCGCCCTTGATCTTGACGCCTTTACGGTCCGTTCCCTCCCAGGTAAAAGCGCTCATTTTTAATGCTTTGTCGGCCATGCAATCCGCTCTTCAGGTGCTGGAGTGCGTCTTGTCAATGTGCAGCCATGCTGTTTGACGACGTCCACTCTTGTTCATGTGACTGACCAGCCCTTCATGGGCATCGAGTGGACAGGCAAAGTTCGCGCCAATCAGTCCTTGGTAACGCGGTTTACTTCTTCCAGGCTGGTTACGCCTTGCATGGCCTTGAGCAGGCCAGATGTCCGTAGGTCATTAAAGCCCTCTTCACGCGCCTTACGGGCAATCTCGATTGAGTTGCCTTCTTCCATAATCAAGTTCTGCATGGCAGACGTAATCTTTACGACTTCATAAATACCCACGCGGCCACGGTAGCCGTTATTACACTCCTCGCAACCAATAGGTGAGTACAGCGTAAACTTGCCGATCTGACTTTCAGGGAAGCCTTCGCTCAGCAAGGTTTCTTTTGGCACGTCATGTGGCTTTTTGCATTTAGGGCACAGCTTGCGTGCCAGCCGCTGGGCAATGATCAGGTTGACCGATGTAGCGATGTTAAAAGCAGGTACACCCATGTTCCGCAGGCGCGTCAGTGTTTCTGCAGCGCTGTTGGTATGGAGTGTCGACATAACCATGTGGCCCGTTTGTGCAGCTTTGATTGCAATCTCTGCCGTCTCAAGGTCACGGATCTCGCCCACCATGATCACGTCAGGATCTTGACGGAGAAACGCTCTAAGCGCTTGGGCAAAGTCCATTCCTTGACGCGGGTTGACGTTGACTTGGTTGATACCTTCCAGGTTGATCTCTACAGGGTCTTCTGCCGTCGAGATATTGATATCGACCGTGTTTAAGATATTCAGTCCCGTGTACAGCGACACGGTTTTGCCAGAGCCGGTAGGGCCGGTTACCAGAATCATGCCCTGTGGTTGGCTAAGCGCCTCCATATACAGCTCTTTCTGGCGCTCTTCATAGCCCAAGGCATCAATACCCATCTGGGCACTGGAGGGATCGAGAATTCGCATCACGATCTTCTCGCCCCAAAGGGTAGGCAGGGTATTCACACGGAAATCGATGGACTTGTTTTTGGAAACCTTGAGCTTCACACGCCCATCCTGAGGTTTGCGGCGTTCAGAGATATCCATGCTCGCCATCACCTTCAGGCGGGCCGAAATACGTGGGGCCAGCTGAATGGGCGGACGTGCCATTTCATGCATGACACCATCGGTACGGAAGCGCACTCGGTACATCTTCTCGTAAGGCTCGAAGTGCAGGTCAGACGAGCCGCGCTTGATGGCGTCGAGCAGCATCTTGTTGACGAAGCGGACAACTGGGGCATCGTCAGCGTCTACTTCAGACTTTTTCTCCTCTTCTGTATTGATCTCGATATCAAGATCAATATCACCAAGATCCAGCCCACCGGTACCGTTATCCAGGTACTGATCAATGGCGTTATGAAGTTTGTCATCCTCAACCAGTATGGGTTCGGCAGTCAGCCCCGTGCTGAATTGAATGTCATTAATCGCTTGCTGATTGGTCGGGTCGGATATGCCAATAAAGAGTTTATTGCCGCGCTTGGCAAGCGGCAGGAAGTGATGCTGCTGCATCAGCTTCTCGCTCACGATCTCTTTAGGTAGCGACTCCTTATCAACGGCACTCAGGTCTAAAAACGCCAAGCCGAATTGTTCAGCAGACAGTTCCGCAATTGCGCGGCTTTTAACGAGGCGATTCTGGACCAGGTGCGTCACCAGCGGGACTTTACTGACCTTGCTCTGCGCAACCGCACTTTGAGCCGTTTTTTCATCTAGCAACTCTGCCAAAACAAGCTGACGAGCAAGACCAGAGAGGGGCGCTAAATCATTCATAAGACGGGCCGATAAGGATAAGCGATGCCTGCCTTATAGCAGTCGAAAGCAGTCCTATCAAATACGGCCTTTTGCATGACAATTATTGTCAGTACTTGTCATGCAGGCGAAGCGGCAAGGAATCTACTTCACACAAATACTGTGATCTAAGCGGTTGGCACGCTGAATGCTTAAGGAGAATCAGGCATGTTGAGCCTACTTCTTCTAATGGAGACAAGCATGAAAGCTCAAAAAGGTTTTACTCTAATCGAATTGATGATCGTTGTAGCGATCATTGGTATTTTGGCTGCAATTGCAATTCCTCAATATGCAAATTACACGCAGCGAACTAAAGTTGCTGGTGCGGTTGCTGGGATTACTTCTTATAAAACCGCAGTGGCTCTTTGTTTTCAAAATTTAGGGACTTTAACTGGTTGTGATAGTGGAACTAATGATATTCCGCCTGCTATCGGTGCAAATAACGCAGGAGCCACAATTAATTACGTAAATGCTTTAAGCATTGACGATGGCGTTATTAGTCTAACCACTACAGGAACTGATGCCGCTGGTACCGCGCTTGCTTTAACCTTTACTCCATCAACAACTACTGCTGGAGCTAACAATGCTACAGTTCAGCAGGGTGCTATGAGATGGGTTCTGTCTGGTACTGGTTGTGCTGCTACTACCCCAGGTCGTGGTATTAACTGTTCTGTGCAGTAAGCTAGTGGTTTGAGGTTGCCTGTGTGATAAGGCCGGTGTAGCTTAGTTGGTAGAGCAGCGCATTCGTAATGCGAAGGTCGTAGGTTCGACTCCTATCTCCGGCACCATACTTAAAGCCCAGCTGATTAGCTGGGCTTTTTGTTTTAGGCGGAAACATAGTGGTTTGGCGTTAAGGCGAGTTACCTAACTTTTGTAGACTAAACTTTAGAATGGATATTTTTTTATTACCTAAAGCCTTGGTGAGCTTCGCTTGTTTCTTTTTAAGGGGCTTTGCAGGGCAGGTGCTGGTGTGGGAGTAATAAAAGACAGCGCTCTTGCTCAAAAAGACAATAGCTTGGTGTAACCATCCTTGTTAAGGATCTCAAAAAACAGGCCAAAGGGTTTCCTAGCAATATCCTAGCCAGCTTTAGCCGGAGTAAGCGCAACGCTATCGGCAAGCTTCTTCTTAATGCGTTTCTGTGAAGTCTCCAGACCAATCAGCGTTTGGCTGGCGATTGGTCGAAATCTTGATGGTTAGCTCACGCTTCTCAGGGTACGATTAGCGGGTAAAGGCAACTTTATGGATGAACGCTGTTCAGATTCCCACACTAGAGATGGGAGTCGCCGTAGCTCAACCATAAACATGATCAAGGTCATACCTATGCGGTGATCTCGGTTAGCTGGTACAGCTACTCTGTAATGATGATCAACGCAACGTTCACTTATCAACGCTATGGGATCAACGTTGTTCAAGGCTCGTAACGTGGTATGCAGGCAGGCTGGTCATAACGGTACGCTGCAGGAGGCGGGCAATGCAGAACGACGCTAATGTGGTTCATTTCAAAACGCTCAGTGATGCGGCGTTGCGGATTCCTGCTGCCCTCGTTCCGGTACGCGACAAAGCTGCCCAGCGGCTCAATGCAGCGCTCCAGCAATTGTTCGATAACGCGGACGATGCGCTGTTCGAGATGGCTGACCGCGCCACCAGCAACAACGAGCAGAATCTGTTCTTCGAAGCGATGCGTGACTTGCGCCTGAAGCGCAAGACGATCGAGCGTAACTTTTTGCAGCGCTACTTTGAGCGTTTCGCGGGCCTGAATCAGGCAGATACGGCAAAAAATACTGCTCAGCTCGACGCCATTTCGTTCGAGGATCTGAGCTTGGTCCAGAATGACCAGCTCGAAGAGTCTGTCGCGCTCGATACAATGGTGACCAAAGCTGTCACCCGTAATGCGCTGGCCCTGGGCCATCTAAGTATTCGTTTCAACACCCAGTTAAGCCGAACGCTGGACGAAAACTCCAACCCGTTGGCGCCTCGCCCCTTGTGCGAAGCGTTTCTGGATGCGTGCCGTGGTTTGGGTGTTGAGATCAAGGTCAAGCTGATCATTCTCAAGCTGTTCGAGCGTTTTGTGCTGAACGGTTTGGACCGTGTGTATGCCGAGGCGAATCAGCAGCTGATCGATGCAGGGATTCTCCCTCATCTCAAACTGGCGCCGCCGCGTAATACCGGCCGCAGTGCCTCGGGTTATACCGGCCGCACGGCATCCACCACACCAGACAGCGAGCAGGATCAGGAAGTATTCAGCGCGCTGCAGGGGCTGCTGGCGCAGGTACGTCGCAGTGGCGGCGGCTCAATGGGTATATCTGGCGGTGAGCCAGCAGGCACGGCTGAGCTTCATCCTATTACCAGTTACGACCTGATGCGGCTGTTGTCCCACTTGCAGCAGCATGTGCCTTCGCATGTCGAGAACAGTTACGACTTGCGCGGGATGCTGGATGACGCGCTGGGGCGTATCAGTGCCCGTAGCGGTCGAAAGCGGGTAGTGGGGCAGGTTGATGATGATGTTATCAATCTGGTGTCCATGCTGTTTGAGTTCATCCTTGATGACCTGACACTGCCTGATTCCTTGAAAGCGCTGATTGCCCGCCTGCAGATTCCTATGCTCAAGGTGGCGGTGCTGGATAAGGCCTTTTTCAGCCGACCCAATCATCCAGCCCGTAAGCTCCTGAATGAGATCGCGGCGGCTTCGCTCGGCTGGGAAGAGCAGAATGAGCTGCAGCGCGATGGGCTTTATCTGAAGATCGAGCAGATCGTTCAGCGGCTGCTCAGTGATTTCGTGGACGACCCGGATATATTCAACGAATTGTTGAATGACTTCCTGGCCTATATGAGTGATGAGCGTCGCCGGAGTGAGTTGCTTGAGCAGCGCACCCGGGATGCGGAAGAGGGGCGTGCGCGGGCCGAGCAAGCTCGCCAGCAGGTAGAGGCCGCGCTGAATGAGCGGTTGGTTGGGCGTACGCTGCCGGAGGTAGTGGTTCGGGTCATTCGTGAAGCATGGAGTCAGGTGCTCTTGTTGACTTGTCTCAAGCAGGGCTATGGCTCCGCCGAATGGCTCGCCGCGCTGCAGACGATGGATGATCTGATCTGGAGTGTTGAGCCGCATGAAGATGCCGGCTCGCGGCAGAAGTTGCTGGGTATGGTGCCGGGGCTGCTCAAGGCCTTGCGTGAAGGGCTTGCCAGCGCGGCCTTCGATCCATTCTCTACCAGTGAGTTTTTCACCCAGCTTGAAGCCCTGCATGTACAGACATTCCAGCAGGCTAAGCGCGTCGAGCACGGTGCGGCGGCGGTAGCCCATGAGCCACTAGCAGCGATGGTTGAGGTGGCTGATGAGATCGTGCTTCAGCCGGTTCAGGCCAAGCCTGCCGAGACAGAGTTCAAGCCGGATGAGGAATCGCTCAGAACGATCGATGCTATCCATGTGGGTAGCTGGATTGAGCTGACCGAGGCCGATGATCACAAGGTCCGCTGCAAGCTGGCGGCGGTTATTAAGTCTGCTGGACGTTATATTTTTGTAAATCGCGCAGGCATGAAGGTGATGGAAAAGTCACGTGAAAGCCTGGCTGTCGACTTGAGTCATGGAAAGCTGCGTATTCTGGACGATGCCCTGTTGTTTGATCGAGCGCTGGAATCCGTCATCGGAAATCTTCGCACGCTCAAACGCACCTGATCCCTTTCCGCTTATCTAAACACCGATCATAGGGCCGCTCGGATCGGTGTTCTTGGTCCTTCTGCCGCTCTGGTTTACATTAAGCGCTCACAGGAGTTCTTATGTCCCCAGATTTTCAGGCGGGATGGTGGGCTCACGCCCAGCGTTGCCCATCACCCAACTACAATGAGCGTCCCGTGGGAGAGCAGGTCTCGCTGCTGGTTATCCACAACATCAGTTTGCCGCCCGGCCAGTTTGGGACGGGAAAGGTCCAGCCTTTCTTTCAAAACACGCTGGACTGCAGTGAACATCCCTTTTTTCAGGAAATAGCCTCGTTAAGGGTGTCAGCCCATTTTCTGATTGAACGTACAGGCGCTGTGACGCAGTTTGTGTCCTGTGACGATCGTGCCTGGCACGCTGGCGTATCCTGTTTTGCGGGCAGGGAAGGTTGTAATGATTTTTCGATAGGGATTGAGCTGGAAGGTACTGATACCGAGCCTTATACGCAGGCGCAATACCATGTGCTTGAGCAACTGACGCGCGATGTGCTTCGGCATTACCCAGCCATAACACCTGACCGTATTTGCGGGCATAGTGATATTGCACCAGACCGCAAGACCGATCCTGGGCCTGCCTTTGATTGGCACCAATATCGGGTATCTTTGACAGGGGAGGGTAAATGACCTTTCTGAGCTTATTGCTTGTATTGGGCGTTGTGTGGACAACCCACTGGCGGTTGCGGCTGCAGCGTGATGGCTGGTGGCGCGCGCTGTTGGCTGAGGTGGAGCTGCATGTGGGGCGTCATAGCTCAATCTCGCTGATCGTTGTGGTAGGTGTGCCCCTGCTGATATTGGCTCTGGTGCTGGCAGTATTAAAGCCGGTTGCCTATGGCTGGCTGCTGTTGCCCGTACATGTGCTCGTGCTGTTGTATAGCCTGGGCCGACATGACCCCAGGCAGGCATTGGCAGGTTTCAGGGATTCCTGGCGGCGGGGTGATCTGGAGGCCGCAGCCTTGCGTGCAGAGCAGGATCTGGGTCTTCAAGCGGAAACGCCGGATGGGCTCTTGGCGCGTGTGCAAGAGCAGCTGCTATGGCGAGGCCACGAGGGCTTCTTTGCCGTGATTTTCTGGTACGTTGTGCTGGGACCGCTCATGGCGTTGGCTTACCGGCTGGTTGCGCTGACGGCTGCCCATGCGCGTAGCCCTGCCTTGCGCGCCCATGCAGAACAGCTGTGCCATGCCTTTGATTGGCTGCCGGCACGCTTACTCACTGCCAGCTTTGCGCTAGTCGGTGATTTTCTTTGCGCCAGCCGCGCAACGTTATCCGAGTGGTTGAACTGGGATATTCCCACTCCCAAGCTACTGGCTGATGCCGGTCGCGCTGCGGCTGATTTGCCTGTGGCTCTGGATGCCGAGGCGGGAGTTCACAGTCTTGATACGTTGTGGCAGTTGCTCGTCAGGGCTGCTGTGCTCTGGTACGTCTTGTTAGCGCTCTGGACGGTAGTGGGACGCTAGTCTTCTACAGTGTGTCAGGGTTCCACCCGAAGACGGCACACGCATTGGTTGTACTGGCCTGGGCAAGCGCTTCGGAGGTCACGCCGAACAGCTCGGCCAGTGCTGCGCAGATATCAGGCAAGTGGGTAGGGCTGTTACGGATGCCTGGGTACATGGCAGGGGCCATGTCAGGGGCGTCGGTTTCCAAAACGATGCCGTCCAGCGGCAGCCGCGGCACGACCTTTCTCAGTCGATTGGCTTGCGGCCATGTCGGCGCGCCGCCTAAGCCCAGCTTGAATCCTAGTTTCAGGTACTCCCGTGCTTCTTCGTAACTGCCTGCAAAAGCGTGAACAACGCCCGCTCTGGGCGGCTTGTAACGTTTTAGCGTGGCGATGACATCGGCATGGGCTTTTCTGACGTGCAGCAGGCTCGGCAGTTCGTATTCGATAGCCAGTTCGAGGTGTGATTCGAAAAGCGTCTGCTGGCGTGCCTTGTCGGGCTGCTCGATATAGTAATCCAGTCCGAATTCACCCAGTGCGCAAAGCTTGGGATGACCAGCCCATTGATCCAGCCATGCCCTGAGCGTGTCGATGTCGCTCTCCTTGTGCACGTCCAGATAGCAGGGATGCAGGGCCAGGGCCGCGTAGAGCGGCTCATGGGCCAGCGCGGTAGACCATAACTGCGACCATAGGGATTCCTCGACACCAATCAGCACCTGACGCCGTACGCCTAGCGATGCGCACTGGTGCAGGAGTGCCTCCCGATCATCGTCGAAGCCGGGAAAGTCCAGGTGGTTATGGGTGTCGATCAACATGGTAGGGGCCGGCTAGTCCTTGTGACGAGTCTTGAGCTGCCGGGGGATGGCATGAACACCGGGCTCGTAATGGTGGGATTCGATGGCATCCAGCATGAGGTTCAGGGCCTGCTCTGCAATGAGTTCGTGCTGCTGATAGAGTCCGTTGACCTTGATAGGAACGAAGTCGAGCAGCTGGGCGTCACCAAAGGTGGCGAGACGCAGATGGGAAGGCCAGCCTTCAGCCTGCTGTTGGAAAACATCGAAAACGCCTTCCAGCAGCACGTATGCCGTCGTGATGATCGCATCAGGCATATGGCCCAGCTCGCTCATCAGGTCCAGCATCAGGTCGCGTCCGCAGGTACGGCTGAACTGCTCGCCATAGCGAATCAGCTTCTTGCCGTTGAAGTCCTGCAGGGCCGATTCGAAACCCGCGGCGCGCTCACGGCTGATGACGAGGTCCGGACGGGCCGCGATCAGGGCGATTTCTCGAGGCGGCGTATCCAACAGGGTCCTCGTCAGAAGGGAGCTGGCGGTCCGGTCGTCACTGACGACAGAGCTGAACTGACTGGGATCGAGCTGACGGTCCACGGCTACCACAGGCAATCCCTCTGCCTGCAGGCGGCGATAGGGCGTATCGTCATCGGCCAGACAGCTGGCGGTGATAAGGCCATCGCAGCGGCGTGCGCGGAACAGCGAGAGCAGTTGCCGCTCGGTATCGGGCTCATCGTCGGTACAGGCAATGAGCAGTTGATAGCCCCGCAGCCGAGCTCTGATTTCCAGCTGCTTGGCCAGCCGTGCATAGCTGGGGTTTTCCAGGTCAGGCAGGATGAACCCAAGCGTCAGGGTCTGGCCGCGGCGCAAGCCAGCGGCGCGCTGGTCCGGCTGGTAGCCGTATTGTTCGACCACTTGCTGTACGCGCGTGACGGTGGCTGGACTGATGCGCCGCTGGTCGGCTTTTCCGTTGATGACGTAGCTGGCCGTGGTCACGGAGACGCCTGCCAGTCGAGCTATATCACTGAGCTTCAAAACGATTCCTCTTGTGGCCGTGCGGTCTGGAACGCCTTTCTTGCTTATATGACCGCAATACCTTGCCTTTCATTGACGATAATCCATTTTCGAAAACAGACGGTCCGGTATCTAACGCAATGGGCTGGCCTTTATTGTGTGTAGTGCTTCAAGGATCAACGATTATCGAGTAACGTGCCACTCTGTTTTGGTGAAACGTTTCAGCACAATAGTGTCTTATCGCTGTTATGTCTGTATCGCCCGATGTCGATGATTCAACATGCGATTAGGCTAAAACAATCATTACAAGAAAGGCACGGTGCTCTTCGGTCGCTCGTAGTGCCATGGAGGATTTGAATGTTCGAACTCGATGCGCAGCATATTCGCATGGGACAACAGGCCGCTGACAAGGATAGCGCGCTTGCCCTGCTGGGTGAGGCCCTTGTCGCGGATGGGCTTGTGGCTCCCGGCTATATCGATGGTTTGCGTGCTCGCGAAGCCCAGGGTTCTACCTACCTTGGACAGGGTATTGCCATTCCCCATGGTACTCCTCAGACCCGTGACCATGTGTTTACAACGGGCGTACGAATCATGCAATTCCCCGATGGTGTAAGTTGGGGGGAAGGGCAGACCGCTTATCTGGCCATTGCAATTGCCGCCAAATCTGATGAACACCTTCGAATTCTCCAGTTATTGACGCGTGCACTGGGTGAAAAGTCGCTGGACGAGGCGATTCGCCGTGCCGAAAGCGCCGAGGCGATTGTTCAATTGCTGCATGGCGCCCCGCAAGAGCTTGAGCTGGATGACCAGCTGGTGCGTCTGCACGTGGAGGCTGATGATCTTGAAGACTTAGCGTGGGAAGGGGCACGTCTTCTTAAGAGGACGCAGTGTGTTGAGCCCGGCTTTGCCGGCGCGCTACAGACGGGCGTCCCTCTGCCACTAGGAGAAGGGCTTTGGTGGCTGCACAGCGACCATGCTGTAAGCCGTCCTGGTCTTGCGTTTGTGACACCCGCAGCGCCGGTGACGCTTGAAGGGCAGCCAGTCAAGGGCTTGTTCTGTCTGGCCAGCCTTGGCGAGGCTCACCGTGATTTGCTGGAGCGCCTGTGTGACTTGCTGATCGCTGGCCGTGCCCAGGAGCTTAGCCAGGCAACCTCCAGCCGGGCGGTGCTCGAAGCGCTGGGCGGTGAGGTAGCACCGGACTGGCCCAGTGCGAGTGTGGTGCTGGCCAATGCCCATGGCTTGCATGCGCGTCCGGCCAAGGAGCTGGCGCGTGTGGCGAAGGCTTCAACAGGTGAGGTTCAGGTCAGAGTGGATGGCGGAACGGCCGTTTCGGCCAAGAGCTTGTCTCGCCTGCTGGCATTGGGTGCTCGCCGTGGTCAGGTGCTGGAGTTTCTGGCTGAGCCGGGAACCGATGCCGAAGCGCTGCTGGGGGATCTTGTCGCGGCGGTCGAGGCCGGGTTGGGTGAAGAGGTTGAGCCCATTAGCGCCAATACTCAACCGACGCACGCGGCCGTGCCGGTTGAAACCAATATTCTGGCGCGAGCAGAGGACACTGCGCCGCTAGCCTCAGGCGATACCTTCAAGGCCATTGCTGCGGCACCGGGGCTAGCCGTTGGGCCAGCCTATGTCGTGGCTCAGCAGCATTTTGACTTTCCTGCCGAGGGTGAGGGGGCTGCCGCTGAAACCGAGCGCCTCGAAGCGGCACTGGCGGCAGTCAGAACGGAAATCGATGCCCTGATCAGCCGTAGCGAGGCGGGCGCTATTCGCGACATCTTCTTGACCCATCTGGAGATGCTTGATGATCCGGATCTGCGTGAGGGCGTACAGACGCGCCTCAAGCGCAATGCCAGCGCCGCAGCGGCCTGGAATGCACAGATCGAGGAGGCGGCCGCTCAGCAGGAGTCATTGAAGGATGCGCTCCTGGCCGAACGTGCGGCTGATCTGCGTGATGTAGGCCGCCGTGTTCTGGGGCATCTGTGTGGGGTTGGCTCCGCCAGTGAACCAAGCGAGCCCTATGTGCTGGTCATGGATGAGGTCGGGCCTGGTGATGTGGCGCGTC
Source organism: Pseudomonas sp. UBA3149 (assembly GCF_002364655.1). Lineage (NCBI taxonomy): Bacteria > Pseudomonadati > Pseudomonadota > Gammaproteobacteria > Pseudomonadales > Pseudomonadaceae > Pseudomonas > Pseudomonas sp. UBA3149. The sequence goes on from NZ_DEYV01000026.1 coordinate 402,885, forward strand.
TGGACCGTGACAGGGTCGCCGGTATCCTGACGGCACGTGGGGGTGCCAGCTCTCACAGCGCCATTGTTTCCCGCGCCTTGGGTATTCCTGCGATTGTAGGCGCTGGCCCGCGCGTACTGAACCTTGCACCTCAGACCATTCTTCTGCTGGATGGCGATCATGGCTTTGTCGAGGTCGGGCCGGATGCCGCACGCATCGAGCAGGTTCGTGTAGAGCGCGAGGTGCGGGAGCATCGTCGACAGGAGGCCGAAGCCAAGCGGTTTGAGCCTGCGGTCACCCGCGACGGGCACCGCATTGAGGTGGCTGCGAACCTAGGCAACACGGCGGATGCCCCGGCGGTAGTCGAACAGGGCGCAGAGGCCGTTGGTCTGCTGCGTACCGAGCTGGTATTCATGAGCCATGATTCGGCACCTGATGAGCAGGCGCAGGAAAAGGATTACCGACGCGTATTAGATGCGCTGGATGGACGACCGCTGGTGGTGCGTACGCTGGATGTGGGAGGCGACAAGCCGTTGCCTTATATGCCGATTCCAGCCGAAGAGAACCCGTTCCTGGGTATTCGCGGCATACGCCTGACCCTACGTTGCCCGGAGGTGCTGGAAACCCAGCTGCGCGCCTTGCTTCGTGCGGCCGAGGGGCGTCCGCTCAGAATCATGTTTCCGATGGTGGGACGGGTTGAGGAGTGGCGTCAGGCGCGAGACATCCTCAATCGTCTGCGGCAGGAGATTCCGGCGGTCAATCTGCAGGTAGGCATCATGATCGAAGTACCTTCGGCAGCCCTGTTGGCACCGGTGCTGGCGCAGGAAGTGGATTTCTTCAGCGTCGGAACGAATGACCTGACCCAATACGCTTTAGCGATCGACCGCGGTCATCCCTTGCTGTCCGGCGAGGCTGATGGTTTGCATCCCAGCGTGCTGCGCCTGATCGATATGACGGTCCAGGCCGCCCATGCACATGGCAAGTGGGTAGGCGTATGCGGAGAGTTGGCCGCCGATCCGCTGGCGGTTCCGCTTTTGATGGGGCTGGGTGTGGATGAACTCAGCGTTTCAGCGCGCAGCATTCCGCTGGTCAAGGCGCGGGTGCGTGAACTGGATTTCGTGGCTGCACAAGCCTGTGCCCAGCGAGCACTGGCGCTGGCGACAGCAGATGAAGTGCGCGCCAGTGTGGAGGCCATGCAATGAGCCGTGTTTTGACCGTTACCTTGAATCCCGCGCTGGATCTGACGGTGCGACTGCCCGAACTGCATCCGGGAGAAGTAAACCGTAGTGAAGCGGTTGTCATGCACGCGGCAGGCAAGGGACTGAATGTGGCCCAGGTCCTGGCAGACCTGGGGCATTCGCTGACCGTAACCGGCTTTCTGGGCGCTGATAACGCCAAGCCGTTCGAAGCCTTGTTTGCCGAGCGTGGCTTCAAGGATGCCTTTGTGCGGGTAGAGGGCGAGACCCGCAGTAACATCAAGCTGGCCGAAACCTCAGGCCGCATTACGGACATCAATGGACCGGGACCGCACGTTACCGAGACTGCCCAGGCTCAGTTGCTGCGCACCCTGGACGACGTAGCACCGGGACACGATCTGGCCGTTGTGGCCGGTAGTCTGCCACGCGGCATCGGTGCCGACTGGCTTGCCGAGCTGGTTCAACGGCTGAAAGCCCTAGGCTTGCGGGTGGCACTGGATACCAGTGGCGCCGCGCTGCGTGCCGGGCTCAAGGCTGGGCCGTGGCTGGTCAAGCCTAATACCGAGGAGCTGTCCGACGCCTGTTCGGCACCTGCCGATACTGCCGAGCAGCAGGCTCAGCTGGCCGCTCAGCTGGCCGCTCAGGGTGTTGAGCACATAGTGATCTCTCAGGGTAGCGAAGGTGTTCGGTGGTTTGCGCCAGGTCGCGTACTGCAGGCCGTTCCGCCCAGGGTGCAGGTGGCCAGCACCGTAGGGGCCGGCGACTCGCTTCTGGCCGGTATGGCGCACGGTTTGCTCACCGGACTTGAGCCGCAGGACGCGTTACGCAATGCCACAGCCATTGCTGCCATGGCCGTCACTCAAATCGGCTTTGGCATTGATGATCCTGCCCGTTTGGCAGAGTTGGCGAACGGCGTCAGTGTTCACGTCATGACAGAACAATAAGCAGGGATAACTCATGAATATCGCAATCGTTACGACCTGCCCGACGGGCATGGTTACCAGTGTGCTCAGTGCACGATTGCTGGATGCTGCCGCACAGCGCCGTGGCTGGCAGACCAGCGTTGAAATCCACGACGGCCCCGAAGCTACGCTGCTGACGGATGATCAGATCGCTCGGTCTGAATTGATTGTCGTTGTGCATACCGGTGCGGTAGACCTTCGTCGCTTCGCGGGCAAGCGCGTTTACCGTGCAACACCGGCGGAAGCCCTGCGGGACGTCGATGCTTTTTTGCAGCGTGCCGAGCGTGAGGCCAAGGTGTACGAAGCCAGCGCCGAGCCTGAAGCTGTCAGCGCAGCCGCTACGCCCGCCAAGCAGCCCCGTCTGGTGGCGATCACGGCCTGCCCAACCGGCGTTGCGCATACGTTCATGGCGGCTGAGGCATTGATTCAGACTGCCAAGAAGCTGGGCTATAAGCTGGATCTGGAAACCCAGGGGTCAGTGGGCGCACGCAACCCTCTCAGTGCCGAGGCGATCGCGGAGGCCGATGCGGTTCTGCTGGCAACTGACATTGAGGTCAATACGGATCGCTTCGCGGGCAAGAAGGTGTTTCGCTGCGGCACTGGTGTTGCTCTCAAGCAGCCTGAAGCTACGCTCAAGCGTGCATTGGCTGAGGGTGAGATCCTAGGGGGCGCGGCGGCTGCTTCGTCTTCCGGACAAGCCAAGGCCGGTGCGAAAAAGGAAAAGACTGGAGTCTACAAGCACCTGCTGACGGGCGTGTCCTACATGCTGCCTATGGTAGTCGCCGGAGGCCTGTTGATTGCCCTGTCGTTTGTCTTTGGGATCGAGGCGTTCAAGGAGCAGGGCACGCTGGCGGCTGCATTGATGCAGATCGGTGGCGAAGCTGCGTTCAAGCTCATGGTGCCGGTGCTGGCCGGTTACATTGCGTACTCCATTGCCGACCGGCCGGGCCTTGCGCCGGGAATGATCGGCGGATTGCTGGCCAGTAATCTGGGCGCGGGCTTTATCGGTGGTATCGTGGCGGGCTTTCTGGCCGGTTATGTGGCGAAGGCGATCGCTCGCTGGGTGAAGCTGCCGGCCAGCGTGGAGGCTCTCAAGCCTATCCTGATCATTCCGCTGTTGGCGAGCCTGATTACCGGCCTTGTGATGATCTATGTGGTGGGAACGCCGGTTGCCCAGGCATTGACCGCGCTGACGGGCTTTCTGGAAAACATGGGGACGTCTAATGCCGTTCTGCTGGGTGTCATTCTGGGTGCCATGATGTGTGTGGATCTGGGTGGGCCGATCAACAAGGCGGCGTATGCCTTTACCGTAGGGTTATTGGCATCCAAGACCTATGGTCCGATGGCGGCTACGATGGCGGCCGGTATGGTGCCTGCGATCGGTATGGGGCTTGCTACCGTTCTGGCGCGCCGCAAGTTTGCCCAGAGCGAGCGTGAAGCGGGCAAGGCGGCCTTTGTCCTGGGGTTGTGCTTCATTTCCGAAGGGGCAATTCCCTTTGCAGCGAAAGACCCGCTGCGTGTGATCCCCGCGAGCATCGCGGGCGGCGCATTGACCGGTGCGCTCGTCATGCTGTTCAACTGCAAGCTGATGGCACCCCACGGCGGTCTTTTCGTACTCCTGATTCCCAACGCCATCAATCACGCCTGGCTATACCTGGCCGCCATTGCGGCGGGCAGTATCTTGACCGGTGTGGTGTACGCTGTGATCAAGCGGGGGGAAGTACAGGAAGAGCTGGTACCTGCGGCATGATAAAAAAGGGCTCTCAGGAGCCCTTTTTAATGCGTTGGCGACTTGTCTGATACTGCCGGATCAGGCCAACTGAACGACATATTTGCGTGTCCGCACGGCAGCTTTCAGATCCTTTAACGCGTTGGGCAGCTGTTTGAAGGGAACAACCTCAAGAGTAGGTATGGCCAATCGATTGTTCTTGATCTGATCCATCAGATCGGCTCCTGCGGTGGTCAGCTCCATCCAGTCCAGGACGGTGCCATGCTGGTGGATTGAGGCGAGGGCTTCCTCATGGTAAGAGATCGCCGTTGTGAAGGCAGGCAAGGGCGGCTGCTCGATCCGGTCCTGGATGCAGACCAGATGGCCATTAAGGCCCAGAAGACCGGCCAGCGAGGCGGCATGCTGGCCGGAGATTGTGTCAAAGGCAGCATAGAATTTACGGCCTTGTAGCTTTTCGAGTAACAGATCCCGCCAGTTTTCCTGGTGGTAATCCACGACCTCGGTCACGCCACGTGACAGCAGCTTTTCGCGGTGCTGCTCCCCTGCGGTTACCCAGACGCGCCAGCCTTTTTGCAACGCCAGTTGTGCCACCAGCGATCCGACCGAGCCCCCGGCGCCGGTCACGAGTACATCCTTGTTGGTTGCATCCGGTACCTTCATGACCGACTGCCAGGCGGTCAGGGTAGGGCAGGGGAAGGCGGCGGCAGCAGTGTCACTAAGGCCGTCCGGCACCGGCATCACCATGTGGGCGGCGATCTTGATATGCGTGGCATAGCTGCCGGCGTGGTAGAGGTTCTGGTGATAGGCGACCCGCGTTCCGATACGCAGGTGCACGTCGCGACCGGCCGCGATTACGACGCCCATGCCGTCCACGCCTGGAATATGGCCCGGCTTCCAGACCTTTTCGGCCTGCGCAATGAATTTCCAGTCGACAGGGTTGATGCCGATGACCTTGTTGGCGATCAGGATTTCATTAGGCGCCAGATCCTCGCTAATGGCATGGGTTTCCAGTACTAGATCCGTAGACTCGTTACCGTGGCGTCAGGTCCAGGCGTGTACATCTAGCATAGAGGTCTCCTGTTGAGGGGCATGTTTCTTCCTTTATGGGGATCCGTAACGACACCTAAAAGCCCGGCAGAAAAGAAACATGAGCAGGAACAGCGGATGCGAAGCAGGAAACGAATAGTGGTGCAGGGACTGGCTACCTCGTATCGTCGTCAGTAACCAGTCCTGACTACGGCGGTTTAGGGGGCTTTCATGAACGCTCGGAGACGCTCCTGGCGATCCCCTTCACGCCGGCCCTGCCATATCAACTGCCAATGCGCCTCGTCTACCTTGATCGGGTGATGCTGCTGGTCGAGCAGCATCTGAATCTCACATTGAGCCTGCTCCGGCGTGGCGACCATGACCGGCTTTATGCCTGTGTAGTAATGCAGCATCGAGCGTTCGGATTCACCCATGTTGACTGTGTTCAGACAATCGAATTGTGCCGGAAGCGATTGCTCGAGTGCCTCGAACGGTCGTGCATAGCTGCGCCCCAGGTCCACCCAGGGAAGCCAAAGTGTATTGGCCAGTCCCCAGAACAGCGTAATGCCGGCAAACCAGACGTGTGCAGCCTCCAGGCGCTTGCGCCAGGCGATAGTGATCAACCACAGGCCGGTCAGTAGCAGCGCTGCAACAAACCAGGCAGGGCTGGGTGACAGTTTGATTTCTACTGGAACCAGCCGGCGAAGGCCGGAGACGATCAGGCTCGTATGGCCACTCTGGATGGCCCACCAGCCAAACCACAGGTATCCGCCCATTACGCTGAACAGTATGATCGCAAACAGACGGCCGGCGCGGTTGAAGCGCTCGGGCAGTGGCAAGCCGGCTACCAGGAGGGCAAGTGCCGGAAACAGCGGAAGCACGTAAACACTGCGAAAGACCGCCGAGGTCATGATAACAAACAGAAAAACTGCAACGTAAAGCCAGACCATAAAGCGGCCCGAGTCCTCACGCAGCGCGATCCAGTCAGCCTTGAGGCGCTGTTGGCGCAGGCTGCGCCAGAGTCCGGCTACGAAGGCGCCTAATAGCACCCATCCTACGGGAAAGGACAGACCCAGTAGTTCTTTGAGGTTGCTGCCCGCCCCACCACTGATGCTATTGCGTTGGGAAAGGCCAAAGAAGCGGCCGAAATTATTGACCCAGAACCACTCCAGAAATAGTGTTTCATCGGTCTTCCATAGCAGGGCCGGCCAGATAAGCAGCCAGGGCGACGCCGCGAGGAGTGCCCAGTCCAGCCAGGCAAAGCCGGGGCGCGTAAAGTAGCGGCGCGGCTGAAGCAGGACGGCAGCGCAAACAGTAACGCCCAGCACACCCGGTATCAGCAGACCTTTGCTCATCAGGGCAATGCCAAAACCTGTTCCGAAGAGCAGTCCGTCGCGGCGGTAGCGTGTCGGCTCCAGGGAAAATTCTACAAGCCCTGCCAGTGCGAGCATGGCGCCTGTCAATTGCGGAATATCGGCAATCAATAGATGGGCATGCTGAACCATACCCATCGTTCCCAACAGCAACAGGCAGGCGACCAGTCCTCTGCCGGGACTGAGGCGCTCGGTCAGGCGATACAACGTCCAGAGTGTAAGCAGCATCCATCCCAGAACGGCCATGCGTGAGCCGTCGGGAGGCGAGAGCCAGGGAAGGAAAAGGTAGGCTGTGATCGCCCCTGTCCAATACATCAGGGGCGGCTTTTCCATGAAGGGATCTGCGCCTACCCGGGGTACGATCCAGTCGCTGCTGGTCAGAAAATTCCAGGTCATGCCAAACGAGTAGGGTTCGTCTGCTTTCCAGAGTCCACGACCGATCAGGCCTGTCACCAGGTAAAAGGCCAACAGCAGCCCGCACCAGATGAAAAATTTCGTCTTGGGCGAGAGCGGGCGGGAGGCTCCCTGACTCATGAAGCCTCCCGTTGACCGGCCGTATTCGAATAGGTAGCGGTCAAGCTGGCGCGGCGAACAGATTGGCCGCGGCCGATGGCGTAATACTGAATGCCACGACGCTCCAGGCGTGCAGGGTCGTACAGGTTACGGCCATCAAAAATCAGTGGCTCCCTGAGCTTGTCCTGGATAAGGTCGAAATCGGGCGCCTTGAACATTTGCCATTCGGTGCAGATGACCAGGGCGTCCGCACCGTTCAGCGCAGCCTCAGGTGTGCCCATCAGCAATAGACGCTCATCGTGCCCGTACAGTCTCTGCGCTTCCTGCATGGCCTCAGGGTCGAACGCGCGCACCTGTGCGCCATGCGCCCACAGGGCTTCCAGCAGAATGCGACTGGGTGCGTCCCGCATATCGTCCGTATTGGGCTTGAATGCCAAACCCCAAATGGCAAAGGTTCTGCCTTCCAGATTTCCTTTGAAATGATCGTGGATCAGGTTGAACAGCTTGTTTTTCTGCTGTTCGTTAACTTCCTCGACAGCACGAAGAAGGCTGGTCTGGCAGTTCTCCTGCTCGGCGGTGTGGATCAGAGCCTTCAGGTCCTTGGGGAAGCACGAGCCACCGTAGCCGCAGCCCGGATAGATGAAGTGATAACCGATGCGTGGATCTGCTCCGATGCCTCTGCGAACCGACTCGATGTCTGCTCCCAAATGCTCGGCCAGTTCGGCGATCTGGTTGATAAAGCTGATTTTAGTCGCCAGCATGCCGTTAGCCGCATATTTGGTCAGTTCGGAACTGCGGCGGTCCATGAACAGGATACGATCATGGTTGCGGTTGAAGGGGGCATAGAGCTCCCGCATGACGTCGCGGCTGTCTTCCCGTTCGGTACCGATGACAATACGGTCCGGGCGACGGCAATCGGTTACAGCAGCGCCTTCCTTGAGAAACTCGGGGTTAGATACCACATCGAAGTCCAGTGTCTTGCCCATCTCGTCCAGTGTGCTCTGGATCAGTGCCGTGAGGCGATCGCCAGTGCCTACGGGTACTGTGGATTTTTCCACGATCACCACAGGCTGCGTACGGTGACGGGCAATGGTCTGGGCGACGGCAAAGACGCCTGCAAGGTCGGCCGAGCCGTCCTCCAGGGGCGGGGTGCCGACGGCGATGAACTGTACACGGCCATGCTGGACCGCGCGGGCGGCATCATGGGTAAAGCGCAGGCGGCCCGCTTCCATGTTTTCCCGAACGAGCCCTTCCAGGCCAGGTTCGTACAAACTGACCACGCCCTGCTCAAGCAGCTCGATTTTGTGTCGGTCAATGTCCATGCACAGAACATCATGACCGACTTCAGCCAGCACGGCGGCCTGAACGAGGCCTACATAGCCAATACCGAACACACTGATTTTCACTTACAACTCCTCTTGCGCCAGCGGACGCGGGTCATCCGGGCGTCTTGAATGAATAGCGAATACGCCCAGCATGACGAGGGCGATACCGACCGATTTGAGCCAGGTGATGGATTCACCGAAAACCACCACGGCGGCGATATAAACGAGGGGGTAGCTGAGGCTGAGCAGCGCGTAGGCCCGTCCCAACGGCAATACCGACAGGGCAGCAACCCAACAGAGCATCGAAAGTCCGTAGCAGGCGATACCGGCAAGCAGTCCGGCCAGCGCCCCGACGTGCTGTCTGAGCAGCTCAGGAGAGGCCATGGCCTCTGTCAGTGAAGGAAGAGCCGCCATGCTACCGCGCATCGAGAGCTGGGCGAGGCTCACCAGGCATACGCTGGCCAGCGCCAGCAGAAGTCCGCGATGCTGATTCATCGTTGTGTACTCAGCAGCACAATGCCCACCATGATGAGGACGATACCCAGCCAGTGACGGCCATCGATGTGCTCGTGGAAAAGTCGATGTGCCGCCAGAGTGATCCAGACAAAGTTCAGGCTGAGCATGGGGTAGGCCATGCCGACTTCGAGCTGCTGCAGAACCAGCAGCCAGAGCAGCAGGCCGGTACCCAGGCTGGCCAGCCCAAACATCAGCCAGGGTGAGGTCAGCTTGCGCCACAGGCTGACGGACCGCCCGCGCCAGCGTTCCACGGCGACTTTCTGAGCGACCTGCCCAAGACCGCTCAGCAGGCTGACCACCAACACCAGGGCGAAGGTCATGCCTGCACGCCCAGCCAGCCTTCGCGGCCTGCCAGAGCGCCCCGGGTAACCGTACCCAGGGGAAGGCGGGAGGGGTCAGAAGGCAGGCATTCCCCAAGCGGCTTGAACTGAACATTCAGCCGTTTTGCCAGTGCCAGCAGGCGCTGAAACTGGTCGGCCAGGGCAATCCCTTCTACTTCCGCATGGGCGGTATAGATATTCAGGTCGGCCGGCATGATGTGTTGCATCAGGTAGCTGTTAAAGCCTGCTGCCGACAGGTCTGGGCCAATCGCTTCGTCGTACGTCGGCAGGGTGACCGGAATCTGCGGCGTTCCGGCAGCACCATTGGCGAGCTCAGGACGAAATAACGAGCGGCCTCGACAATCGCTGTTGTAACGAAAACCAAAGGCCTCTTTGGCTTCGATAACCCGCTCATCCGCCCGCCAGCCGGCAGCGGCGGAGCAGGTTACGGGTTGGCCCAGGATGTCACTGAGCGTGTCTACGCCATAACGGATCTGCCGGGTCAGCTGGTCCATGCTCCAGCGCCCAGCGTTAGCCTGCCAGCCATGGTGGTCCCAGGCATGCAGGCCCACCTCATGGCCTGCCGCCTGAGTCTGTCGCATCAGATGACCCAGGTGCTGGCCGATGGGCTTGCCTGGCCATGCCGTGCCCGCCAGGAGAATGTCCCAGCCATACAGACTGGCTGCATTGGAGCGCAGCATCTTCCAAAGGAACTGCGGCCGGATGAGGCGCCAGAGATGGCGCCCCATGTTGTCCGGCCCGACCGAAAAGAAGAACGTCGCCTTGACCTGAGCTTCATCCAACAGCTCAAGCAGACGTGGAATACCCTCACGTGTGCCGCGAAAGGTATCCACGTCGATCCGCAATCCCACCTCGATCATTACGCCTCGTCCACCTGGCTGTTCAATGCTTCACGCAGGAAAAAGTCCAGCGTCTTGCCGATGGTTTCGCTCATCTCGATGGTGGGCTGCCAATCCAGGAGCTTGCGGGCATTGGCAATGCTGGGCTTGCGATGGGAGACGTCCTGATAGCCTTCGCCATAAAACGACCGGCTCTCAACTTCGCGGAAGCCTGCAAACGGCGGGAAGTTGTGCCGTAGCGGGTGTGCCTCAAATTGGGCCAGAAGGGTTTCGGCTAGTTCGCGAATGCTAGCTTCGTTGTCTGGGTTACCAATGTTGATGATCTGCTGGTCACTGCGACCACCCTTGTTTTCGATAATACGGAACAGGGCTTCGATGCCATCATCCACGTCGGTAAAGCAGCGCTTTTGGGCACCGCCGTCCACCAGCTTGATGGGTGTGCCTTCCACCAGATTCAGGATCAGCTGGGTGATGGCGCGGGAGCTGCCGATTCGAGCAGAGTCCAGGCGATCCAGACGCGGACCCATCCAGTTGAAGGGACGGAACAGGGTGAATCTGAGGCCATCCTGCTTGCCGTGGGCCCAGATCACGCGGTCCAACAGCTGCTTGGAAACGGAGTAGATCCAGCGCTGCTTGTTGATCGGGCCAACGATCAGGCGAGACTGGTCTTCGTCGAACTCCGGGTCGTCGCACATGCCATAGACTTCGGATGTGGACGGGAAGATGACGCGCTTGTTGTACTTCACGCAGTAGCGGACGATCTTGAGGTTTTCCTCAAAGTCCAGCTCGAATACACGCAGCGGGTTACGGGTGTATTCGATCGGCGTAGCGATGGCCACGAGTGGCAGGATCACGTCGCACTTCTTGATGTGGTACTCGATCCATTCGGTATGGATACTGATGTCGCCTTCCACAAAGTGGAAGTTAGGATCGCCCTTCAAACGGTCGATAGCGTCGGAGCCAATGTCCAGACCGTAGACTTCATAGTTGCCGTCCCGCAGCAGGCGTTCAGACAGGTGATTACCAATGAAGCCATTCACGCCAAGGATCAGCACACGTGTGCGACGCTTGGCCTTGAAGGCATCGCTGCGGCGCAGACGAAGCCCTTCGACCAGTCCCATCTCCCGTGCCAGCTGCGGCCCGGACAGGTAGAGGCCTGCATCACCTTGTTGGCCGGCCTGAATTTCCAATACGCCGTCACCGCAGGCGATACGCAGTGGATCAAGACTTACGGCGGCGCCAGGTTTCTGGTCGTGACGGGTATCTACGGCCTGGGCTTGCCAGACAATAAGCTTTCGATCGCCTACAAAGCTGAAAGCGCCCGGGTAGGGCTGGGTAACGGCGCGGACGAGGTTATAGAGTTCACTGGCCGGACGAGTCCAGTCCAGCTCTCCATCGGCAGGCGTGCGACGGCCATAATAGGAGGCCTTGCTGTCATCCTGAGGGGTCTCCTCCACATTGCCACGAGCCAGGCGGGGCAGGGTTTCGCCCAGGAGCTGGCGTGAAGCTTCGCGCAGCTTGGCATGCAGAGTATGCGCCGTATCGTCCTGGGCAATCGCTACCCTGGACTGGCTGACGATCGGGCCGGCATCGGGGCGACGCTCCATGCGGTGCAGAGTGACGCCGGTTTCGGTTTCGCCATTGGCCAATACCCAGTTGGCAGGCGCACGACCCCTATAACGCGGCAGCAGGGAGCCATGCAGGTTATAGGCACCTTTTCTGGCCATAGCGAGAATGTCCTCGCTCAGCAGGTGACGGTAGTAGAAAGAGAAAATGAATTCCGGCTCAAGCTGACGGATGCGTTCGATCCAGAGCGGGTGGTTAACATCTTCCGGGGCATGCACTGGAATACCGTGGCGAGCACACAGTTGGGCTACGGAAGCAAAGAAGCGGTTTTCGTTCGGATCATCGGCATGGGTAAACACGGCCGCGATTTCATACTGGGCCGCGATCAGCGCTTCGATTCCGGCGCATCCAATATCGTGATAGGCAAATACAACAGTCTTGGTCATGGGTAATCAGCTTGCAGAAGGAATGGAATCGAGCGAGGCTGGCGCAGGGGAGCAGGAGGCTTCACCCCGGACAACCTGCTCAACGAAGTAGCGAGGGCGGGCACGGACGTCGTGGTACATGCGGCCCAGGTATTCACCCAGTAGCCCCATGCCGACGAACTGGGCGCCGGTAAAGATGAACAGGATGGCGAAAAGGACAAACACGCCGTCGGCAGCCCAGTCGGCCCCCAGCAGCAGGCGTAGCACCAGAAGCAGCATCCCGAAGCAGATACCGGCCAGTGCCATGGCGCCACCCACGATGCTCAGCAGCCGCAATGGCGTTGTGGTCATGCAGGTCACGAGATCAAACATGAGGTTGATCAGGCGCATGGGGGTGTATTTCGATTCACCGTATTCGCGCTCGGCATGTCCCACATTGATTTCGGTGGTATGGCGGGCGAAGCTGTTAGCCAGGATGGGAATAAACGTGCTGCGCTCATGGCAGGCCAGCATGGCCTCGATGATGCTGTGGCGATACGCCCGCAGCATGCAGCCATAATCGCTCATGGCTACGCCTGTAGAACGTTGCACAGCAAGGTTGATCAGCCTGGATGGCAGGCGGCGGAAGGCGGAGTCCTGACGATTTTCGCGTACAGTACCGACCACATCGAACCCCAGAGCGGCTTGCTCGACGAGACGCGGAATTTCCTCCGGCGGGTTTTGCAGGTCGGCATCAAGGGTAATGACCAGGTCGCCAATACACTGCTCGAAGCCCGCCATGATGGCGGCGTGCTGGCCGTAGTTGCGGTTGAGGATGACCGCTACCACATGACTGTCTTCGGCTTCGGCAGCTGCCTGGATAATGCTGGCCGAGCTGTCACGGCTGCCGTCATCAATCAATACGATTTCATAATCGCGGCCCAGTTTCTGGCAGGCGGCATCGGTTCTCAAAAGGAGTTCGGGCAGGCTGGCTTCTTCATTGAAGACCGGAATGACCACGGACACGCGATTGATCGGATAAGGCTTCACAAGGCTGCCTCCAGTGTGGAGCGAATGGCAGTGACGACGCGCTCGAGCTCCTCGGCGGTCATGTCAGGAAACAGCGGTATCGAGCACAGTCGAGCCGAATTCCACTCGGTGTTTGGCAGGCTTACCTCTGGAAAGCGGTCCCGGTAATAACGCTGCAGGTGCGTTCCTATGAAATGAATACCGGTGCCGATATGGTTTGCCTGCAAGGTCTGCATGAAGACATCGCGATCCAGACCACATTGCGCCGGATCGACGCGCACAATGAAAAGATGCCAGGCGTGATCCTGAGGGTAGCTCGGAAGACTCAGCGGCTGAATGGGAAGGCCGTTCAGGCGCTCCAGGTACATTTCGGCCAGCTGTTTGCGCTTGGCGTTAATCTCGTCGATGCGATCCAGCTGGACGAGTGCAATGGCTGCGTTGATATCGGTCAGGTTGTACTTGAAGCCCGGTTCGATGACCTGCGCCTGAGGCTTTCGGCCGTGGGTCATACGGTCATAGGCATCGACGCCCAAGCCGTGAAACTTCAATGTGCGGATGCGGTTAGCCAATGCTTCGTCATCCGTTACAAAAAGTCCGCCTTCTGCACATGTCAGATTCTTGATGGCATGAAAGGAGAAGATGGCGGTGTTCCGAGCGCCAATCAGGCGGCCCCGGTAGCGTGTACCTATTGCGTGGGCAGCGTCTTCAATGACGGGGATGCCATGGCGCTCGGCCAGTGCGTAGAGCGGATCCAGGTCAAAGGCTGCACCGGCGTAATGAACCGGAATGATCGCTTTCGTTCGGGGCGTGATGGCGGCTTCGATACGCGCTGCATCGGTCATCAAGGTATCGCGATCGATGTCCACGAACACAGGAGTTGCGCCCAGCAGGCAGATCAGGTTTGCGGTAGATACCCAGGTCTGGGAGGGCGTGATGACCTCATCGCCTGGACCAATACCCAGGGCTATCAATGCCAAGTGCATACCTGCCGTTGCCGAAGAGAGTGCGACGGCATGACGGCAGCCCAGATACTCGCAGAAGCGCTGCTCCAACTCCTGATTTTGAGGGCCGGTGGTGATCCAGCCGGAGCGGAGCACGGCATTGACGGCCGCAATTTCCTCATCGCCTATGCTTGGACGTGAGAAAGGAAGAAAGGCAGTTGACATGTCTGTATCCCGTAACGGTCATGACACTACCTGCGCCATGCATATACATCGCGCTCAGGTAGAAACCGCCAAATTTTGGGATGACAAGCTTGCGTGGCTTTGCAGGTTATATGGAGAAATGATGGAGACCACGGATGACAGGGCTTGTGAAATGCTTAAACCCACCGGTCTTCAGGCAGTCGAACCACCCACTGTATCCTTCAATACTTTGTTACAATTACAGAGCCAACCTATTTTATTTGCTTATGAGCGACTCGAGCGATCCTGCTGCCCCTGACCACAGGGAAACATCTACACGCCGCGCTGCGGCATCTCAAGCACCCCAACAGCGCCATCAACGGTTTCGCTCCATTCGGCAACGCCTGGCGTTCTGGGTCGGCGCGCTGCTGGTGGGTTTACTGGCGCTGGCTTTTGCGTGGCTGGCTGATCATGCCTTTCAGCTCTTTCAGCGTCTGTTGAATCACAGCCACTTATGGCCGTGGTTGGTGACACCCGCAGGATTTGCCCTTCTAGTCTGGCTGACGCAGGGGTGGCTGCGTAATGCCAGGGGAAGCGGCATTCCACAAGTGATTGCAGCGCTGGAGAAGCCCTCTGGTCAGTTCAGGGCGGCGGTGTTGGCCTGGCCGATCGCACTCGCGAAGATGATACTGACATTGTTTGCCCTGCTAGTGGGGGGCTCGGTTGGCCGCGAGGGTCCGACCGTACATTTGGGCGCCTCGGTACTGTATGGCTTTGGTCGGCGGCTGGGCCTGTATGAGCGAAAGACGGTTTCGGGACTGATTCTCGCTGGCGGTGCCGCGGGTATTGCTGCGGCGTTCAACACGCCGCTGGCGGGCGTAGTATTTGCCATTGAAGAGTTGAGTCATACCTTTGAACAGCGCTTCAGCGGTCTGGTACTGACGGCTGTGGTGATTGGCGGTATGGTCACGCTGGGCCTGGTCGGACCGTATACCTATTTTGGCGTTATCAGTGCCAGTTTGCCCTGGGGCGATGCCTGGGTAGCGGTGGTCATATGCGGGCTGGCAGGCGGCCTGTTGGGCGGCGGCTATGCGCGGCTGGTCATTCCAACATCCCACGGCTGGCTTGGAAGGCTGGGCGCTATCCGCTCACGCTTCCCGGTTCGATTTGCTGCCGTTTGTGGATTACTGGTTGCCTGTCTAGGGACACTGTCCGGACAACATGTCTTTGGTACCGGCTACGAGGAAACACGTGCCATTCTGGAGGGACAGCCCATAACCGATCAGGGCTTTCTCATCTGGAAGTTTCTGGCCAACGTGGTTTCGTATCTGGCGGGCATTCCCGGCGGGCTCTTTTCGCCTTCGCTCACAGTAGGCGCCAGCTTTGCGCCCTGGCTGGTCGATTGGCTCCCTGATGTCACTCTGCAGACCGGTGCGCTTCTGGGCATGGCGGCCTACCTCACGGGCGTTACCCGGACACCGCTCACCTCGACTGTCATTACCTTGGAGCTGGCCCACAGTCCCGACATGGCGATCCCCGTATTGGCAACGTGCCTGCTGGCGAATGGTGTGTCCGGCTGGCTTTCGCCCACCTCGCTTTATCATGCGTTGGCTCAACAGATCCTGCATGCGGTGGAGCCTGAAGCGTCGAAGCCTACCAAGTGTGATTGAGATCACGCCGTAACAGCTGTTCTTCAGACTGTCACAGGGTTGTCAGGCGTTTTCGCTAAACCCATTCGCTCCAATAATCGTGGGAGCGCATGATGAGCACGTTCGATAATGGAAGACGGCGCCTGATCCAGGGGCTGGGCGTTGGACTGCTGCTGCCGGGAGTGGCACCTGCCGTGATCGCTGGCGCCAAGCAGCGTCCGCTGATGCTTGAAGGGGTTCAGTCAGGTGATGTTCAGGGCAACCGGGCCATTGTCTGGAGCCGCTGTGATCGTCCGGCGCGGATGATCGTCGAGTGGGACACCAAGGAGAGCCTTCGCCATCTGCGCCGAATGGTTTCGCCTGTGGTGACAGCCGACACGGATTACACGGCGCGCATGGATTTGCGCGGACTTCCCGCTGATCAATCCATTTTCTATCGGGTTCGTTTCGAAGATATTTACAGCGGTGCGCAGAGCGAGCCTGTCTTTGGACATTTGCGTAGCGCACCGACGCATCGTACCGATATCCGCTTCGTCTGGAGCGGCGACACGGTCGGGCAGGGATTTGGTATCAACCCCGATATCGGTGGCATGCGCATCTATGAGGCCATGCGTCGTCGACAGCCGGACTTCTTCCTGCACAGTGGCGATACCATCTATGCAGACGGCCCGCTAGAAGCCAAGACCACGACGGTGGAAGGCAAGGTCTGGCGCAACATCACCACAGAGGCCAAGAGCAAGGTTGCCGAGACGGTCGATGAATATCGTGGCAATTATCGCTACAACCTGATGGACGAAAATGTCCGTCGGTTCAATGCTGAAGTCCCGCAGATCTGGCAGTGGGATGACCACGAGACCACCAATAACTGGTCTTCTACCAAGGTGCTGGATGACCGTTACACCGTAAAGGACATCAACGTACTGGCCAAGCGGTCACGTCAGGCGTACCTAGAGTATGCCCCCATGCGGCTGCAACAGCGTGATGATGCCGGACGCATCTATCGCAAGATCAGCTACGGTCCTCGGCTGGATATTTTCGTGCTGGACATGCGGACCTACCGGGGCGGGAACAGCACCAACCTGCAACCCAATGAGGGACCAGACACTGCTTTCATGGGGCGCACGCAACTCGAGTGGCTCAAGCAGGGGCTCACGGAGTCTACGGCTACCTGGAAGGTCATTGCGGCAGACATGCCCATTGGCCTGGAGGTCCCTGATGGAGTGGATGCAGCAGGAACGCCTCGTTGGGAGGCCATTGCCAATGGCGACGGCAGTGCACCTCTGGGTCGCGAACTGGAAATTGCAGAGCTCTTACGTTACATCCGCCGATGGAATATCAGCAATACGGTCTGGCTGACTGCAGATGTGCACTACTGCGCGGCTCACCATTACCATCCCAATCGGGCAGCCTTCCAGGATTTCGAGCCCTTTTGGGAGTTCGTGGCAGGCCCGCTCAATGCTGGTGCATTCGGGCCCAACAAGCTGGACAACACCTTCGGACCGGAGGCCGTATTTGTGAAGGCACCACCGGTAGCCAACAGCTCGCCGCTGTCGGGCTTCCAGTTCTTTGGCGAGGTCAATATCGAAGGGCACAGCGGTGATCTGACTGTGACCCTGCGAGATCTGGATGGAAAGGCGGTATTCGAAAAGACGCTTCAGGCTGTTTAATCAGGCGGTAGAAACAAAGGGCTGAATGATCAGCCCTTTCTCTTATGCTTAGTGATGTTCCCGCGTCGCGCGGAATTTTATGTCAGGCCAGCGCTCTTCCATCAGGCTCAGGTTGACACGAGTCGGCGCAAGGTAGGTCAGGTGACCGCCGCCATCCACGGACAGGTTCTCCATGGCCTTGTTCTTGAATTCCTCAAGCTTCTTCTTGTCATTGCACTCGATCCAGCGGGCAGACCAGACGTTGATCGGCTCGTAGACGCATTCCACCTTGTATTCTTCCTTCAGGCGGCTGGCAACGACGTCGAACTGCAGCACACCAACAGCGCCGAGAATGATGTCGTTGTTACGCTCAGGGAAGAACACCTGGGTCGCGCCTTCCTCTGCCAGCTCCTGCAGGCCCTGGCGGAGCTGCTTGGACTTGAGTGGGTCCTTCAGGCGTACACGGCGGAACAGTTCAGGCGCAAAGTGCGGAATACCGGTAAAGCCGAGGCTCTCACCTTCGGTAAAGGTATCGCCGATCTGGATGGTGCCGTGGTTGTGCAAGCCGATGATGTCGCCTGCAAAGGCTTCTTCCAGTTGTTCACGCTCGGAAGAGAAGAACGTCAGGGCGTCAGCAATCTTGATGTCCTTGCCGATCCGCACATGGCGCAGTTTCATGCCTTTTTCATACTTGCCGGAGCAGATCCGCATAAAGGCAATCCGGTCACGGTGCTTGGGATCCATGTTTGCCTGGATCTTGAATACGAAACCGCTGAATTTCTCTTCGACCGGCTGTACGTCACGCTCGTTGGTCGCACGCGAGAGCGGCTGTGGCGCCCAGTCCACGACCGCGTCCAGGACGTGATCGACACCGAAGTTGCCCAGGGCTGTACCAAAGAAGACCGGTGTCATCTGGCCCTTTAAAAATTCATCTGTATTGAATTCATGGCACGCGCCCTGAACCAGTTCGAGCTGCTCGACGAAATCATCGTACAGGTCACCCAGGTGAGTACGGGCTTCGTCCGAGTCCAGTTTTTCAATGACGCGGGTTGCGATACGCTCATGGCCGTGGCCAGGGGTATAGACAAAGATCTTGTCTTCGGAGAGGTGATACACCCCTTTGAAGTCACGGTAGGAGCCAATCGGCCAGGTAATCGGGGCCGCCTTGATTTTCAGGACAGCTTCGATCTCGTCGAGCAGCTCGATCGGATCGCGAATATCACGGTCCAGCTTGTTCACAAAGCTGACGATGGGCGTATCGCGCAGACGGCAGACCTCCATCAGGGCAATCGTACGAGGCTCAACGCCTTTACCGCCATCGAGCACCATCAGGGCAGAGTCAACCGCCGTCAGGGTGCGGTAGGTGTCTTCCGAGAAGTCTTCGTGACCGGGCGTGTCGAGCAGATTGATCATGTGCTCGCGATAGGGGAACTGCATGACCGACGTGGTAATGGAGATACCACGCTGCTTTTCCATCTCCATCCAGTCGGAGGTGGCATGGCGGTCGGATTTACGTGATTTAACGGTCCCGGCCACGGCAATGGCTTGCCCCATCAGGAGGAGCTTCTCGGTGATGGTGGTCTTACCGGCGTCCGGGTGGGAAATGATGGCGAAAGTGCGCCGCTTGGCGACTTCGGCGGCCTGCTTGGTCATGGAGGCTGATGTCCGGTGGATACTTAAACCGGCGATTATAGCAAGCCAAAAGGCCTGTAGGTTCAGGCCTTTTGGCTTTTCAGACGAGTCTTGTTCAGCAGGGTGGCCCTGATGCACTGGGCCACTCTGCCAGCGGCTTATTTAGGCCCTATTTCCGAGCAGCCCGAGTGTTTCACATACTTCTTGAGAATGGCCCACTGCGGACGCTCCTTGTTATCCCGGGGTTCGATGGAAAGGGAATAGTCGCCCCAGCCCGGACCTGCTGCCCAGTATGTAGCTGGGATACATTCCTTCTGAAGATGCGAGAGCATGTTATCCATGACCTTCATCCAGCGGGGATCATCCCCTGGTGCACCAAACTCACCAATGTGGCCTTTCTTGTTATTGGCCTTGAGCCAGTCAATAAAAGGTTGAACACGTTTGACGCCAATCATGGGATCAAGCTGACTGGTGTCTTTGGATTCGTAGCGACCACCGGCATCAGCGTCGAAATACACATGAGCCGAGAAAATCAGATTGTCCGCCGGATCCTTGAGGTTCAGCAGGCCTTTGTTTACATCAGGCCAGCGCGCGCTGCTTGACCAGAAGTTGCCCTCGATCACGATCGGGCGGCTCTTATCGACGGAGCGGATGCCATCGATGCCGTACTGGGCCGCGGTGTCCCAGTGGTCTTCCACATCATGCGGCTCGTTCATGATGTCGTAGCCTAGCAGGGCAGGGTGCTTGCTCCAGGTTTTGGCGATCCGCTCCATGATGTCCTGGTAAGCCTCGTAGGGTACGCTCTCCGAGCCAATGATCTGGTCGCGGTAACGCCCGTAGTTGTGCAGGTCCAGAATGACCTGCATCTTGTAGCGCTTGGCCGAATCCAGCGTCTGGCTGATCAGGTCAGCGTACTGAGTGTCCAGCTCACCGTTGAGCTTGGGTTGCAGGCGCTCCCAGGTGATCGGGAAACGTATGACGCGAATCCCGCGATAGCCCCAGCGCCTGAAGTAGGAGTCGTCAGGAAAGAAGTAGTTGGTACCGTTCACACCCGGAAGCACCTGCGCCGCAAAGCCGGCACCCGAGAAATTCAGGCCGATCATCTCGGCTGGGTAATCGGCCGCCGAGGCGGTATGGCTCATGAGCAGGGGAGCGAATGCTAGAAAGGCATATCGCTTGAGGTTGCGTTTGATTCGCCCGGTTCTATTCATCGAAATAAGTGCCATAAGCGTAATGGGCAGGCCAGAACTGTACCTGCAGGGTTAACATGGATAGCCTGATAGCAAAACCCGTCAAACGTGCTCTTTGAGCAGGTCGATTGACAAGGGGGGCCGGCGGGGTTTGACGTAAAAATGTGATTGCCTATGGCTTTATTGAAAATACGTACAGCGATAGGAGCGGGAAGTAAACTCGATAAGCGTTAAAAAGCCATTAAGCTGAAAGCCTGAGCCGGACTCAGGACACAGGCTTTCAAGCCTGGCGCTTAGCAGGCATCCAGACGGAAGCAGACTCCTGTCCAGCGCTCAGCCTCCTCACGTGCATCCTGCTCGTTATCGAACTCGGCAATGACTCCGCCATGGGCGTAGATCACCGCCCAGGTTTCCTTCAAGGCAACCTGTAACGAGTTGATGAATGATGGAGGCTCTACCGAGCCGTCGACTTCGATGCCAAACATTTTGATTTCCCTATGAAATGAAGCAAAACATATTGTTGGAGTTTGGCCATATCCTTCCGTGATGTAAGGCACTGCATGGCGACACACGAAGACCTGTGCGTCTTAATAAAGTTTACGCCTTGCCATATTTCTTTCATCTTTTTGGTGAGCGGCAGTAGCCAAATCTGGTTAGCACTCTCTCGCAAAAATCAATCTTTGTTGAAAATGCCTATCTGGCTTGAACGGGTTCTCTCAATTGCAGAGGAATCCTGACGGATTTTGGAACATCGGTTCGCCTGGCCGGTCGGTTTTACGAGGAGGGTTCGTACCGGATCGAGGCAAATCAGACAGTCGTATGGGATTTTTGATTGATCTTGCGGGCGTGTAGTCCTAAAGTTCGCGCCCGAACGTCCATGCTGGAAACGATCCATCCGGCTCAAGTACTGACGACGAGACAGCAAGGTCAACGCTCTGGACATGTTGACCTTTTTGCTTTCGGCGACGTGCCTTGGGAAGTAGGCGAACCAAAGTGGGGAAACGGATTAGGCGTTCAGCAATACCCCTACGAATCTATTTGTTCTGCCATTGGGAGTCCGACGCATGTCCATCCAGGTCGAAGATTACTACTCGCGCGAGACCTTCCAGCGAATGAAGTCCTTCGCTGACCAGCATGAAACGCCTTTTGTGGTGATCGATAAGGCTACCATTTCCAGAGCCTACGATGACTTGGTGAACAATTTTCCGTTTGCCAAAATTTATTACGCCGTTAAGGCAAACCCAGCCATCGAGATTACTGAGCTCCTGCGCGACAAGGGCTCAAATTTCGACATCGCGTCCATCTATGAGCTAGACAAGGTGCTGAGCACGGGCGTAAGTCCTGATCGCATCAGCTACGGCAATACGATCAAGAAAGCTAAGGACATTCGCTATTTCTACGAGAAGGGTGTGCGGATGTTCGCCACCGACTCCGAGGCTGACCTGCGTAATATTGCCAAAGCTGCGCCGGGCTCGAAGATCTATGTGCGGATTCTGACCGAAGGCTCTAATACCGCTGACTGGCCGCTTTCACGTAAGTTTGGCTGCCAGACCGATCTGGCGCTGGACCTCTTGATCCTGGCCCGCCAGCTAGGCCTTGTGCCTTACGGCGTCTCCTTCCACGTTGGCTCGCAGCAGCGTGATATCGACGTCTGGGATGCGGCTATCGCCAAGGTCAAGGTGATATTCGAGCGCCTGCGTGAAGAAGACGGCATCGTCCTGAAGATGATCAACATGGGCGGCGGGTTCCCGGCAAACTATATTGCCAAGACCAACAATCTCGAAACCTATGCTGAAGAGATCATCCGCTTCCTGAAGGAAGACTTTGGCGATGAACTTCCGGAAATCATTCTGGAGCCCGGTCGTTCGTTGATTGCCAACGCCGGTATTCTAGTGAGCGAAGTGGTACTGGTGTCGCGCAAATCGCGCACCGCCGTTGAGCGCTGGGTGTACACCGACGTAGGCAAATTTTCCGGTCTGATCGAAACCATGGACGAGTCCATCAAGTTTCCGATCTGGGTCGAGAAGAAGGGTGAGATGGAAGAGGTCGTGATTGCTGGCCCTACCTGTGACAGTGCCGACATCATGTATGAACACTACAAGTATGGTTTGCCACTGAACCTTGCCAGCGGTGACCGTCTGTATTGGTTGTCTACCGGGGCGTACACCACCAGCTACAGTGCTGTGGAGTTCAATGGCTTCCCTCCACTCAAAGCCTATTACCTCTAAATAGCGCCCATTAAAAACCCGCTTTTGCGGGTTTTTTATCATTCAGACGGCAAGGGGCGAATCGTAGCGCTTGCTCTGGGCTCTGGTAAGAGCCGCTTGGTCCGTCTCGTCGCCCAATTCGGCGGCGCGCTCGAAATAGCTCAGCCCGATCAGGCGCAGCGCTTCATGGTCGGAGTCCAACAGTCCTTGCCGGCTGGCCCTGAAAAAATTGAGGTTGCCGGTCTTCAAGGCTTCCTTCAACCAGTGCTGGGCTTCCTCAAGGCGACCCGTTGTTGCCAGTACCGCCGCATAGCTATATTGACCGCGAAAATCGCCTGCCTCTGCCGATCGCTTGTACCAGTCATGTGCAGCCTTTGTATCCCGTGTAACGACAAGACCCTCTTCGTAGAAGCGTCCAACAAGATTCATGGACTTGGCATGGCCCAGCTCAGCTGCGCGTCGGTAGAATAAAAAGGCGCTGTGCTCGTTACGGGAGACACCGCGTCCTGTCGCCAGCAGATTGGCATAGTTGTACATGCCCCAGTCCAGGCCCTGTTCGGCGGCCTGACGATAGGCCTCGGCTGCTGCGTGGGCATCCTGCTCGCAGCCCCAGCCATGTTCGCGGCAACGTCCTACCATGTTGAGCGCCATCGTGTGGCCTTGATCGGCAGCGATAGTAAACCAGATCAATGCGAGGCTAGCGTCCTGTGCAATGCCGCGGCCCTCCAGCAGGATCTGGCCCAGCATGGCCTGGGCATCTGGCGAGCCGGCCTTGGCAGCCGTCAGGATGACACGGGCCGCCTCCCTGGGATTATCCGATGCCAGTGCCTGTTCCAGCGCCTGGTTTTCGAGAACTTCCTGTCGCCTCAAGACGTAGGCCATGGTTATACGTCTACCCAGCGGCGTAGCAGGTTGTGATAGGTCCCGGTCAACTGAACCAGTGAAGGATGATCAGGGACGTCGCGGGTCAGGTTTTGAATGGCTGTGTCCATTTCGAACAGCAGGGCCCGCTGGCTATCTTCGCGAACAAGACTCTGAGTCCAGAAAAACGAGGCATATCGAGTGCCTCGAGTCACCGGCTCCACCTTGTGCAGGCTGGTAGCCGGATAGAGTACGGCGTCGCCTGCCTTTAGCTTTACGCGCTGTGTGCCATAGGTGTCCTGAATCACCAGTTCTCCGCCGTCATAGCTGTCGGGATCACTGAAAAACACTGTGGTCGAGATATCGGTTCTGACGCGCTCGATGCTGTTTTTCACGTTGCGTACGGCGTTGTCTATATGGAAGTCGAATGAGCCGCCGGCGGTGTAGCAGTTGATCAAGGGCGGGAAGATCTTGTGGGGCAGTGCCGCAGACATGAACAGGGGATGCTGCCAGAGCCGATGGACAATCGCTTCGCCGATTTCACGCGTTAACGGATGGTCTTCGGGAAGTTGAAGATTATGCTTGGCCTTGGAGGATTGGTGTCCGGCAGTGATTTTTCCATCACTCCACTGGGTCTGTTCAAGCGCCTCTCGGATACGAGCCGTTTCTTCAGCAGTAAAGACCTGGGGTATGGCTAGCAGCATGACGCGCTCCGACGAGCATAAAAAAGCTATTAATGATAGTCATTCTCAGGATTTTTGCAAAATCTGCTTTGAAAGATTGCCATCTGTTTTCAAGAATCTAAGATACTTTAAATTAATATTGATACTAATTCGTATTTGCGTATATTTTCTGCGGCTTCGTTCGTGGGGAATAATTAGAAATGACGCGTCAAACCGAATTGGGTGTTACGCCTAAACTGTTAGTTTCAGCGGTAGGTATGGCCATAACGGCTTTTTCGGGTAACACGTTTGCGCAACAAGCACCTGAAAAAGAGGGAACTACCAAAGGTTCCAGCATTCTGGATTTGAACAGCACAACTGTCCTAGGAGAAGAAGAGGGCAGCTACAATATTCAGGAGTCGGCATCCTCTAAGTACACGGCTCCGCTGCGTGATACGCCCAAATCCGTGACAGTAGTGCCTGCCCAAGTGATTCGTGATACAGGCGCGCTTTCTTTAACCGATGCATTGCGTACCGTGCCAGGTATTACATTCGGGGCCGGCGAGGGGGGGAACCCTCAAGGTGACCGACCTTTCATTCGCGGTTTCAGTGCTGAAAGTGACACCTTTGTTGATGGCATGCGGGATGTCGCTTCGCAAACACGTGAAATATTCAATCTGGAGCAGATTGAGGTCAGCAAAGGGCCGGGCTCAGCTTATACCGGTGCAGGTTCTACAGGCGGCAGCCTTAATCTGATTACCAAAACGCCCAAACTGCAAAACTTTGTGAACGGTGGCTTTACCTACGGTTCCGATCAGACGCGTCGTACTACGCTCGACGTGAATCAGATGATTACGGATAACGCCGCTTTCCGCCTGAACCTAATGAAACATGATGCCAACATAGCAGGTCGTGATGGTCCGGATGTCAGTCGCTGGGGTGTAGCGCCTTCGATCAGTTTCGGCTTAGGCACACCAACGCGTGCGACCTTCTCTTACTATCATCTGGATACGGACGATACGCCTGATTACGGTATACCGTTGACCAACGTCAATCGCAGCGAAGCGAATCCAAGTCGTCCGGCTCATGTGGACAAGGATAACTGGTACGGTTCTAGCCGTGATTACCGCAAGAGCACCTCGGACAGTGGAACGTTCCGGATTGAGCATGACTTGAACGACAGCCTCACGCTATCTAATAGCTTCCGTATGGTACGGACTACATTAGATTATGTGGCAACCAACCCGGATGACAGCAGAGGGAACGTTGTTAATGGCTATGTTTACCGCTCACCTAAAAGTCGTAACTCAGTGTCTGAAGGTTGGGTTAACCAGACAGAGCTGAAATCGCTATTCAAAACTGCAGACATTGAGCACACCTTAGTGACTGGACTAGAGTTCAGCTATGAGGATGTTCACAGCCGTCCTTATACATTTACCTCTAGTGTCTCAGGTTCGACCTGTAATGCTGCCCTGCTGGCAAGTGGCGATTGCACAAGTTTGTACAATCCAACCTATAAAGACGGTTGGGCTGGTACTTACACTGAGGGTGCCGCCTTTACCGACACAGATACCAAGACAAGTGCTGCTTATGTCTTCGATACGCTAAAGCTCAACGAACAATGGTCGGTTAACTTAGGTTTGCGTTACGATGATTTTGAAACACGCTCAAGTGGTTACAGTACAGGCGGGCGTGGCACAGCGGCTGGAAATTTCGATCGTGAAAACAAGTCGCACTTCTGGAATTACCAGGCCGGTATCGTTTACAAGCCAGCATCCAACGGCAGTATCTATGTGGCGTGGTCGACCTCCAGTAACCCTTCCGGTGAAACATCAGGGGAAGGACTGTCGGAGCTGAGCACTTCCAATACAAGTCTTGAGCCGGAACGCAACCGTAATTATGAGATTGGCACGAAGTGGGACTTCTTTAACGAAGCGCTATCACTTAACGCTGCCTTGTTCCGTACGGATAAGACCAATGCACGTGTTACGGACCCGGATAATAGCTCCTATCAGGTCCTTGACGGTGAGCAGCGTGTTCAAGGCGTTGAACTAGGCTTCAGTGGCAAGCTGACGCCTCACTGGAAAGTATTCGGCGGTTACACCTACTTGGATAGCGAGATCCGTAAGTCGACCACCGCTTCTGATGAGGGCAACAAGATGCCTCAGACGCCGGAAAACAACTTTACCCTGTGGACCACCTATGATGTTACTCAGGACTTCACGGTGGGTGGCGGTGCCACATATGTGGATCGTCAGTTCGGCAATACGGCCAACTCGACCTACATTTCCTCCTACACACGCTATGACGCGATGGCGGCTTACCGCGTGACGAAGAATCTGGATCTGCAGTTGAATGTGCAGAACCTGACGGACAAACGTTATTTCGACCAAGTGTACTCAACCCATATGGCGCACGTAGCGCCCGGACGTACAGCGCTCCTGAGTGCCAATTTCCATTTCTGATGGAAAAGCGCATGGCCCGGCTCCTGTGAGCCGGGCTTTTTGTATGGATATCTCTTACTTGTCAGGCGCATATGGCACACGCGCTCTGGTTTTGAATGGCTCGTGGATCGAGTGATTTAAATGAAAAAGCTTCTCTTCCAGCTGCATTGGTTTATGGGCATCACGGCAGGACTGGTGCTGGTCATCATCGGCGTGACCGGCGCTGCGTATTCGTTCGAGCCGGAGATATCGAACCTGATCAATCGTTCTGCAGCGGTAGAGGAGCGAATGGCTGGAAATGCACTGGCACCTTATGAGCTTATCAAGCGCGTCGAGGCGTACGAGGGGAAAAAGGTAACCGGGCTATGGGCCGATCTGGTGCTCAACAGTAATGTCCGCGTATTTCTCGAGCCCCCGCCAGGAGAGCGGCGCGGGCCTATGCGCTTTGTCGATGCCTATACCGGTGAGGTATTGAGTGAACCGGTTGGCGCCGACTTCTTTGGGCTCATGCTGCGATTGCATCGTTTTCTTGCTGTGGGAGAAACCGGCAAGGCGATTGTGGGTGCCTGTACCCTAATGCTCGTGTTTTTCTGTTTGTCTGGTCTCTATCTTCGCTGGCCCAGGCAGGTTGCCAGCTGGCGCGCCTGGTTGACCTTGGATTGGGCCCGTAAAGGGCGCAGCTTCAATTGGGACCTGCATGCTGTCGCAGGCACCTGGTGCCTTATGCTCTATCTGCTGGCGGCGCTCACGGGGCTCTTCTGGTCCTACGAGTGGTACCGCAACGGCCTGATCCGGTTGTTGGATGATGCGCCTGCCGAGCAGCGAGGCGAGCGCAAAGGCGGCAGGCCGGAACGTCCTCAGCCAAACGGGGTGCCACCCATCATCAATCATGAGGCCCTTTGGGCAAGCGTGCAGCAAGCGGCCGGTCCGACGCTGGAAGGTTATACCTTACGCCTGCCCTCGGCAGCCGGTCAGCCGGCAACAGTCTTTTATCGCCTTCAGAATGCCGATCATCTACGAGCACTCAACAAGCTGGACCTGGACCCGCAAACCGGCGCGGTCCGCAGCCATGAGCGCTACGCTGACAAGAGCATCGGCGGGCAGCTGCTGGGCAGCATCTATGCGCTGCACACGGGAGAATACTTCGGGTTGCCGGGGCGGCTGCTAATGTTTCTAGCCAGCCTCGCCATGCCCTTGTTCTTTATCACGGGCTGGTTGCTCTATCTGGATCGCCGCCGAAAGAAAAAGGGGATTCGCCAGGCTCGTCGCGAAGTCATACCTACGGCAACAGGGGATGAGCCCTGGTTGATCGGCTTTGCCAGTCAGAGCGGTTTGGCGGAGCAACTGGCCTGGCAAACCGCCGGCCAGCTACAGGCTGCAGGCCAGCCAGCAACGGTAAAGCCGCTGGCTCAGCTCAATTCTGATGCCTTGACGGCGGCTCGCAAGGCATTATTTATCGTCAGCACCTTTGGTGATGGCGAGGCTCCAGATAATGCCCGCAAATTCGAGCGCGCCGTATTACGGCAGGCGGTGTCCCTGAAGCAGCTCTCCTACGGTGTGCTGGCGCTAGGGGATCGGCAATATCCGGATTTCTGTGCGTTCGGACGACGTCTGCAGCGTTGGCTGAGCGGGCAGGGCGCTCATAGCCTGTTCGATACGGTTGAGGTAAACCGGGACGATGAGGTTGCCTTGGGTCTATGGCAGTCTCGCCTGGGCGAGTTGGGTGCCGTGGCGCATATCCAACCAGCTACTGCTCCGTTCCAGGATTATCACCTGTCGGCCCGTCAGTGCTTGAACCCCAGAGGGCAGGAATGGCCCGTCTTCAGGGTCGATCTCCAAATGCCGGCAAATTGCTCGTGGGCAGCCGGCGACCTTATCGAAATACTGCCGCGTTATCCTGTGTCATTCGTACAGGAATGGCTAAGTCCATTGGGACTTTCTCCAGATTCCCTTGTATGGCTGGACGGGATCGAGTTGCCGTTGGATCAGGCATTGGCAACACGTTTTCTGCCTGAAGACGTGCATCAGATGGTAGGCATGCACGCACAGGGATTGGTTGAGGCGCTGCTGCCTTTGGCGGTCAGGCAGTATTCAATTGCATCCCTGCCCGTTGAGGGGACTATGTCACTGATCATTCGCCAGGAGCGCAAACGAAGTGGGCAGTTGGGTATCGCGTCTGGCTGGCTGACCATTCATGCTCCAGAGGGTGGGCACCTGATGGCACGCCTAAGACCTAATCCCGCGTTCCATATGCCTCATGACGATCGGCCTGCGCTCTTTATTGGCAACGGCACGGGGATAGCCGGCTTACGGGCACTGCTCAAGGCGCGCATCGACGCAGGACACAGCCGGAACTGGCTGCTCTTCGGTGAGCGGAATCGTGAGCATGATTTCTTCTACCAGGACGAATTGGAGCACTGGCTGGCGCATCGGCAGCTTGCCCGGCTTGATCTGGCTTTTTCCCGTGATCAGGAAGACAAGGTATATGTTCAGGATCGCTTGCTGGAATCCACAGAAGACGTCCGAGCCTGGGTCGAGCAAGGCGCGGTCATTTACGTCTGTGGCAGCTTGCAGGGCATGGCGCGAGGTGTACATGCCGCCCTGGTTGAGATCCTGGGCGAATCGGGCCTGGAGCGGTTGCAGGAGGAGGGGCGCTACAAGCGGGACGTTTATTGACGGATAGCCTCTGGCCATTCCCATTTGCAGGAGGGAGATGGCCAGTTGCGCTTTGCCTGTAAATCGATAAGCTCTCCGGCCACTCGGGAAAGCACATGCATAGCGGCGGTGATGCCCCTTGAGAAGCAGCTTTCCACTCTGACTGCCATGGTTCGGATCCTGGCATTCGCTTAGAAGGGATGTGTATGTCGGAAGTACGTCACGGTTCTACCCAACATTGCACTGCTGACGAGGCAGGGACTTACCGTCTTGTTATCTGGCGACTCATTCCGTTTCTCTGTTTCTGTTACCTGGCTGCCTACCTGGACCGTATCAACATCGGATTCGCAAAGTTGCAAATGCTTGATCAGTTGCATCTTTCCGAGACGGCTTACGGGTTGGGGGCAGGGCTCTTCTTCGTCGGCTATATCCTGTTCGAGGTGCCCAGTAACCTGGTGCTGGAGCGTGTCGGCGCCCGTATCTGGATTGCCCGAATCATGATCACCTGGGGGTTATTGTCGGGCGCCACGATGTTTGTGACCGAGGCGTGGCAGTTCTACCTCCTGCGTTTTCTTCTAGGGGCCGCCGAAGCGGGCTTTTTGCCTGGTGTTCTGTTTTACCTGACCCAGTGGTTCCCTACTTATCGCCGAAGCCGCGTCATTGCACTGTTCATGATTGGTCTGCCGCTGTCGAGCCTGATTGGCGGGCCGATTTCGGGTTGGATCATGAGCCATTTCCATCAGGTCAACGGCTTGCAGGGCTGGCAATGGCTCTTTCTGCTGGAAGCCGTGCCTACAGTGGTTCTGGGTATTTTGACTTTCTGGGTGCTGCCCAACACCATCAGCGAAGCCGCCTGGCTGAGCGCAGA
Source organism: Pseudomonas sp. UBA3149 (assembly GCF_002364655.1). Lineage (NCBI taxonomy): Bacteria > Pseudomonadati > Pseudomonadota > Gammaproteobacteria > Pseudomonadales > Pseudomonadaceae > Pseudomonas > Pseudomonas sp. UBA3149. The sequence continues at coordinate 432,621 of NZ_DEYV01000026.1, forward strand.
ACAGAAACAGGTGCTGTTGCAGAAGCTTGAGGAAGATGAATCCGATCGACCCAATACGCCCTATCGTTTTCGCGACGGATTCTGGGACATCAAGGTCTGGATGCTGGGAGGAATCGACTTTTCAATCCTGCTTTGTGCTTATGCCATGGGATTCTGGCTGCCAACCTTCATCAAGGGCGCTGGGGTAGCCGATACTGTGCATATTGGATGGCTCACCGCCATTCCTAGCCTCATGGGGCTGATCGGCATGCTGGCCATTGGCGCAAGCTCGGACCGTTTTCGGGAGCGCCGCTGGCACATCATCGTGCCGTTCATCGTAGGGGCTGGTGCGCTGTCCATGAGTACCTTCTTCTCCCAGGACGTCATGATGCTGGTGCTGCTGTTCGGAATCGCCTCGGCTGCGATCATTGGCGCCGTCCCGGTCTTTTTCAGCCTGCCGGCCACCTTTCTCAGGGGTACGGCGGCTGCGACCGGCTTTGCCCTGGCCTGTTCGCTAGCCAACATTGCGGGTCTGGTCAGCAACTCGCTGATGGGGTTTGTGCTGGATTTGACCCATAGCAGCGCCGTAGCGCTCTGGTGCTTTGCTGGTTCGCTGCTGCTCAGCTGTCTGCTTGTACTGGCCCTGCCGGCCAAGGTGGTAAACCGCTGAGGTCAACCTGCTGCTAGGCTGAAAGAAGTCCTGATTACGGAGGCGCCCATGTTCAGTCACATCCAGCTTGGCATTCACGATCTGTCAGGCATGACGGCCTTTTACAACGCTGTGTTGAGCGAGCTTGGCATGATTCGTATGCCCAACGAGCAAGACGGTGGTCCCGAGGGTGCTGGCTGGCAGTATCCCGGGCAGCGATGGCCGCAGTTCTTTATCCAGTTTCCCTTTGATGGAAAACCCGCTTCGGTGGGTAACGGAACGCAGGTAAGTTTTGCGGCTCCCTCACAGACCAAAGTGGATGCCGCATGGCGTCAGGCGCTGTTGCATGGCGGCTCCGATGAAGGCGCTCCGGGGCTAAGGCCACAGTACGCGCCAGATTACTATGGCGCGTACTGCCGCGACCCTGAGGGCAACAAGTTATGCTTTGTTCATGCCGAAGGGCTGCCGTTAGCGCACCACCAGTAAGGCGCCGCCGGCCGTACGCAGCATATTGCCGGTATTGCTACCCATGAAGAAGTGTCGTAATCGGGAATGTCCGTAGGCGCCCATGACCGTCAGGCCAATTTCCTGCTGTTTGCGGTACTTCTCAAGCGCAAGCTCTACATCGCCTTCGACGATGGCGGTCACAGCGCTCAAACCCACAGAGCGTAGGATAGTGGCTGCATCTTCAAGAGGCTGACGATTTTCGGCGTTATCCTTTCCGACGGTCACGATATGGCACTCCAAACCCCGAAATAGCGGGCTTTCGGCCATAAGCTCGAGTGCCTTTCGCGCACTGTTGCTGTTATCGAAGCCCAGCATAACGCGCTGAGGGATCTCAAACGCTACCGGTGTCACAAGAATCGGACGGGTCAGGGTGCGGATTGCGCTTTCCAGATGGCTACCGATCAGCCGCGCCGGTGGGGTTTCCTCGCCCAGTCGACCCATGACGAAAAGAGCGCTTTGCGCCTGCATATCCCGCAGCGTATCGAGAAAGTCTCCGTGCCGCTGCAGCGTATCGGTTTCCTGAGCGCCCAGCTTGGTAACATGCTCCTGAGCCGCTTCCAGTAGAAGCTGCCCTTGCTTGAGACCTAGCCCCCTGCGTTTCTCATCCAGTCTGGCCAACTCGTCCAACAGGTGCTCCCGGCTGCCCAGCCCGATAGTGCCACTCAGGTCAGAATCGGCAGGATAATGTTTGCGGTCAAGCACATGCAGCAGATGTATGGGGGTGCCCAGCTTCAGGCTGGCCCAGGCAGCATAATCGCAAACACCTCGTGTTGCAGGGGAGCCATCGATACAGGCGATGATCCTGTTCATTACTGTTCCTCGATCAGTAGCATTCAAAACGCGATATCTAGTGGCCCATCACTTTGTTGGCCGCGTCCGGTTTGTCATGGATGCCAAAGCGGTCGACCAGCGTAGCACTAGCCTGGTTCAGGCCAATGACCTCCACGTGCGCTCCTTCCCGACGGAACTTGAGAACGACGTTATCCAGTGCCGAAACCGCTGTAATGTCCCAGAAGTGGGCATGGGTCAGGTCGATCACTACATGGGAAACCGCTTCCTTCAGGTCGAATGCTGCGTTGAAACGAGTAGTCGATGCGAAGAAAACCTGCCCCTTTACGTCGTAGATCCGTTTTTGCCCATTTTCCAGTCGACTCTCTACCGTCAGGTAGAACGCCACCTTGTTGGCAAAAAACAGCGAAGCCAGCAGTACACCGGTGAGCACACCAAAGGCGAGGTTATGCGTGAAAACCACCACAGCCACGGTGACCAGCATCACTATATTGGTGGATAGGGGGTATTTTTTCAGGTTACGGATGGAGTCCCAGCTAAAGGTGCCGATAGAGACCATGATCATGACGGCAACCAGTGCAGCCATGGGAATGCGCGAGACCCAATCCCCAATGAAAACCACCAGAATCAGCAGGAATACTCCAGCTACGAGAGTGGATAAACGGGAGCGGCCGCCAGACTTCACGTTAATAACTGACTGGCCGATCATCGCGCAGCCTGCCATTCCGCCCAGAAGACCCGAAACAATATTGGCCAGCCCTTGGCCCTTGCATTCACGGTTCTTGTCGCTAGACGTATCGGTCAGGTCATCCACGATAGTGGCAGTCATCATGGACTCCAGCAGGCCTACCACGGCAATGGCAGCCGAGTAGGGGAGGATGATCAGCAGGGTATCCAGGTTGAGCGGCACGTCAGGCAGGAGAAATACCGGCAGGCTGTCAGGCAGTTCACCCATGTCCCCTACGGTACGTACATCAAGACCCAGATACATCGAGAGGGCAGTCAGCAGCAGGATGCAGACCAGTGGCGAGGGAATGAACTTGCCTAGCGTGGGTACGTAGGGAAACAGATAAATGATGCCCAAGCCAGCCGCCGTCAGGGCATAGACATGCCAAGTGACATGGGTCAGTTCAGGCAGTTGCGCCATGAAAATCAGGATAGCCAGTGCATTAACGAAGCCGGTCACTACGGAGCGCGAGACAAATCGCATCAGCGAGCCCAACCTCAGAAAGCCGATGATGATCTGGATAACGCCAGTCAGCAGCGTAGCGGCAAGCAGGTATTGGAGGCCATAATCGCGCACGAGGGTGGTCATGAGCAGGGCAGTCGCGCCCGTCGCTGCCGAGATCATGCCGGGACGACCCCCTGCGAAGGCGATGGTCACCGCGATACAGAAGGACGCATACAGGCCGACTTTCGGATCGACGCCAGCAATGATGGAAAAAGCGATGGCCTCTGGGATGAGCGCAAGAGCAACGACCAGGCCGGCAAGAATGTCGCCGCGTAGATTGTAGAACCAGTGATTCTTGAGGGTATGCAGCATTGCAGGTACCAAAGCAAAAGCCAAAACCCGCACGCCGAGCAGACGGCATGCGAAGCCCATGGGTTATGACACGTTGAAAAAAGACAAGTGCTGGGCCTGAAAGGCGCGCAGCAAATACCGCACTGACGGGTGCTTCCAACGTCAGCGGTACAGGCGAGGAGGGGAAAGCGCTATGGCGGCGTAGGCAGCCAGCAAAGAGGGTTAAGCAGTGTCATCAGACCTGTCTTCAGCCTTCAAAATAAACGAGGGAGCGACCTTAACACAAAATGTAAAAAGGTGCAGACAGCATTAAAGACTTGCTGTATTAGGCCGATAACAAAATCAGAAGTTTCGGAGCGCGCCTCTGACAGAAGTGCTCTGCGAAAGTTCCCAAAAGAGCAAAATAATCGGATAACTGGCTAGTTGCCACCGCTTCGATTGGTTATATTTTGCTCAGGGGTGCGGCGAAGAATCGCACTTCACTTCTGATGAGGAGTCAAGACGTGGATATGAACCGTCGGCAATTCTTCAAGGTCGCGGGTATCGGCCTTGCAGGATCTAGCCTGGCGGCACTAGGCATGGCACCGACGCCAGCTTTTGCCGAACAGGTGCGCCATTTCAAACTGGCGCGCACCATCGAAACGCGTAACACCTGCCCTTACTGCTCTGTGGGTTGTGGCTTGGTTATGTACAGCCATGGCGATAAGGCCAAGAACGTTGCGCAAAACATCATTCACATCGAAGGCGATGCGGATCACCCGGTGAACCGCGGTACGCTGTGCCCGAAAGGTGCCGGTCTGCTGGACTTCATCCACAGCCCGAATCGACTGAAGTATCCCGAGGTCCGCGAAGCAGGCTCCAACGAGTGGAAGCGCATCTCCTGGGAAGAGGCGATGGATCGCATCGTCAAACTGGTCAAGGAAGAGCGTGACGCCAATTTCATCACCAAGAATGCTCAGGGCCAGACGGTTAACCGTTGGACGTCCGTTGGGTTCCTGGCTGCGTCCGCTGCTTCCAACGAAGCCGGTTATCTGACTCAGAAAGTCGTTCGTAACCTTGGTCTAGTCGGTTTCGATAACCAAGCTCGCGTTTGACACGGCCCGACGGTGGCAAGTCTTGCCCCGACATATGGCCGTGGCGCCATGACGAATACCTGGACGGATATTCGTAATGCCAACCTGATTCTGGTGATGGGCGGAAACGCCGCTGAAGCGCATCCGTGCGGCTTCAAATGGGTGACCGAAGCGAAGGCCCATAACAAGGCACGCCTGATCGTGGTCGATCCGCGTTATACCCGTACGGCTTCCGTATCGGATTATTACGCGCCGATTCGTACCGGCTCGGACATTGCGTTCCTGGGCGGCCTGATCAATTACCTGATCACAAACGATAAGATTCAGCACGAATACGTTCGTAACTACACTGACGTCTCCTTCATCGTGAACGAAGGTTTCACGTTCGAGGACGGTCTGTTCAGCGGTTACAACGCCGAGAAGCGCACCTATAGCGACAAGTCCACCTGGAGCTATGAGAAGGGCGCGGATGGTTTTGCCAAGGTCGATCCGACCCTGGAACACCCGCGTTGCGTCTTCCAGCTGATGAAGAAGCACTACAGCCGTTACACACCGGAAGTTGCCAGCAATATCTGCGGTATGCCGCAGGATCGCATGATGAAGATCTGGGCGGAAATCGCCGAGACCTCGCAGCCTGGCAAGACCATGACCATTCTGTACGCCCTGGGTTGGACGCAGCACTCTGTGGGCGCCCAGATCATCCGTACAGCGGCAATGGTTCAGCTGCTGCTGGGTAACGTGGGTCTGCCGGGTGGCGGTGTGAACGCACTGCGCGGTCATTCCAACATCCAGGGTCTGACCGACCTGGGTCTGCTGTCGAACCTTCTGCCGGGCTACATGACGCTGGGCAATGATGGTGAGCAGGACTTTAACGCTTACATCACCAAGCGTGCGCTCAAACCGCTTCGTCCTGGGCAAATGTCCTATTGGCAGAATTACGGCAAATTCCATGTCAGCCTGATGAAGGCCTGGTATGGCGATGCGGCGACAGCTGAAAACAACTGGTGCTACGACTATCTGCCCAAGCTGGACGTACCGGGTGCCGGTTATGACGTGATGAAGATGTTCGACATGATGTCTCGTGGCGAAGTCCGTGGCTATTTCTGCCAAGGCTTCAACCCGATCGCATCGTTGCCGGACAAGAATCGCGTAGTAGCTGCGCTTGCCAAGTTGAAGTGGCTGGTCATCATGGACCCGCTGGCAACCGAAACCTCCGAGTTCTGGCGTAATGCCGGCGAGTACAACAACGTTGATACCGCCAGCATCAAGACCGCGGTGTTCCGTTTGCCCACGACCTGCTTCGCTGAAGAAGATGGCTCTCTGGTCAACAGTAGCCGTTGGCTGCAGTGGCACTGGAAGGGCGCTGAAGCACCCGGTGAGGCGCGTACTGACGTGACCATCATGTCGGAAATGTTCCTCAAGCTGCGCGAGATGTATCGCACGGAGGGCGGTGCCTATCCGGATCCGATCCTGAACCTGTACTGGCCGTACAAGATTCCGCACGAGCCGTCTCCCGAGGAGTTGGCCAAGGAATTCAACGGTTATGCCGTCAAGGACGTTACCGATGCCACTGGCGCGGTAGTGGCCAAGGCTGGCCAACAGCTGTCGGGCTTCGCTCAGCTCAAGGACGACGGTACGACTGCATCGGGCTGCTGGATCTTCTGTGGCAGCTGGACCGAGCAAGGCAACCAGATGGCGCGCCGTGACAATAGCGATCCATATGGTGTCGGTCAGAGTCTGGGCTGGGCATGGGCGTGGCCGATGAACCGCCGGATTCTGTACAACCGTGCCTCGGCTGACCCAAGCGGTAAGCCATGGGGACCGGACAAGAAGCTGGTCTGGTGGAACGGCAAGAACTGGGGCGGCGCTGACGTTCCGGACTTCAAGCCGGACAGCGCACCGGAAGCCGGTATGAATCCGTTCATCATGAACCCGGAAGGTGTGGCGCGTTTCTTCGCCGTCGACAAGATGGCCGAAGGTCCGTTCCCTGAGCACTACGAGCCCTTCGAGACGCCGATCGGGGTTAACCCGATGCATCCGAAGAACGACAAGGTGATCAGCAACCCGGCCGCTCGTGTTCTGCCCTCCGTATGGGAGTCGTTCGGCAAGGCCGACAAGTTCCCGTATGCGGCGACCACGTACCGTCTGACCGAGCATTTCCACTTCTGGACCAAGCATTGCCGTTTGAATGCGATCGTCCAGCCCGAGCAGTTCGTCGAAATCGGCGAAGCGCTGGCGAAGGAGAAGGGCATTGCGGCGGGCGACAAGGTTCGGGTGAGCTCCAAACGCGGTTACATCGTGGCCGTCGCGGTGGTAACCAAGCGGATCAAGCCATTGGAAGTGAACGGCCAGACCGTGCACCAGATTGGTATTCCGTTGCACTGGGGCTTCTCGGGTCTGACGCGTCACGGTTACCTGACCAACACACTGGTTCCATTCGTCGGCGATGGCAACTCGCAAACGCCCGAATCGAAATCGTTCCTCGTCAACGTGGAGAAGGCATAAATGGCACTTCAAGAAATCGTTGCCCAATCCGCGACGACGACCACGCCTTCCTCCATCCGTCAGGTGGAGGAGGTCGCCAAGCTGATCGACGTCTCCAAGTGCATTGGCTGCAAGGCCTGCCAGGTGGCGTGTTCAGAGTGGAACGAGCTGCGTGATGAGGTGGGGCACAACCATGGTACGTACGACAACCCGGCCGACCTGACCTCCGATACCTGGACGCTCATGCGCTTTACCGAGCATGAGAACCAGGCCGGCGATCTGGAATGGCTGATCCGCAAGGATGGCTGCATGCATTGCGCGGAGCCGGGCTGCCTCACGGCATGCCCGAGCCCGGGTGCGATCATCAAGCACGCCAACGGTATCGTTGACTTCAATCAGGACCATTGCATTGGCTGTGGCTATTGCATTACGGGTTGTCCGTTCAACATTCCGCGGATCTCGCAGAAGGATCACAAGGCGTACAAGTGCACCCTGTGTTCCGACCGTGTGTCCGTAGGGCTTGAGCCTGCGTGCGTGAAGACCTGTCCGACGGGTGCCATTACGTTCGGCACCAAGGAAGACATGAAGCACCATGCCGAAGAGCGCATCGTCGACCTGAAGAGCCGTGGTTACGAGAACGCCGGTCTGTACGACCCGGCGGGTGTAGGCGGTACGCACGTCATGTACGTGTTGCACCACGCCGATCAGCCTGCGTTGTACAACAACCTGCCGAACGATCCGGCCATCAGCCCGATGGTAAGCCTGTGGAAAGGCATCACCAAGCCGTTGTCGCTGCTTGCCATGGGCGCTGCGGTGCTGGCGGGCTTCTTCCACTACGTACGTATCGGACCGAACCGTGCGGACGAAGAGGATGAGGCTCATCACGATGCTGCCGCCGAGCAGGTGGAGAAAAAGTCCCAGGACACGTCGGTGAAGACGTTCGATCCGACCAAACGCTGAGATAACGTCTCCCTCGCAGGCGGGGGAGACGCTCCAGGAGCCTTCAAATGAAAAAAGAGATCGTTCGTTACGGTGCCAGTGAGCGCACCAATCACTGGGCGGTGGCTATACTGTTCTTCATGGCAGGCCTGTCGGGGCTGGCGCTGTTCCATCCAGCGCTGTTCTGGCTGACCAACCTGTTCGGCGGCGGACCGTGGACACGGATTCTTCACCCCTTCATGGGTGTGGCGATGTTCCTGTTCTTCATGGGACTCGTGATCCGCTTCTGGCATCACAATATCCTGGAAAAGCGGGATATGCAGTGGGTCAAGCAGATCGGTGACGTGCTGAACAACCGGGAAGACAAGTTGCCCGAAATCGGCAAGTACAATCCGGGGCAGAAAGTGTTGTTCTGGGTGCTGCTGGCTTCCATGTTGGTACTGATGCTCAGCGGGATCGTGATCTGGCGTGAGTACTTCAGCCATTTCTTCCCGATTGGTGGCATCCGTCTGGCGGCACTGGCCCATGCGGCTGCAGCGTTCCTGTTGATTCTGTCGATCATCGTGCATATCTATGCCGGTATCTGGATCAAGGGTTCGATTGGTGCCATGCTGCACGGTAAGGTCAGCCTCCTGTGGGCCAAGAAGCATCACTCGCTCTGGTACAAGGACATCACGCGAGACAAGAAGTAAAAGCCCCTTCATGGCCTGTTTCGGCAGGCCATGAACAGGCGTCAAACGTGTAGCCATGCCTGGCATGGTTGTCGCCGCCACGGACCAGGAGGTCTGTGGCGGCTCCCATTACCGAAGAGGTTTCCTGCGTGTCAGGTCAGATTCTCGAACCGGGGCAGATCGAAGCCTCAGCCGTAACGCCTCCCTTCATCAACCTGCCGCCGAAAAATGCGTTCAGCTACCGTGCCGAGCGTTTGGAAAAGTTGGCGGACGGTAACCCACTCCGTGATTACTTGCTGCTTGTCAGTGGCATCTGCCGTGCTCAGCAGCAGGTTTTCGACAACCTGGAAAACCTTCCGCTGGAGGCTAAGCGGATTGAGCAGAGCCAGCATCACGGCCTGCCCCCGCTGAGCTGCGATACGCTGGTCCGCGAAGAGGCGTGGCTAGGTGTTCTAGACGCCGTACTGAAGGTGTATCAGGTGCCTGAAGGCAATACTGCCGTGCAGGAAGCGCTTGAGCAGATTCGTACAGCGGACGCCGGACAGCGCAAGGTGTGGGCAATTGCCTTGGTCAGCGGGCAGTACGATCAGGTTCCAGCGGCACTGGTGCCTTTCCTGGGCGCAGCGCTACAGGTTGCCTGGACAAATTGGCTGTTTCAGATCGAGACGGACAAGTTTCGTGAGTCCAAGAGTCAGACCCATTGCCCAGCCTGTGGCTCACTACCGGTTGCCGGTGTAATTCGTCACCGCGGCAAGCTCAATGGTCTTCGCTACCTGAGTTGCTCACTGTGCTCGTGTGAATGGCATTACGTGCGGGTAAAGTGCACCCAGTGCGAAAACAGCAAGGAGTTGGGTTACTTCTCGCTGGAAAACGATGCGGTCCTGGCCGAAAAGGCACCGCTGCGAGCGGAAGCTTGTCCCAGCTGCGAAACCTACCTCAAGCTGCTGTATCTGGAGCATGATACCGAGGCGGAGGCCGTGTCAGCCGATCTGGCCAGCTTGGCGCTGGACATGCGGCTCGATCAGGAAGGTTATCACCGTCAGGCCCCTAATCTGCTGCTGGCTCCCGGCGGCTGATTCCTGATAAACAGAGTCCGTTTCGCTTATAGCGGCGGGCTCTGCCAGCCTTTCTTTTACGGGGCTGAAGTGTTGGTCTTGCTACGTGCGCATGCGCGATGTTGCATCCGGTTGTAAACTCCAGGCTCATGTTCTTGTTATGAGGCCTGCATGACAGCCGTCCGTTTGCCTTCTGTTGATCGTCTGTTACGTCATCCCGCTGCGACATCGCTCCTGGACCGCTATGGTCGTGAAGCATTGCTCAAGACCTTTCGCGAGCTGCTCGATGAGCTGCGTGAGCCTTTTCGACAGGGACAGATCAGCGAGGCGGATGTCGATGAGGCCGTGCTGACAGGCCGGGCCGGGGAGCGATTGGCTGCCCGAAACCAGCGTCAGGTCCGACGCGTATTCAACCTGACTGGAACTGTTCTCCATACCAATCTTGGGCGTGCGCTGCTGCCTGAAGAGGCCATCGATGCGATGACCCTAGCTGCTCGCTACCCGCTCAATCTTGAGTTTGACCTCAATACCGGCAAGCGCGGTGACCGCGACGACCTGATTGCGGGATTGATCCGTGAGCTGACCGGCGCCGAAGCGGTGACGGTAGTCAACAACAATGCCGCCGCCGTATTGCTTGCCCTTAACAGTCTTGGCGCTCGCAAGGAAGGCATCATTTCGCGTGGCGAGTTGATCGAGATCGGTGGCGCTTTTCGTATTCCGGATATCATGGCGCGCGCCAATGTAAGGCTGGTCGAGGTCGGTACGACCAACCGTACCCACGCCAAGGATTACGAGAGCGCCATTACCGAGCGTACCGGGCTGCTCATGCGTGTTCACACGAGTAACTACACTGTGCAGGGGTTTACCAGCAGTGTGGCAACTCCCGAACTGTCCTCTATTGCTCGCGCCTATGAAGTCCCCTTACTGGAGGATTTGGGGAGCGGCTCTCTGGTAGACCTCACCCGTTGGGGGCTGCCCAAGGAGCCAACCGTCCAGGAAGCGCTACGCGATGGCGCTGACATCGTGACCTTTAGCGGCGATAAGCTGCTCGGTGGTCCGCAGTGTGGAATTATCGTCGGGCATAAGGACCTGATTGCCCGCATCAAGAAAAACCCCCTCAAACGTGCTTTGCGAGTCGACAAGATCACCTTGGCTGCACTTGAGGCGGTGTTGGCGCTTTATCGAGATCCGGATCGTTTGGGTGAAAAGCTGACCAGCCTCAGATTACTCTCCCGTGGCCAGGGGGATATTGATAGTCAGGTTCAGCGGGTAATGCGTCCTTTATCTCAAGCACTGGGCGAGCGTTGGCAGGTGACGAGTGAGCTTACGCTCGGCATGATCGGCAGTGGTACCCAGCCGGTGGCTCGTCTGCCCAGCGCAGCGTTGTGCATGCAGCCGAATAGCTCCAAGCGCCTGCGAGGCCGTGCGCTGCGTCTGCTGGAAGAGGCCTTGCGACAGCTGCCTATCCCTGTGATTGGACGTATCGATGACGATGCGCTTTGGCTTGATCTGCGTCAGCTCGATGACGAGGCCGGCTTTCTGGGGCAGCTGGGAGCGCTATCGGTTGGGGAGTGGGACGCATGATCGTTGGAACAGCGGGCCATATCGACCACGGCAAGACGTCCCTCATCCGAGCCCTGACGGGTATAGAGGGCGATCGTCGCCGTGAGGAAAAGGAGCGAGGCATCACCATTGACCTGGGGTACGTTTACTCGGATCTAGGGAATGGAGAGCTGACGGGGTTTATCGATGTTCCTGGCCACGAGCGGTTTGTTCATAACATGCTGGCCGGGGCCAGTGGAATTGATCTGGTGTTACTGGTCGTGGCTGCCGATGACGGTGTGATGCCACAAACACGCGAACATCTGGCCATTGTTGAATTGCTGGGCATACGCCGTGCGATGGTCGCCATGACCAAAACGGATCGGGTTGAGGCTGCGCGTGTTAACGCGGTACGGGAAGAAATTGATGCACTGTTAGCAGACGGCCCCCTTGCTGGGGCTCCGGTATTTCCGGTCTCCAGCCAGACGGGAGTGGGTATCGAGGCACTGCGTGCAGCGCTTCTGGATCAGGCTGAACAGGCACTGGCCCGCAGCGACCAAGGGTATTTCAGGCTTGCAGTCGACCGTGTCTTCAGCGTCTCGGGTGCCGGGGTGGTGGTCACGGGAACGGCTTTCGACGGTCGTGTTGCAGTCGGAGATGAGTTGTTATTGGGCGCGCTGGGGCGTCGCGTGCGCGTGCGCGGCCTGCATGCGCAAAATCGAGAGGCCCAGATTGCCCACGCAGGGCAGCGTGTGGCAGTAAACCTGGCGGGTGAGCGGCTCAATGTCGAACAGATCCGGCGAGGCGATTGGCTGCTCGATGAAGCCCTCCACGCGCCGTCTACCCGTGTCGATATTGATTTGCACCTGCTTGGCAGCGAAGGTAAGGCGCTGGCCCACTGGACCCCTGTCCATGTGCATCTGGGTGCCCAGAATCTGACCGGTCGGGTGGCGCTGTTGGAGGATGAGGGTGTATTGAGGCCTGGTGGACGCACACTGGCGCAGCTGGTGCTCAACTCGCCGCTACAGGCTGCTCATGGTGACTATCTGGTACTGCGGGATCAATCCGCGCAGCGAACCATTGGCGGTGGGCGTGTGCTGGATCCTTTCGGGCCTGCCCGCAATCGGCGTACCCCCACACGTCTGGCACAGCTTGAGGCGTTGCGTCAGGGCACCTTTGAGGACGCACTGCCGGAGTTGCTCAAACAGGCGGACAATGGCGTAGCTCCTGCCGTGCTGGAGCGCCAGTTCAATCGACCGAGGGCGCGCTGGCAACTGCCTGAACATGTCATGGAAGTTGCTACCCGACAGGGTATCCGTCTGTTCGATGCGACCCGCTGGCAGCACTTGCAGTCTACGCTGTTGGAGCGGCTCGGAGCCTTTCATGTCGAACAGCCCGATGAGCTAGGGCCTGATCGTGATCGATTACGTCGTTTTGCCTTGCCGCAACTGGAGCGGCCTGTGTTCATTGCGTTGTTGGAAAGCCTGATGGCGTCCAGCCAGATCGAGGCGAGCGGGCCGTGGCTGCACCTGCCGGGCCATCGGGTTCGTCTGACCGAGGCCGAAGAGGCATTGAAACAAAAGCTCTGGCCTCTTCTCGAAGCAGGCCGCTTTGATCCCCCGTGGGTACGTGATCTGGCCCGGGAAATTGGTGAGGACGAAGCAGGGGTTCGTCATCTGCTACGCAAGCTGGCACGCCTGGGGCAGCTGCAGCAGATCGTCAAGGATCTCTTCTATCCTGAAAATACGATAAACCATTTAGTGCAATTGACGTTGCGTCTTGAGCGCGAAGAGGGGATCATTCGTGCAGCCGCGTTTAGGGACGGTCTGGGGATCGGACGTAAGCGCACAATCCAGATACTCGAATTCTTCGATCGGATCGGTTTGACTCGCCGTATGGGTGATGAGCGCAAGATCCGTCCAGACAGCGCACTGGCTGCTCAGGTCGAACAGGCGAGTTGATTGATGGAAGGCAATCGTGCCCGGTGGCGCGGCCGGGCTTCAAACCCGGTTGGGGACGGCAGCCGTTCCCGGGTGAGTTCGACTCTCACTGCCTTCCGCCATTTCCTTTAGACCGAATGTCCTGGCCTGACTTTGCTTTTCTGAATCTTACCTATACTGGATAGGACAAGGCAGCGCGTGACGCCTCCTGTTCTGCTGGCGCCAAGCTGTCAGCCTATGCAGTGGAGGTGATGTATGAAGACGAGAGCCGGCGCGGCCTTTCTTTTTCTGACCTTGTTAGCGGTGTTGCTGGGTGGGTTTGGCCTTGACCCAGCTTCGACTCCATCGATTGAAGCCTCTACAGCCGCTTCGACAGACTGTATGTATGGATATGAGCCCTACGGTTGCGCAGCTCCTATGCAGGTAGGCGGCGACTTTGCCATGCTGGCCCGCATGTAGCGGGTAACGCATTCAGAGACGTTTTCGCAGGTGTATCAGGGCTGTTCGCTGTCCGGAGGAATCGCGTCGCTCATCAATGGATACCGGCAAATAGCCCAAATGTGTATAGAGCAACAGGCCCGGCGTATTGCTGCTGAAACAGGCAGCATGCAGAAAACGCACGCCATGCTGCTGGCAGGCTTGCTGCTCCATCACTCCGATCAGGTGTTGCGCTACGCCCATGCGTCGTGCCCAGGGTGCCACCATTAAATTGCCCAAGTCGCACCGTTCGCCTGGTTGGCAGCGAAAGAAGTTTGCGAATGCAGCCAGACGATTGTTCAGCAATACAACCGTGCTGCCCTGGCGGTTGGCGTAGACCTCTGCCAGTTGGTCTCTTGTTAGTGGCCACTGAGCTGTGGGATAGCTGTAAAACAGCTCTTCACGACTTTGCGGAAAGTGACACACGGCCTGCAAATCATCAAGGGTGGCCGCGCGATGTGTCAGTTTGGTATTCATCAGTGAGGTGGGTACTGCGACAGGATCTTGCCAACGGCTGTCTGGATGGTTGCAGTACGCTGCGCAGGGGTATCAGCTGTCTGGTCAGATGACACCTCGGTGCTGCCACGCCATACCAGTTTTCCGTCCCGGCCATCGAGCAGGTCGATCTGCAGCGTAGTTACCTGATAGGTAAAGGTCTGGGTCTGGGTATAGCCGCCACCCCAAGGGCCCCAGTATCCCCAAGGGCCACCCCAATAAGGATCGGTGCGCATGGTTTGCCCTTGGCGCTCATCCGTGAACAGATAGGCCCGAACCCTCAGGTCTGCCTGTCCGCTCGCTGCGGCAGGGCGTAAGCCGCGCTGATCAAGCTGGCCGCTTACGGCATCCTTGATGCGCTGCTCGGTCAAGTCACTTTTCAGCCGCGGGTCTTCAGGCTTGTACGAGACGGCAGGCTGGGCCCAGGTCCAGTTTCGGTAGGCCGCATAGTTACGGGAGGGATCATAGTCCCGGTTAACGGTATTGGTCTCGCACGCGGCAAGGGCAAGCGTAAACGCGATAACAAGCAAACGACGGATCATGATCATTCTCCGACCAGGGGCGCTTAAAAGAAACAATAATTACTCATGGGACCAAGCCGTATGCGCTTTATCTTTAATGCGGTGGATACTGCTCCAGCGCGCGACGAGCGGCTTCGCGGATCGCCTGGGCCCGGGCGCTCTGATCATTGCCGCCCCGTTCCTCGGCACTGCCACTCCATATTCTCTTGCGGCTCTGCGAATCGATCAGCTCAATGCTTAGCACCTGAACCTGATAATACCGAGGGCGAGTCTGGCTGTAGCCTGTTCCGCCGTACGTGCCCCAACGATCGTAGCCATACGGATAGCCGCCGCCATAGCCGACACCACCTCCGTAGTAATCGGTATCGTATACGACACGTTGCTCCTGTCTAACCGTTGCGCTCACATAGAGATCAGGCCGCGTACCGGTTGGCGCAGGTCGGAGCCCGCGCTGATCGAGCTGGGCGCTGATAGCCTCCTGAAGAGTGCTGGTATCCATTGATTGAGAGGAATCACCGGTGGCACGAATGCCCTCGGGTGACCAGGCCCAGCTCCGGTAGCGGCCATAGTCGACTGGGGCTGCTGGATAGCTGCCCGGGTCGATGCGTGCCGGAACAGCAGGTGCTGGCGCAGCAAGCTCAGGCAGAGCGCTAGCTATATAGGGATTCTGGCTCTGACAGGCGGTCAGCCCCAGGCTGATAACCACGCAGGCAAACAGGCGACGCATAGATCACTCCTCTAACGCGCCGGGTTGGCAGATCCAGTGCAGATAACGACCAAGCCCGGCAAATGTAGGGTGCCGTCGATGGGCCAATTCCATTTCGATCAGATCGGCTTCGTTGACCTTACCTTGAAATTCGACTGGCATATAGTCATGAAAAACACGAACGCCACTTCGGGTCACGATCTGCCAGCGACTGCTCATGGCGCGTTCCAGCTCCCGCGGATCAAGTGGCTGTTGAGGTGTCAGGCCCTTGCCTTCGCCCGCATATTCCTGGCGCTTGAGCTTTTTGAAATGGCCTTTGAGCAGGTTCCGGTAGATCAGCGCGTCCCGGTTGTAGAATGCCAGTGAAAGCAGACCATCCGGAGCCGTGAGGCGCGAGAGGACTGGCAGAATCATATGTGGCTCGGCCAGCCATTCCAGTACGGCGTGGCAGATGACCAAGTCAAAGCGAGTCGTGAGCTGCTCGCTCAGTTCCTGCCAGGGCGCCTCGATAAACGTTGCCTCAAGGCCAGCCTCGGCGAAGCGTTGGCGAGCACCCTCCAGCATCGGGGCTGAAGGTTCTGCCAGTGTGACGGAGTGACCCTGTTCAGCCAGCCAGAGCGCCATATGGCCCAGTCCTGCTCCAATATCCAGAACCCGCAGCGAGCGTTCAGGCAGGGCTTCCTTCAGGTCGGCCTGGAGTACCGCCAGCCGGATAGCACCTTTGGCATTGCCATAGATCTTCTCGGCAAAACGGATGGCGCGGTCATCGAAAAAGGTATCGGTCATGGCAGGAAGCGCCGCTCATTATCGGCCAGCTTGGCGCGGGTGATTGTCTCCATGTCGAGTCCGAGTTCTGCGCAGAGTTGCAGCAGATAGAGCACGACGTCTGCAATCTCCTGGCCAGCATGCTCAAGGTGATCAGCCGTTAAATGGCGGGATTCCTCTTCGGTCTTCCACTGGAAGATTTCAGCCAACTCGGCCATCTCAACGCCGGCAGCCATAACTAGGTTTTTCGGGCTGTGATAGCGGCGCCATTGATTAGCATCGCGAATGGCGTGCAGGCGGGCAGTAAGTTCGGAAAGGTCCATGCAGGGCTCCTGATGGCCGCATGGCTGGTGGATAGCTATGCGGCGCTTGTTAAGCGCCGCATTTTTTCATGGACTGACGCGAAAGCGTAGCGGCTTAGCGTGTCGTCAGCAGCCAGGGCGTGCCGATCCCCAACCATGCAGCCAGGAACAGGAAGCCAAAGATGGCACCCAGGCGCCACCACATTGGTCCAGGCAGATAACCGCTGCCGTAGTAAACCGGGCTAGGGCCGGTACCGTAGGGCGTAATGATGCCCATGATGCCGATGGTGGGCAGAAGCAGCAGTACGAAGGTATGCATGTCGATGCCAGGAATACTGGCGGCAGCGGCCACCATAACCGGTAGCAGAGCCGTGGTGTGCGCGGTGGCACTGGCGAAGAAGTAGTGCAGCAGATAGAAGGCAATCGTGAGCAGGACCATCGCCACGGTGGGATCGAAGTGGCCCAGGTAGTTGGCCATCAGCATACCGAACCATTTCACAAAGCCGACCATGTTCAGGCCGTCTGCGAGAGCTACCAAGGTGGCGAACCAGGCAAAGGTGTTCCAGGCGGCTTTATTACTAAGGATATCGTTCCAGGTCACGATGCCGATAATCAGCATGAGACTGATCACGAGCATACCAACCAGCGCGGGTGAAATAACGGCAGTACCAAAGATCCACATGGCCAGCGCCAGGACGACCAGAATCAGCAGAATGACTTCGTTGCGCGTCAGGCTGCCCATCTTGGCCAGCTCCTCGGCGGCCCATTTGGGCACTACGTCACCGGACTTCAACTCGGGCGGGCACAGCCAGTAGCTCAACAGTGGCAACAGGGCGAGCAGCAGGATGCCGACCGGCGCGGTGGCCATGAACCATTCACCCCAAGTAATGCGAATGCCGGTGGAGCTTTCCACCAGGGCAACGGCGAGCAGGTTGGGGGCGATACCTGTCAGAAACAGTGTGCTCGTTACACAGGCTGAGGCAATCGCCACCCACATGAGGTAGGTGCCGATGCGACGCATGCTGGGATCGTTGGGGTGCGAGTCATACAGCGGTGGCAGGTTACGCAGAATAGGGTAGAGCGTACCGGCGCTGCGTGCGGTATTAGAGGGTGTAAAGGGGGCCAGAACGGTATCCGCCAGCATGATGGCGTAGCCCAGCGTCAGGGTACGCTTGCCCATGGTTTTAACCAGCCATAAGGCAATACGGCGACCCAGGCCGGTCTTCTCGTAACCCAGGGCAAACATGAACGCGCCAAAGATCAGCCAGACTGTAGAGTTGGTGAAGCCGGAAACGGCCCAGGTAAAGGCCTTGTCGGCCACCTTGAAGCCCGGCTGTGCCAGTTGCTCGGGCGAGAATAGAGCCCAGGGCGCCAGGACCGCAGCAACCACCACGCCAATCAGGCCGATGACGGCGCCTGGTAAGGGTTCAAAGATCAGGCCGATCACACAGCCCAGAAATATTGCGAAGAAATGCCATGCGTGCGGTGCCAGCCCCTCGGGAACCGGCAAGGCTGCAATGACGATCGCCACGATCAATGGCGCCATCAACTTGGCCAGCGATTTCATTTTAACTCCCATGCTTTAAAGAGTTTGCGATCTTAGCGCCTGAATGAGACGGCTCAATCGTTTAATTAAACTAAGCGCTAATTGACTTGATTGTTTTTATTGATTAGCAGTTCAGTGAAATTGAGGCAAACGCAGGCCAACCGACAAAAATGCCGGTGGCCATTAGCGTAGGAGAGAGTAGACGCCAGACTGAAAAGTCTGGCGCTGTCCTGGATCAAAGAAAGTTTTCGGCGTAATGGCAGGCAACCTGACGGTTGTCTACATCACGAAGGGCAGGAACTTCTGTCTTGCAGCGCTCAGTTGCGTAGGGGCAACGGCGGTGGAACACGCAGCCAGGTGGCGGATCCAGTGGATTCGGCAGCTCGCCCTGGATCTTGATGCGTGGCTTGCTGGCGTCCGGTTGCAGGCTTGGCGTGGCTGAAAGCAGCATCTGAGTATAGGGATGCAAGGGCTTTTCAAAGAGTGCATCGCGAGGCCCCTTTTCTGCCGTACAGCCCAGATACATCACCATCACGTCATCGGCGATATGACGCACCACCGACAGGTTGTGTGAGATGAAGACGTATGCAGTATGAAATTCCTGCTGCAGGTCCATGAACAGGTTAAGCACTTGCGCCTGGATGGAAACGTCCAGTGCCGACGTCGGCTCGTCCGCTACCAACACCTTGGGGTTGAGCATCATCGCGCGGGCCACGGCAATCCGCTGACGCTGGCCGCCAGAGAACATGTGAGGATAGCGCTGGTAATGCTCAGGACGCAGGCCCACCTGCTGCATCATGGCCTGTACCTTGTCACGACGCTCGCTACGGGACAGGTTTGTATTGATAACCAGCGGCTCCGCCAGTTGGTCCCCGATCTTCTGCCGTGGATTGAGCGAGGCGTAAGGGTTCTGGAACACCATCTGCACATCGCGGCGCAACTGCTTGCGGACTTCAGCACTGGCACCACTGACCTCATGACCGCCAATGTTGAGCGAGCCGGAGGACGGCTCCTCGATCAGCGTCAAGGCACGGGCGAGAGTGGATTTGCCACAGCCCGACTCACCGACGACCGCCAGTGTCTTGCCGGGTACGAGGTCAAACGAGACACCATTCAGGGCGCGTACGGTTGCCTGGCCTTTGAACAGACCTCGGGAAACATGGTAGTGACGTGTCAACGCTCGGGCGGTGAGTACGCTATCCGCTGGTTTGGCAGCGTTGGTATTCAAATCAGGCGCGGCCATGGGCTTCTCCAGGTAGATGACTAGGACGCTGGGACTCCGGCAAAACTTCCGGCCACTGCGCAAGGTTCAGGTTGCGCGGGAAGAAGCAGCGGACCGAGCCGCTAACGCCCTCAAGGGTATAGGGCTCGAGGGCAGGGCGCTCCAGGCAACGTGGCTGTGCGTAAGGGCAGCGCGGCGACAGCAGGCAGCCCTTGGGTCGATCGTAACGGCCGGGAACGATACCAGGCAGCGTGGAGAGCCGTTCGCCAAGGCTATGCTCGGGGATGGCGGCCAGCAGCGCTTCCGTGTAGGGATGTTTGGGTGCCTGAAAGATATCCGGCACAACGCCGGTTTCCACGGCCTGGCCGGCGTACATCACGCAGACCCGCTGGGCCGTTTCAGCCACTACGGCAAGGTCATGGGTGATCAGGATCAGGGCCATGCCTTCATCACGCTGAAGGTTGAGCAGCAGGTCCATGATCTGCGCCTGAATGGTAACGTCCAGCGCTGTGGTTGGTTCGTCGGCAATCAGCAGCTTGGGTTCTGCCGCAATCGCCATGGCGATTGCCACGCGCTGGCTCATGCCGCCGGACAGCTGATGTGGGTAGGCGGAAAGGCGGCTCGCTGCGGCTGGAATCTCCACCCGCTCAAGCAGTTGAAGCGCCCGCTGGCGGGCCTCTCGGCCTCGCAGACCCAGGTGCTGGCGAATTACCTCTTCGATCTGATAACCCACCGTATAACTGGGGTTCAGGGCGGTCATCGGGTCCTGGAAGACCATGGACAGGTCCTTGCCGATCAGCTGACGCCGGGCACGACCCTTGAGCTGGAGCAGATCCTGGCCTGCAAAGCTCAGCCGATTGGCCGTAACCTTACCGGGCGCTTCGATTAGGCCCATTACAGACATCATGGTCACGGACTTGCCGGAGCCGGATTCACCTACAATGGCCAACACTTCGCCCTGGTCGATGGTCAGGTCGAGACCTTCGACGACCGGGATGGCATCTTCACCGCCAAAGCGGACATTCAGATTCTGGATTTCCAGGAGGCTCATGGCTGCTCCTTGATCAATAAGCAGGAATCGATCGGCAACGGGCTGCCGCGTCGAGACAACGAAAGAATGATTGGCAAGCGGGTCATGACTGCACCTTCAGGCGAGGGTCGAGGGCGTCACGCAGGCCATCACCCATCAGGTTAATAGCCAGTACGCTCAAAAGAATGGTCAGGCCGGGCAGGGTAACCACCCACCAGGCGCGCTCGATATAGTCACGGGCCGATGCCAGCATGGTGCCCCACTCAGGGGTGGGCGGCTGTACGCCGAGGCCAAGGAAGCCCAGGGCCGCCGCATCCAGAATGGCCGAGGAAAAGCTCAAGGTAGCCTGAACGATCAGAGGTGCCATGCAGTTAGGCAGTACGGTAACGAACATCAGGCGCAGGCGTCCAGCGCCTGCCAGTCGAGCGGCCGTTACATAGTCGCGGTTCACCTCACCCATGACAGCGGCTCGGGTCAGGCGCACGTAGGAGGGCAGCGAGACAATGGCAATGGCAATGACGGTGTTGGACAGGCCAGGGCCGAGAATTGCCACGATGGCTACCGCCAGCAGCAGCGATGGCAGGGCCAGCATGATATCCATCAGGCGCATGATGAAAGGGCCGGCTCGCGTGGGCGAAAAGCCTGCAATCAGCCCGAGCAGGATGCCAGGAATGAGTGAACAGATCACCGAGGCCAAACCAATCATCAGCGACAGCCGTGCGCCGTGAATCAGGCGGGACAACAGGTCGCGTCCCAGTTCATCGGTGCCCAGCAGGAACTGCGTCGTGCCGCCTTCCAGCCAGGAGGGAGGCGTCAGCAGGAATTCACGGAACTGCTCGCTGGGATCGTGGGGTGCAACCCAAGGGGCGAACAGGGCGCAGATCACGATGATAGTCATGAACAGCAGGCCGCCCAGGGCGCCCTTGTTGTGGGAAAACGCTTTCCAGAACTCCTTGTACGGAGACGGATATAGGACAACCTGATCTTCGACCTGAGCGCCTTGTGGCAAAGTACGTTCCATAGGGCCTCCTTAGCGCTGATGGCGGATACGGGGGTTGGCAAAGCCGTAGAGAATGTCCACGACAAAGTTCACCAGGATGACAAGGGTGGCGATCAGCAGGATGCCGTTCTGCACGACGGGATAGTCGCGACGGGAAATCGCATCGATCAGCCATTTGCCTACACCAGGCCAGGAAAAAATCGTTTCGGTCAGCACGGCGCCAGCGAGCAGGCTGCCCACCTGCAGGCCCAGTACGGTGAGAACCGGGATCAACGCGTTACGCAGTGCGTGGATGAATACGACACGGGCTGGCGACAGGCCTTTGGCACGAGCCGTACGTACGTAATCTTCTCGCAGCACTTCCAGCATGGCGGAGCGCGTCATCCGTGCGATAACTGCCAGGGGAATCGTGCCTAGCACAATAGAGGGCAGAATCAGGTGGTGGAGGGCGTCCATGAACGCGCCTTCTTCATCGGACAACAGGCTGTCGATCAGCATAAAGCCGGTTTTGGGCTCGATGTCGTAAAGCAGATCGATCCGGCCAGACACCGGGGTCCAGCCGAGCTGTACCGAAAAGAACATGATAAGGATAAGGCCCCACCAGAAGATCGGCATGGAAAAGCCCGTCAGGGAAATGCCCATCACACCGTGGTCAAACAGTGAACCGCGGCGAAGCGCTGCGATCACTCCGGCCAGAAGGCCCAGCACGGTAGCAAAGATCATGGCGCAGAGAGCCAGTTCCAGGGTGGCCGGAAAGAGGGTGGTGAACTCATGCCACACATTGTCACGGGTAATCAGCGACTCTCCCAGGTTGCCGTGGGCAAGGTTGCTGAGATAGTCGAAATATTGCTGGTAGAGCGGCTTGTCGAGCCCGAGTCGATGCAGTGCTTCGGCATGCATCTGCGGATCGACGCGGCGCTCGCCCATCATGACCTCTACCGGATCGCCAGGAATCAGGCGAATCAGGGAAAAAGTCAGTAGCGTGACACCGAAAAACGTCGGTATCAGCAAGCCCAGGCGGCGGGCAATAAAACTGAACATGGGGTTGAATACTCCTCATCGGAGGCAGGGAAGCGTGCCCTGCCTGTTTCCGTCTTTTTATTTTGCGTACGTTGTAGCGAAATTGTTGTTGGCCAAGGGACTCAGGTGATAGCCCTCGACGTTGCTGCGCATGACGTTGAACAGCTTGGGATAGGCCAGGGGGATCCAGGGCGCATCGTTGTGGAAGATCACTTGAGCCTGCTTGTAGAGCTCGGCTCGCTCATTTTCATCCTGGCTGGTACGAGCCTTGTCCAACAGGGCGTTAAACTCCTTGTTGCACCAGCGTGCACTGTTTTCGCCTGACTTTGCGGCATCACATGACAAGTTAGGCGTCAGGAAGTTATCCGGATCGCCGTTGTCACCTGCCCAGCCAAAGAAGAGCAGATCGTGCTCGCCTTGCTTGGCTCGGCGAATCAGCTCACCCCACTCCAGATTGCGGATGTCCAGTTGTACGCCGACCTTGGCCAGGTCGGCCTGAAGCATTTGAGCACCCAGCGCAGGGTTGGGGTTGGTCGGGCCGCCGCCTGAACGTGTAAACACGGTCAGCTTGAGGCCTTTCTCCATGCCGGCCTCTTTCAGCAGTTCCCGCGCCTTTTCAGGGTCGTAGGGCCAGTCCTGAATATCACGGTTATACCCTAGAAGGGTAGAGGGATACGGATTGACGGCAGGCACAGCGTTGCCTTCACCAAACAAGGCCTTGATGTAGGCGTTCTTGTCAAAGGCCAGATTCAGGGCCTGACGGATACGCACATCGTTCAGCGGTTTATGCTCGATGTTCATTGCAACATAGGCAATTAGCAGTGCTTCGCCTTCAGCAAGCTTAAGGTTCGGATCTTTGCGGATGGCTGGAATATCGTCCGGTTTAGGATAAACACCAACCTGACATTCACCGGCTCTCACGCGCTGCAGGCGTACATTGCTGTCGAGGGTGATGGCAAGGACCAGGCCATCAGCTGGAGGTTTGCCTTCGAAATACTCGGGGTTGGCCTTGAAACGTACCTGAGCATCCTTGGTATAGCGCGAGAAAATGAACGGACCGGTACCGACCGGCTTGAAGTTGAGCTGATCAAACTGTCCGGCTTTTTCCAGTTGAGCGGCATATTCAGCCGAATAGATCGATGCAAAGCCCATCGCCATGTCCCGCAGGAAAGGTGCTTCCGGACGATTGAGCACAAAGCGGATCGTGTAGTCGTCGACCTTATCGATCGACTTGATCAGGTTTTGCAGTCCCATGGCCTCAAAATAGGGGAAGCCATGCTGCGCCTTGTCGTGCCAGGTGTGCTTGGCATCGTATTGGCGCATGAAGCTCCACATCACGTCGTCGGCATTGAATTCACGTGTGGGCTTGAAGTAATCGGTTGTCTGAAACTTCACCCCTTTACGCAGGTGGAAGGTGTAGGTCATGCCGTCTTCGCTGACGTCCCAACGCTCTGCCAAACCAGGCTCGATGTCGGTAGTGCCGGGCTTGAAGTCTACGAGGCGGTCGAATAGCGTCTCAGCTGAGGCGTCAGCCGTCGTGGCTGCAGTGTACTGAGCGATGTCGAAGCCTTCGGGACTGGCCTCCGTACATACCACCAGAGGTTTGGCTTGAGCCAGAGTGGCGGCGCCAAGCAGACTCACGGCAAGCGCGATTCGTGTTAATGCATGCATAGGGATGCTCCTAGGTCTGTAACCGGTCTACGGCATAGAGCGAGCCTCGATCAGCCTGATCGGGCTCGTCTTCTTTTTGGGAAAAGCGCTTAATCCAGGCGCACAGTTGAAAAATCGTTTTTACCCAGAGGGCTCATGACAAAGCCGCTGACGTTGCTGCGTGTCACAACGTTCCTGACAGGCTGTGAGGTGGGAATCCAGGGAATTTCGTTGTGAAAGATCTCCTGGGCCTTGCGGTAAAGCTCAGCGCGCTTGTCCGGATCACTGGTACGGCGAGCCTGCTCTACCAGCGAGTCGAACTCGGCATTGCACCAGCGTGCACGGTTCTCGCCGTTTTTGGCTGCCGAGCAGGTGAGGTTGGGTGACAGGAAATTGTCCGGATCGGCATTGTCGCTGACCCAACTCATGCTGAGGATATCGTGTTCGCCCTGCTTGCCACGACGAACAAATTCACCCCATTCATACTGGCGAATATTGACCTTGATGCCGATCTTGGCCATGTCTCCCTGAAACAGCTGGGCGACTCGCAAGGTATTTCCCGAGGGGCCTGACCCGGTAGAGCTCATATAGGTCAGCTCCAGCCCGTTGGGGTAGCCTGCTTCGGCCAAGAGCTGCCTGGCCTTTTCCACGTCATACGGCCAGGGTTTGATATCGGTGTTATAGCCCAGCATGGCAGGGGGATAGGGACCCCAGACCGGCTTGGCTGCGCCTTCACCGTACAGGGCCTTGATCGTACCCTCCTGATCGGTTGCCATGGCAATGGCCTGACGGACGCGTACATCGCTGAGTGGCTTGTGCGTTACGTTCAGTGCATTGAAGCCTATGGTCAGCTCCTCGACGCTCAGCACTTTCAGATTGGGGTCTTTTTTTAACGCCGGAACATCTGACGGCTTGGGGTTCAGTGAAATCTGGCATTCGCCTCGCTTCAGACGCTGCAGGCGCACGCTGGAGTCCAGTGTGATAGCTTGTACCAGATCGACTGCTGACGTACCGTCCCAATAGTTGGAGTTGGCCTTGTAGCGCACCTGCGAGTCGCGGCTGTAGCGCTCGAAAACAAAAGGTCCCGTACCTACCGGTTTGAACCCCAGATCATCAGTTTTTCCGCTCTTGAGCAGCTGATCAGCATATTCAGCTGAGAGAATTGAGGTAAAACCCATGGCCAGATCAGCCAGGAAGGGCGATTCTTCATGTTGAAGAACAAAGCGCACCGTATGGTCGTCGACCTTTTCAATATGGTCGATGATCTTGCTCATCTCCATCGAGTCGGAGAAGGGGAAGCCTTTGCTGGCTAATTCGTGCCAGGGGTGCTTGGGATCGATCTGACGCTCGAAGCTCCAGATTACATCATCGGCCGTCAGCTCACGGGTAGGCTTGAAGTAGCTGGTGCTATGAAATTTAACACCCTTGCGCAGGTAAAACGTGTACTGGAGACCATCCGGGCTGATATCCCACCGCTCGGCCAGTGACGGCTGAAGCTCCGTCGTGCCGGGTTTGAACTCCACCAGCCGGTTATAAAGAGGCTCATCTGCCGCATCGGCTGTATAACGCGAGGAGTGAACCGCCGGATCGAATGTCTCCGGACTGGCCTCGGTACATGCCACCAACGTTTTGGCTTGTGCCTGTACAGCCGTTGCCAACGCAACCGCCAATAGACAGGTGTTCAGCCTGAATGCAGCTTTCATCTTTCGTTAGGCTCCATGGTGAGGCGGTAACAGCCGGGTTGCGACTATAACCGCTTGCAATCCCGTCGATGGGTATCGGCGGAAGGTGTCCTTGCCGGGGTCCGCTGGCATCGCTCGGGTAAAGCGTCGCACCAGAGGAAATACGGCAAACCGGCTGCCTGCGTGCTGATCGAGCACGTCGCCGGCGGCAAAACAGGACAGCCTGCCTCTCATCGGGCAAGGCTGACGCCATAGAACGCGCTAAGCCCGAAGGGGCTGATCTTGAAGTCCTGGACTTCTTTGCGCATGGGTTGATAAACGATGGAATGGGCGATCGGTGTAATCGGTACGGCGTCCTTCAGCACGTGCTGCGCCTGCTTGTACAAGCGAATACGCTCCTCTCGATCATTGCTGATCTTGGCCTGTTTGATCAGCTTGTCATAGGCCGGATCGCACCATTTGGAGTAGTTGCTGCCATTGACGGCATCGCAGCTGTATAAAACGCCCAGCCAGTTGTCCGGATCACCATTGTCTCCGGTCCAGCCGTAGATCATTACATCGTGTTCGCCCTGACGGGCACGCTTGATGTATTCGCCCCACTCATACGTGACGATGTTGGCCTTGATGCCGATCCTGGCCCAGTCCGCCTGTACCATCTGCGCAGACAGGCGGGCGTTGGGGTTGGATGCGCGAACGACCGGCATGGCCCACAGGTTGAGTTGTGTGCCTTGCTTGATACCGGCCTTCTTGAGGAGCGCCTTGGCCTTTTCCGGATCGTAGGGGGCATCCTTGATCGTGTCGTCATAGGACCACTGCGCCGGTGGCATGGGGTTGGTGGCGAGCTTTCCATTGCCCTGGTAGACGGCATCAATGATGGCCTTCTTGTTAATGGCCATGTCCAATGCCTGACGGACTTCGAGCTTGTCCAGCGGCGGATGCTGAACGTTGTAGGCGAAATAGCCCAGGTTGAAACCGGGTTGCTGAAGCACCTTCAGGTTGGGGTCTTTCCTGACCTCGGCAATATCTGCCGGACGTGGATAACCACTGATCTGGCACTCACCCGCCTTGAGTTTTTGCAGGCGAGTAGCGGCGTCCGTCGTAATGGCAAAGATCAGGTTGTCGAGTTTGACGTCCTCGGGCTTCCAGTAATCCTTGTTGCCCTTGTAACGAATGACCGCGTCCTTCTGGTAGCGACTGAATACAAAAGGTCCGGTACCAATCGGGTACTGGTTGATATCGGCTGCTTTGCCCTGCTTGAGCAAATGATCGGCATATTCGGCTGACTGGATGGAAGCAAAGCTCATGGCCAGGTCCGAGGCAAAGGCGGCATCGGTCTGATTCAGCGTAAAGACAACGGTGTAATCGTCTCGCTTTTCGATCTTGGCGATGTTCTTGTCCAGGCCCATGTCGCTGAAGTAGGGGAATTCACTCGGGTAGGCTTTACGGAACGGGTGCTCCTTATCGAGCATACGCTGAAACGTGAACACGACATCGTCGGCATTGAATTCACGTGTCGGCTTGAAGTAGTCGGTTGTATGAAACTTCACGCCCTTGCGCAGATGAAAGGTATAAACCTTGCCGTCTGGAGAAACCTCCCACTTTTCGGCCAGCCCCGGTGTCAGGGTAGTGCCGCCACGCTCGAATTGAACCAGTCGATTGAATACCGTCTCGGCAGACGCATCGAACTCGGTTCCGGAGGTGTACTGAGCAGGGTCGAAACCGGCCGGGCTGGCTTCGGAGCAATACACGAGATTGCTCGCCGCCTGGGCGAGCGGAGCGGCTGCAAGCAGGCTTGCAGTAAGAAAGGAGAGGGCGAAGGACGTACGCATGGATGAATTCCCGTCAGTCAAGTAAAGCGGAGCGTTCGGGGTTTTACCCTACGAACGCTCCGCCGCCAATCACTTGCTGACGCTTACGCCATAGAACTCGTTCAATCCAAAGGGACTGATCTTGAAGTCCTGGACTTCCTTGCGCATCGGCTGGAAAACTGTCGAGTGCGCGATCGGCGTAATCGGAACCTGTTGTTTCAGGATCTGCTGAGCCTGCATATACAGCTTGGTCCGCTCGTCCATATCGGTGGTGCGCTTGGCGGCCTTGATCAGCTTGTCGTACTCCGGCTGGCACCAGCGAGAGTAGTTGTTACCGCCGATGGCATCGCAGCCGTACAGGGTGCCCAGCCAGTTGTCCGGGTCACCATTGTCGCCGGACCAGCCAATCAGCAGAGTGTCATGTTCACCGGCCTTGGCGCGCTTGTTGTACTCGCCCCACTCATAGCTGACGATCTTGGCCTTGATGCCCACCTTGGCCCAGTCCTGCTGGATCATTTCGGCCATCTGACGTGCATTCGGGTTGTAGGGACGCTGAACAGGCATGGCCCAGAGAGTGATTTCCGTTCCTTCCTTCACGCCAGCCTGCTTGAGGAGCGCCTTGGCTTTTTCCGGGTCGAAGGGTGCATCCTTGAGGCTGTTGTCATAGGACCACTGGGTTGGCGGCATACCGTTGACCGCCATCTGGCCAGCGCCCTGGTAGATCGCGTCGATGATGGCCTTCTTGTTGATAGCCATGTCCAGCGCCTGGCGGACTTCGAGCTTGTCCAGTGGTGGATGCTGAACGTTGTACGCCAGATAACCATCGTTGAAGCCGGGCTGTGAAGGCACCTTCAGGTTGGGATCGTTCTTGAGCCCTTCTAGGTCGGCCGGGCGTGGGTAAACGGTAATCTGGCATTCGCCGGCCTTGAGCTTTTGCATGCGGACCGAGGCGTCGGAACTGATCGAGAAGATCAGGTTGTCCACCTTGGCACCTTCTTCCGGATCCCAATAATCCTTGTTGGCCTTAAAACGAATGACCGCATCTTTCTGGTAGCGGCTGAAGACAAATGGGCCTGTTCCGACAGGCTTCTGGTTGATGTCACTGGGCCGACCGGACTTGAGGAGCTGGTTGGCGTACTCCGAAGACTGGATCACAGCGAATGGCATGGCCAGGTTCTGAATGAACGCCGCGTCGACCTCTTTCAGGGTCATGCGTACCGTGTAGTCGTCCACCTTTTCAAGTTTGGTGATGTTTTCATCGAGGCCCATGTCAGTGAAATAGGGGAACTCGGTGGGGTAGGCCTTACGGAACGCACTGTTCTTGTCCAGCATGCGCTCGAAAGTGAATACCACATCGTCTGCGTTGAATTCGCGGGTCGGCTTGAAGTATTCCGTAGTATGGAATTTCACGCCCTTGCGCAAATGAAAGGTGTAGGTCCTGCCGTCTTCGCTGACATCCCAGCTGCTTGCAAGCCCGGGCTGCACTTTGGTGCCGCCGCGTTCGAACTCGCTCAGGCCATTGAACATGGTTTCAGCAGAGGCATCGAAGTCCGTTCCGGTGGTGTACTGCGCAGGGTCGAAGCCTGCCGGGCTGCCCTCAGAGCAGAAAACCAGGTTACTGGCTGCCTGAGCAAATGGGGTTCCGGCCAATAAACCAGCCGCAATGAGAGATGAAAGTAACTTCTTATGCATGCAGACCTCGGTTGGCTGATGTCGACTCAGGCGATGGATACGTCTGGGTCATACAGAAACAGTTGAGACTTTTTGGGTCATTGGGCGGACGCTATGCAGGAGATATGCCTGTAATAGGATGACTGACGAGTCAGTGGCAGGTTGTGGAGTAACGCTGAATGTTTGTGTCGCAAAAATATAAAAACAGGCGAGCTAGAGCGGAAAAATGAAACTGTTCCTACGGTAACAGCACCAAATTGTGTTACCGCAGGTGTGTTTTGCACCAAATTGAAGCGATGCAAGCGGGGTCTTTGCTTTAGTTTAGGGCGTCTGCACTTCAATGACACCATCGGCCGTGATAGACACTGCGCTAGTACCTGCTTCGATATCCTGGCTGGGTGCGCTTTCAGCGTAAGCCATGGTCTTCATTCTCATCATGGGCATAGGGCCGGTAGCGTTGTTGGTTATCAGGTTGAGATTCACAAGCTTGTAACCGGAACCGCCCAGGGCATCGGTTGCTAGTTGAGCACGTGCCTTGAAGGCGTTGACGGCCTCCTTGAGGAGGGCATCTTCACTTTTCTTGCGCGTCTCGTCAGCAACAGTAAAGGTCATGCCGCCCATTTTGAGGGTGCCCAACAGGTCGGCTGTCAGGCGGGAAAGGCTGGCAAAGTCACTGCTCTGCAAGTGAAGCTCACCACGCTCGCGCCAGGCGGTAATGGTCTGGCGTTTATCGTCATACAGCGGAAAACTGTTGCGCCCTCCCTGACTGATCTCGACGCCATTGACCTTGCGCGCAGCCTCGACCCCTTCGTTGAGCGCCTTGGTGATGTCCGCCGCCAGTTTGGCAGGGTCATTACCTTGCTGTTCGGTATAAAGCGTTACCTGCATGCGGTCTCGCGGAACATCCTGGCTGACTTCGGCGCGCAGGCTGATCTGGTTGTAACGAGGCTCCTCGGCCTGTGCTGCATGGGAAACACTGATCAGTGCACCCGCTGCCATGATCGATGCCATCCCTCTGGACAAATGTTTAGTCAAGGCAGGTGAGGTGGCGAGACGGGAAAAGACAGGCATCATGGACTCCTTTCGTTCATTAACAGTGACTTCCGTTCTATCCTATGGGTTTGTGCGGCGCTATGTCGCGCCTTGCGGACAGAAATGGGCCAGAGCCACCGTTATACTCGCCGCCCCTGGATAAATACATGTTTGAATCTCCCGTGCAGTGGCTATCCGCTAGTCGTCAAAACCTGGGTCGTCTTGTCCTTATTCGCGTACTGGTGCTGGCCGCACAAGCCGGTTCGGTAGGGGCTGCCTGGCTCTCCGATATCGTCGAGCTGCCATGGCTGGCCATCAGCGCCACATTGGGTCTGTCCGCATTACTCTGCGGCATCACCGCGCTGCGCCTGAGTCGAGACTGGCCTGTAACCGAGCAGGAGTATGCGGCGCATCTCGCCTTCGACCTGCTTATCCACAGCGTGCTGCTTTACTATGCCGGAGGGGCAACTAATCCCTTCGTGTCTTATTACCTGGTGCCGCTGACCATTGCGGCAGCAACGCTGCCATGGCTCTACACGTTGCTGCTGGCGGGGCTTGCCTTGGTCAGCTTCACGTTCATGCTGATCTGGTTCCGGCCACTGCAGCTTCTGATCAACCCAGGTGGCGAAATTCTGAGTTATGGCATGTGGCTGAGCTTTGCGCTATCGGCGGCACTGATCACCTTTTTTGTCGCCAAAATGGCTGAAGCGCTCCGCCACCAAGAGCTGCTGCAGGCCCAGCGCCGTGAGCAGGGGATGCGCGATCAGCAACTACTGGCGGTGGCCACGCAGGCCGCTGGCGCTGCCCATGAGCTGGGTACGCCATTGTCGACCATGAGCGTACTGCTCAAGGAGCTGCGCCAGGAGTACACCGATAAGGCTGAGCTACAGGAAGACCTGTCGCTTCTGCAAGATCAGGTTCAGCTCTGTAAGGAAACCCTGCAGCAACTGGTGCGCGCCGCTGAAGCGGATCGCCGTCAGACCATTCATGAGCAAACGGCACTGGAGTGGCTGGAAGCCGTACTGAGCCGCTGGCATCTGATGAGGCCCGAGGTCAGTTACCGCTTTGAATGTCCAAGCGTAGGCGCAGCGCCTCGTTTGATTCCACCCACGGATCTGACTCAGGCGCTTCTTAACCTGCTGAACAATGCTGCCGATGCCTGTCCGGATAATCTGCTGGTAACCCTGTCGTGGAATGCCGCGGAAATATGCCTGTCCATCAGAGACCGTGGCCCGGGTGTACCGCTGGCCATTGCCGAACAGATCGGTAAACCGTTCTTTACGACCAAGGGTAAAGGCTTTGGTCTAGGGTTATTCTTGAGTCAGGCGAGTGTGACCCGTGTCGGTGGTACAGTGAAGCTGTATAACCATGAAGAAGGCGGCACGCTGACCGAGCTGCGTCTGCCACGTCAGTATCCATTGGTCTGAACTGCTGTCGCGAGGATTACAATGAGCGAAAACATTCAACATGACGATGAGCAGCCCCATCTGCTGCTGGTCGACGACGATGCCACTTTTACCCGCGTCCTGGCACGGGCCATGGATCGTCGCGGGCTGCGCGTATCGGTCGCGGGCTCGGCAGAAGAGGGCTACGAGCTGGCCAAGCAGGATCTACCGGATTACGCCGTGCTGGATCTCAAAATGGAAGGCGATTCCGGTCTTGTCCTGTTGCCCAAGCTGCTTGAGCTGCATCCCGACATGCGCGTCGTGATTCTTACCGGTTATTCCAGCATTGCCACGGCGGTCGAAGCGATCAAGCGTGGTGCTACGAATTATCTGTGCAAGCCTGCCGACGCAGATGATGTGTTGACCGCGCTACTTTCCCAGCATGCCGATGTGGACAGTCTGGTGCCGGAAAACCCGATGTCGGTTGATCGGTTGCAGTGGGAGCATATTCAGCGAGTCTTGAACGAGCACGACGGCAATATTTCGGCAACGGCACGTGCACTTGGAATGCACCGTCGTACCTTGCAGCGCAAGTTGCAGAAGCGTCCGGTTCGCCGTTAATCAGCTGATCCCCTTCCGGCTGGAAGGGGATTGATAAAAATTGAACAGAAATCTTTTGTTACGTTTGTCGTGACAGAAACCATTCAGCTTGGCTGCCCTATGATGGCCTTTGGTTACGTTATTACGTGCTTGCCGAGCTGGAGCGATGAGAGAAAAAGAGACTCCCGTACCGCCTGTGTATGGTTCGACCAAGGGCCATTTCCTGTCCCGCGTTTGGGCATTGACGATACCCTATTGGCGCAGTGAAGAAAGAAAGAAAGCCTGGCTGTTGCTGGTTGCTGTGATAGCTCTTTCGCTGGCGGGTGTCGGCTTGTCAGTGGTATTCAATACCTGGAACCGGTACTTCTACGATGCCCTGCAAAATCATGATCTGAAGTCCTTTACGCGTCTTATTTTGTATTTTTGCGGCTTGGCGGCCCTGTTCATTCTGCTGGCCGTATACCGGCTTTACCTGACCCAGATGCTTACCATCCGGTGGCGACGCTGGCTGACCGAGCAGTATTTCTCGCTATGGCTTAGGCACCGCAACTATTACCACTTGGAGCAGAAGGGGGGCGCGGACAACCCGGACCAGCGTATTGCCGAAGATCTGAACAGCTTTACGGACATGACGCTCTCCCTGGGGTTGGGATTCATCCGCACCATCGTCAGCCTGATTTCCTTTTCTGTCATCCTGATCACTATGTCGGGCAGTATCGAGCTGTTTGGCATCACCATTCCTCATTACATGTTCTGGGCTGCAGTACTGTATGCCGCCATCGGCACCGTTCTGACGCATTACATTGGTCGACGGTTGATTGGCCTTAGCAATCAGCAGCAGCGCTATGAGGCGGATCTGCGTTTTGGGTTGATCCGTGTCCGGGAGAATGCCGAGAGCATTGCACTCTATAACGGGGAGCAGAACGAGCAGCAACGGCTCCAGGAACGATTCGGACACGTCTGGGGCAACTTTTGGATGCTGATGCGCTATCAGAAGCGTCTGACCTTCTTTACCTCCGGTTACTCCCAGATTGCCGTCATCATTGGCGCCGTACTTTCGGCACCGCGCTATTTCAGTGGCAAGATCCAGCTTGGCGACATGATGCAGATCAGCGACTCGTTCAGTAACGTTCAAGGCAGCTTGAGCTGGTTCATTGACGCATACCTGCAATTGGCGAACTGGCGTGCTGTAACTGATCGTATCCTGAGTTTTCGCGACACCATGCACAGGCATGAGGCTCAGGCTTCGGCCATTACGCTGGAGCGCGGCGAGGATGCATTGGTATTCGACAGGCTCCAGGTTTCGCTGGCCAACCAGACGCACTCACTGATCGACCCTATCAGCGGCCGCATTGATTCAGGCGAACATGTGCTTATCAGCGGTCCCTCAGGGAGTGGCAAAAGCACCCTGCTACGGGTTATTGCAGGGCTGTGGCCCTATGGTAGCGGGACAGTAAGTCTTCCGATTGGTCGATGCCTATTTCTGCCGCAACGACCTTATCTGCCTATTGGAACATTAAGGGCTGCGTTGAATTATCCTGGGGAAGTTCAGCATGCGCCAGAGCGCCTCGAGAGCGTGCTAAGGCAATGCCGTCTGGCGCATCTGGTTTCTGTCGTGGACGAAGCTAACCATTGGGAACGGCGCCTCTCTCCTGGAGAGCAACAGCGCCTGGCCATTGCTCGGGCTATCCTGTACCAACCGCACTGGCTGTTTCTGGATGAAGCGACTTCTGCCTTGGATGAGCGTGATCAAACGGCCATGTACACCTTGTTACGAGAGCGCTTACCCGATACGACGCTGGTGAGTGTAGGGCATCGAAGCAGTCTGCAACGCTTCCATCAGCGGATCTTGCGCCTGGAGGAGGGCATCCTCAAGGACGTTACTGTCTATGAAAGTGCCCAACTTTAGATTAATAGGGTCATCCTACAACGCGGTTACGCTATTATGGTTCATATTTCCAAGACGCCCTGAATGAACCCTTATGCAAAACAGTAACGTGACTCCTCGCCCACGTAAAAAGTCTCGCAGTCTGGCCGAAAACGTTGTCGAGGTCATGAAGGCTCGTATTCGTGACGGCGACCTGAAACCCGGCGACAAGCTGCCGACCGAGTCGGCCATCATGCAGGAGCAGGGCGTCAGCCGAACGGTGGTCCGTGAAGCGATCTCGCGCCTGCAGGCTGCAGGGCATGTCGAAACGCGCCACGGGATCGGTACGTTTGTGCTGGAGCGGCCTGCCGAAGGGCCACTGTTCATCGATCCGGCTACCATCACAACCTTGCGTGATGTGTTGGCAATGCTTGAGTTGCGAATCAGTCTGGAAGTTGAAGCTGCCGGTCTGGCGGCGCAGCGCCGAAATGACGAGCAGCTTCAGGAGATGCGTCGTCTGCTGGATCAAATGAAGGCGCGCACCGAGCAGCCTGCCGAGGCTGTCAGTTTCGATCTGCAGTTTCATTTGCAGATCGCCATGTCCACGGGCAATCGCTATTTCAGCGACATCATGACCTACCTCAGTAGCGTTCTGATCCCCCGCACCCGTCTCAACTCGGCTTATCTGGCTCACGATGATCAGCAGCGCTATCAGCTGCGCCTGGATGGCGAGCATGAAGACATCTACAACGCTATCGCTCGGCAGGACACTGATGCGGCACGTGCAGCGATGCGCCTGCATCTAACCAACAGTCGCGAGCGACTACGTCGAGCCAATGAAGAGGTAGGAACAGGCCAGAATTCACGCTGATTAAAAAATCTGTGTAAGAGGAGTTGTACCCTGGAATCTATAGTTGTACGATGACTGACAACGGGCGATATCCCGTCTCATCAACTTCTGTATGCCGTCAGGCCAGGGTGCAACAAAAATGACTCCA